>JBGTFW010000126.1:0-4796 GCA_041747075.1 Pirellulaceae bacterium
AAACGGTCACTCGAACGTTGTCGGTGGAGTAAATTTCGAGGCACGACGAATTGTCGAGGCGAAGTACGCCGAGGACTGGAACGCCGCAGGTCTAGCACGGAGATGGAAGCTGCAACGCAAGATAAATGCTGAGATTGCGGAACTGTCTGCCAAGATGATGCCCAACGTCTCACCTGAGTCTCTGTTCTGACGCCCCACAAGCCAAATTCACGGTATCCCAAAACGGAAGCAAACGATGCACCGCCTCATTGCGATAACAGTCTTCGTCCTTATCCCAACACTTGCCGCCGAATCGGCATTCGCCGACACGCCATCGTCTCGCCGATCGGCGGGATCGTCATGGAACTGAACAAGGACGCGGGCGAGTGGGTCAACGCCGGCGATAACGTCATGCGCGTCGCGAGGATGGACCAGCTCTATGTCGAGGGGAGTCTCGATTGCAATCTCTACAATCCTCACGACGTCCGCGGTCGTCCAGTCACCGTCACGGCGCGTCGCGCCCAGGGGGAACAGGTTGAGTTCACGGGGCGCATCGTTTTCGTCGCCATGGAAAAATTGACAAGCGGCGTTTCCATTCGCGCCGAAGTCGACAACCGTTTGCTCGGCGAGCAGTGGATGTTGCTGGCCCGTGAGGAAGTGACGATGCGGATTCATCTGGACGGGCAAGCGGTTGCCGTCGTGCCGCGGTAATGAAAGCAGGGCGAACGGCCAGTTCACCTGAACATGCGAACTGGCAGTTCGCACTACGAGGAAGCGCGGCGATTCGCCGAAATATGCGAACTGGCAGTTCGCACTACAAGGAAGCGCGGCACGCCGGCAGGAGCACCGCACAGCTTGCCCGGTACGGCCTGCCCGCACGGTTTGCCTGTCCGGAACAAAGCGGCATTTTTCCAAGGTTTTTTCGCAAGTTTTTGCGATTCCCCGGGGGTTTTCTTGACGCCCGGCGGGACTGTGATAGAATATGGGCGTGTTCGGCAAAAGAAGGTTACTGGCTTGTCGAACGTCTTTCTCTAACGAGAGGAGGGGCAAAGATGCTTGATCCACCAAAGGCGATTTGTGGGGATCGGTGAAAGGCCCATTTGACCGATCCTGGAAAGTGTTGCACGAACCAGTTTCTTCACCTCCATTGGCGTCCTGCCCGGAACAAACGGTCAGGACGCCTTTTCTTTTTTCCCACCGACCCTTCTGTTCACCTGACCCTTCGCTCTCGAACGTTCCATGCTCGACCTGTTTGACAAGATCGGTGAAGCCGTCTCGTTTATCCGCAAGCAATGGGATGAACAGCCACGTGCCGGAGTGATTCTCGGTACCGGACTCGGTTCGCTCGTTCAGCAAATTGAAGTGGCGGCGACGATTGAATACGGCGACATTCCGCACTTCACCCGATCAACGGCTCTTTCACACGCGGGCCGGATGGTTTGCGGCACGCTGGCGGGACTGCCGATCATGGCGATGGAAGGGCGCTTTCACATGTACGAAGGTTACTCGCTCGGCCAGGTTACGTTGCCCGTGCGAGTCTTTCGGGCCATGGGCGCGGATTTGCTGGTGGTTTCCAACGCGTGCGGCGGACTCAATCCGTACTTCGCACTCGGCGACATCATGTTGATCGACGATCATATCAACCTGATGGGCGACAACCCGCTGATCGGTATCAACGATGATCGGCTCGGCCCGCGCTTTCCCGACATGAGCGAACCTTACACGCGCGAACTGGTGGAGCGGGCGATGCGGATCGCCCGCCGCGAGGACATCGTGGCTCACCAGGGAGTATTCGTCGCGGTGTCGGGACCCAACCTCGAGACGGCGGCCGAATACCGTTTCCTTCGCACGATCGGTGCCGATGCCGTCGGCATGTCGACCGTTCCGGAAACGATCGTGGCCGTCCACGCGGGAATGCGCGTGATCGGATTTTCCTGTATCACGGACATGTGCCTGCCGGATGCGCTTCATGCGGCCAATGTTGAAGAGATCATTTCGGTAGCCCGGTCGGCCGAACCCCGCCTGACCAAACTCGTGACGGGCGTTCTTGCTGGCGAAGCGTGACGGGGCCGACTGAAAAATCCGTGCCGGCAACAGCGCGCAACGCTATGTCCTCGTGGCAACAACAGGTTGACGAAGCGAAGTCGGTGCTCACGCGCCACGGGGGCGAGTCGCCTCGGTTCGCCATCATCCTCGGAACAGGAGCGGACGCCGTAGCGGCCGGAATTCAGGCCGAAAACGTGATCGCCTACTCCGACATTCCGGGATTTCCGCGTTCGACAGCAACGGGTCATCGGGGGCAATTTGTTCTCGGGACGTTTGCCGGGCAGCGGGTCATCGGGATGCAGGGCCGGTTCCATTTGTATGAAGGCTATCGCGTCGAGCAAATTCGACTGCCGATCGAGGTGATGGGGGCATTGGGGGTTCGCACGCTGCTGGTCAGCAACGCGGCGGGGGGTCTCAACCCGCGATTTCGCAGCGGCGAACTGATGGTCTTGACCAGTCACATCGATTTGATGTTTCGATCGTGGGGATCATCGCGGTCCCATTCGGCGGGCCGTCCCGTGTGCCGCGCGGACGTCTACGATCGCCCGCTGATTGCCGCCTCGCTCGAATACGCCCGTCGAGCGGGATTTGTGTTGCAACAAGGCGTTTACGCCGGCCTCCAGGGCCCGAACTACGAAACGCGCGCGGAATACCGGTGTCTCAGAAAAATCGGCGCGGACGTCGTCGGCATGTCGACGATTCCGGAAGTCGTCGCGGCAGCGGGACTTGGGATGCGGGTCCTTGCGTTTTCGGTCGTTGCCAACGTGGCGAATCCGGATCAGCTCGCCGCGACGTCTGGCGAAGCGGTCGTGGACGCGGCGGCGGTGGCGGCACCTCCCCTGCGGGAGCTGATCGAGAACGCGATCCGGCGTGCCGATTATCGCGATAACGCCTGAAAACGGGGTCGATTGTCCTTGATTTGCTGTCGAAGGCGATACTTGCCCGACTCCGGCGGGTTCTATTGTGCAAGCCGCCGCTGGTAAGGGAAAATGGTCGGTCGCGTGGTTTCCCGTCCCACTTCGGCAAGTTTTTGTTCGACAGTTGACAATAAACGCGGCCTTGCGGCAACCTTCCCGCACGCAAACATCTCACGGCGCGGAGCCCAAACAACGTCCTGAAACGTGACGGCACGACCCTTGAACTCCATGAACAAGATCCCTGAACGACTGATGAAATCTTCCGAATCGCGATTGCGTCCAGGCCGGTTACGGTGCCCGGCTCGCCGGGGAAGCATGATTCCGCTAGTCCTCGGAGCGATTGTCGCGATCGGCGCGCTGGTGGGCTTGATGTGGCTGACGTACTTTCGGCCTGCCGACGCCGATGGCATCAACGCAATTTACAAGCCGGTAACGCGCGGTGAATTTGTCGCCAAAGTGCTTGATCAGGGGGAAATCCAGAGCGCGGAAAATGTCGAGATCAAGTGCAAGGCGGGTTCGCGCAACGGCAACATCTCGGTCATCGACGTGATCCCCGAAGGGACCGCCGTGAAACCGGGAGACTGGCTGGTGACGCTCGACGCCACGGCCTTTCAAAAGGAACTGGAACAACAGCGGATCGCCGTCAGCACCGCACACACCCAGGTCATTCAGTCCAAGGCGACGCTCGAAGTCGCCCAGGAGTCGCGGATTGAATACGTCGACGGAACTTACGAAGAGCAAAAGCGGACGATTCAGAACGAGCTGTTCAATGCGCAACAGGAACAGGAGCAGGCCCGCAACTTTCTCGACCACAGCATGAAGCTTCTTCGCAAGGGCTTTATCTCCAAGCAGGAGCTGGAAGCCGACCGGATCGCCGTCGAGCGGGCGCAAAACAGTGTCGAACTCGCCGAACAGCAACTGAGGGTGCTCAACGAGATCACTTACAAAAAGGAACTGGTGCAATTCGACAGCGACATCGAAGCGGCCAAGGTCCAGTACGAAAGCGCCCAGGAACAGAAACAAATCGAGGACAAGGCGCTTCTCGACATCGAACAACAGCTTTCCTACTGCAACATCGTCGTCCCGGCCGGAGTCGAGGGGGAAGTCGTCTATCAAAAGGAGTTCGACCGCCGCGGCGGGAGCGAATGGGTGCTCGAACCGGGTGCCTCGGTTCGCGAGGAACAGGTGCTGATCAAGATTCCCAATCCGAGCAAGATGGAAGTCAAGGTTCTTATCAACGAACAAAGCATCACGGCGATCGCCCCGAACATGCCGGCGACGATATCCGTCGACGCGCTTACTGGAAAAAGCCTCAAGGGCTATGTCACGAAGGTCAATTCCTACGCCGAACAGGGAGGATTCATGGGGAACTCGTCGGTGCGGGAATACCTGATTTTCGTCCGCATCCTCGAACCGCCACGGCAACTGATCCCAGGCATGAACGCCTCCGTCAACATCCAGACGGAGTATCAACCAGACGTCTTGCAGGCCCCCTTGCAGTGCATCTATTCCGCGGATGATTCGAATTACGTCCTGCGAAAGGTCGGCGAGCGGGGGATCGAAACCGTTGAAGTCGTCATCGAGGGTGAAAATTCGCAAAACGTCTGGATCAAGTCCGGCGTCGACGAGGGTGATTTGCTCGTGATGGACCCCGGACAATTCAAGGAATTGATGGACTTGCCCGAACTGCAACAGGAATCGCGAATCGAATTGCCCGAAGGGACCGGCATCACGTCAAGCGAAACGGGCGTCAACGGCCCCACCGTCGATGGACGGAATGCCGATCAGGTCGCTGGCGGCGGCGCACCGGCTGGTGAAACCGGCCGGCGTCCACGAGGCGAGGACCGCGAACGC
>JBGTFW010000127.1:0-4308 GCA_041747075.1 Pirellulaceae bacterium
GAGCCGGCGGCAGCCGGCGGAACCCCATGAACCGGAAGCCGCCAAAACAAGCTGCGAAGCAGCGACACAATCGGCGATCCAATGACGACTCGTCAAAATGGATGAAGGAAAACACGGCGCACGCCAAATTGCCTGGCAGCGAGGTTTTGGTGCATTTTCGGTCAGCCATTCCAATGAAGGTCAATTGCGGCGTTACATCCAGAATCAAAAACAGCACCATCACAAGATCACGTTTCGCGACGAATTTCACGCGATGTTAGTCAAACATAGCATCGAGTTTGATGAAAAATATTTGTTCGAGGTCGAGGCGGTCGGGTGATGTGCCGCCGCTTCGCGGCTTGGTGTCAAACGCGGATCTGTGACATGGGGTTTCATCTGCCTCCGGCAGATTGCACCCCATGCTTTACACGGCCGTGGCTCCGCCACTTGGGATGAAAACGTCCGCGGAATGAAGAGACAATGGTTCGACAGTGGCGAAGCCACGAAAGCCGAAACCCCATGTACCCATTCGCCCCCATTCGCGTAGCCGCAAAGCGGCGAAAGCCTAAAGCATGGGGTGGAGTCTGCCGGAGGCAGACAAAACCCCATGAACCTGATCGCACCATTCGCGAAGCCGCAAAGCGGCGAAACAACCATTTCATCGAATCGCCCTCCCCAATGCGCCACGTAATGACGTGCCGCCGCTTCGCGGCCTGGTGTCAAACGCGCATCGGCGACATGGGGTTTCATCTGCCTCCGGCAGATTGCACCCGATGCTTTACCGGCCGTGGCTCCGCCACGTGGGATGCGTGACACAATTCGCCAAATGGGGATTCGCCCGGTACTTGAACGGAACGGTTTCCAATTTGGCGGGAGTGCGAACCGAGGGGGCCGCAAGGTTTGCCTGATCGAAACGTTTTTCCAAATAAAATTTTCCTCCGGCACCCGTTTGCGAGTTGACCTAACTTGTCAACAGAACCGCGATGAATGGGATGAAGTGAAACGCGTCCCGGAAGCAACCAGGCGTCGAACGCAAGCCGGGTTGCCTTTTAAAAAAACAAGGTCCATCGCGGGCGGGAGGATACGATGTTGGTTCAATTTGTGGTAGCATTGGGTTTTATTGTCGCTTGCACCGTCTGTTACGGCGCGGCGGTTCCCATTCGCGGCGATCGCGCTTTTTAGGTCCTCACCGGCACGCCAGCGCTTTCCCGGACGTTTCGCAGATCCGAAAGCGCATGTTCTGTTACGCCGCCACAATTTTCGTCAGTGCCTTTCTGCTCTTTCAGGTCCAGCCGATGGTGGCGCGATTCATCCTGCCGTGGTTTGGCGGGACGTCGCTCGTCTGGACGACTTGCCTGCTCTTTTTTCAGGTCACGCTGGTTCTCGGATACGCGTGGTCACACTGGATCACCCGCCGCTTCACTCCGCGCGGTCAGTGGATACTGCATTCCCTGTTGCTGGCCGCCTCGTTGGCGACGCTTCCGGTCCAGCCGGCTGACTACTGGAAACCCGCCGACGGGCACATGGCGACGTGGCGCGTAATTGGCGTTCTGGCATTTTCAGTCGGGCTGCCGTTTTTTCTCGTCTCCACGACCGGACCGCTGATGCAGGCGTGGCAAAGCGAAACGCACCCCGACCGTTCACCGTTTCGGCTGTTTGCGCTTTCCAATGCCGCGTCGCTTATTGCGCTGATCACGTATCCGTTTGTTTACGAGCGATACCTGACGCTTGACGCGCAGTCGTGGTCGTGGAGCGCGGGTTTTGTGCTGTTTGCCGTACTGGCGTGCCTCGCCGGGTACCGTTTTAATCGAACGATGTCCGCGGATCGCGCAATCGCGAAACCCGTTGTGCTGGCGGCGAAGGATTCACTCGTGCCGTCGGATTCCGCACTGGACATTGACGATCGCGCGACAGAAGCACCGGGTCTGTCGTCGATCCGAATCGGTTTGTGGGTGGTCTTGCCGATGCTCGCCTCGCTGATTCTCCTGTCAACAACCAGTCTGATGACCCAGGAGATTGGGGCGATTCCGTTTCTCTGGGTGTTGCCGCTCAGTCTTTACCTGTTGTCGTTTATTATTTGCTTTGATCACCAGCGGTGGTACGTTCGCCTGGTCTTTTTCCCGCTCTTTTTCGGATCGGCGCTTTTTTCGGCGATTATTCTCCAGTTGGGTGCCAATGCCCCGATCGTCATTCAGGTCGCGGCCTATTCGGCGATCTGTTTCGGCGCGGCGATGTGTTGTCACGGGGAATTGGCGCGACTCAAGCCGTCACCGCGCTACCTGACGCTGTTTTATTTGCTCGTTTCCATCGGTGGCGCGCTGGGGGGTGTTTTCGTGGCCATCATCGCGCCGCGAATTTTCGTGAATTATTATGAGTTTCCGCTTGGCATCCTCGCGACGGTCCTTGTCACGCTGTTCGCTTATGGATACCAGGTGCGGCTGGCCGACAAAATGTCGCTGGCCGACAAAATGTCGCTGGCCGGCACACTGCGACTGCTCGGTTTCGCACTGGTTCTGTTTCTCGGACTGCTGACGACGGGTTTTGCATGGCTCGCGTGGGCGCGAATGCACAAGACCGACCGGGACGAGGAAGTCCTCCTTCAGACTCGCAATGAGTACGGCACGCTGACGGTCCAGGATTTTGAGGACCGGCGCGAACTGAACAATGGCCGGATCGAGCACGGAATGCAGTACAAATCGGAACGCTGGTCCAATTGGCCGACGACCTATTACGGACCGACCAGCGGGCTTGGCCGGGCGATCAAGTACCAGCGGCAGGCCGTCGACGAGGGGCTTTCATTCGGGGCGATCGGTCTGGGGGTCGGAACGATTTGCGCATGGTGCGAATCCGGCGACTATCTCAGTTTCTACGAGATCAATCCGAAAGTCGTCGAGATTTCGCGAGAGTACTTTACCTACCTCGCCGATTGCCCGGCGAAAGTCAACATACGGCTTGGCGACGCACGGTTGACGCTCGAGCGGGAACTGCTGGCCGGTGACGCGAGGCGCTACGACGTGCTGATTGCCGACGCCTTTTCCAGCGACTCGATCCCCGTGCATCTCCTGACGCTCGAAGCATTTCAAATCTACCGGCGGCGGCTTACCGAAAACGGTATCCTCGCCGTGCATACTTCCAATCGATTTCTTGAATTGGCAAACGTTGTCAGGGTCCTCGCCGATCGGCTGGGCATGCACGCAGTCTTTGTCGATGACGACCCTTCCGACAACAGTTACAGTTCCAGTTCGTGGGTGCTGGTCACGGAGAACGCCGAATTTATCGCCACGATTGAGCAAGAGGGTTCCGCGGCGCGCTGGCCGGATGAGCAATTGTCGGCGTTCTGGACCGATGATTTTTCATCGATCATACCGCTCGTGAAATGGAAGACAGGCGAAGGTTGGTGGGAAAAGTTTCTCAAGGATATGGATTGGACGCGAGGCGACGACGAGGGCGAGGGCGACTGATGGCAAACGAACAACGCAAGCTGACTGTTCCAGGTTTTGCCGAACTCAAGCGATCGAGCAGGAAAATCTGCTTGCTCACTGCCTACGATTTTCCGACGGCGAAATTGCTCGACGAAGCGGGCGTCGACGCGATCCTCGTAGGCGACAGCATGGCGATGGTCGTGCAAGGGCACGAGACAACACTGCCGGTCACTCTCGACGAGATGATCTACCATGCCGAAATGGTGGCTCGCGCCGCGCGTCGAGCGCTGGTGATTGCCGATCTGCCCTTCCCGACGTTCCACCTTGGCGTGTACAAGGCGATTGAACTGGCCAGCCGCGTTCTCAAGGAAACTCGATGTCAGGCGGTCAAGCTGGAAGGGGGGCGCGACCAGCGCGACGTGATCGCCGGGCTGGTCGCCGCCGGGATTCCGGTCATGGCGCACGTCGGCCTCCGCCCGCAAGGCGTTCACACAATGGGCGGTTACAAAATTCAGCGCGACGCACCGTCGCTGATGGCCGACGCGCTGGCCGCCGAGGAAGCGGGCGCCTTCGGAATTGTCCTTGAGTGCATTCCACGTGGCGTCGCGGCGGAGATCACCGCGCGGCTGGCAATCCCGACAATTGGAATCGGTGCGGGACCCGACTGCGACGGCCAGGTTCTCGTGATTCACGATCTGCTGGGACTGACGGGCGGGCGCGTGCCGACGTTCGTCAAGCAGTACGCGCGACTCGCGGAATCAATCAACGACGCCGTCGGTGCATGGTGCGAGGATGTCCGCACGGGCAAGTATCCCGACGCCGGGCATTCGTTTGAGTAGTCACTCTAAACCCTGAAACAGTGATGACTTGTTTGCTCGCCACAACCGGGATTGAATCTTCACCGGGC
>JBGTFW010000128.1:0-22959 GCA_041747075.1 Pirellulaceae bacterium
TTTTGGTTTTTCCGCCGTCTGCCGGAAGCTCGCCGCCAGCCATATCCATTGCCACCCAGCCGGTGATCGCGTCAGGATGTTGTTTCCAAGTGGGAATTGCGATAACGGAGTAGGATTTTCCCGCCGCCTTGTATTTCCCGATTTGACCGCCAACCAATCGCACGGCCTCGGCGGTGATTGGTTTCTTCCGCAGCGCCCAAACGCTGATAGATTGCTCATTCACGCCACGAAGAATAAGTGACTGGCGAGAATGCGGCGCGTAGTCGCCAGTAGATGCGGACTGTGGCGCGTGACCATTCGTTCCGGGCAGATGTAGATATTCGGCGACCTGATTTAGTACGAGGGGAAAATCCCGATCAGTCAGGCGGTTCGTCAGCCACCCCACCGCCGCGAATCCATCCCCCTTGTTTCCGTCGTTTTTTGAGCGAAAGCACTGATTGCAATAAATTCTCCCTGCCTTGTCATCGGTCATGCGGAACCGATCGGTCCCACCGCACTTCGGGCAGGGATGATTCTTCCCATCGAGGATTCCAATATCACAACCGCCCAGCGCGGATATGATGGCCGGCCATTGTCCTGCTGCCGCTGTGCGGACGGCCTCGGCGTCTGGTCTGGCGGTGGTTGATCGAGTATGATGCATGTGTCGTTTCCTTGCCCCGGTCGCCACCGGGGTTTTTTTGTTCCTCAAACCCCCGCCTCGTCCAGTTCACGCTCCGCCGCAGCTATGGCTCGCTCGCGCTCCTCCGTGATAGATGGCGGCTCGCTGCCGTTGAGCGCCGCAAGGAAATCTTCGATCGCCACGCGGCTGGTGAAACGCTGGCCACCGATAAGCCAGCTCGCCAGTACGCGGCCCCGTACTCCGCGCGTCATCCAGCGAAAAATAGTGCCGATGTGCGGTCGGGTCGGGACGATCCGCGCCGCGTCGGCGATGGTGATTAGTTCCCGGTCGAGGATGTTGGCACTTGGCATAGTCTGCGCTCCAGTATTTGGAATGGTGGAAAACGCCGGAACCTGCCAATAACACCAAAACGAGTCAACAACGAAAACAAATTTTGTTGTGTTCCCCCGGTTTTTACCGTGCGAAGTGGCCTTGACGCCGGGTTGACGGGATGACCGATCCCGGGCCGTTATGGAGAATTTCGGCGCATTTGTTGCGCGGTGGCGTCAGGATCGACAGGGTTTCCCAGTGGTTGGGAACAAGTGGACGCAAAATCGCGTGGCGGAATGCTTGGGCGTGGATCAGTCTACGGTCAGTGACTGGTTTATACCTAATATGGGAGACCATAATAGTTCTAAGCCTGACGCGCGTGTAAAGCTCAGTGCGGACGCAAGGAAAACGCCAAGAAGTGGACTCAAGCGAAGTTGGCCGCCTGCTTAGGGGTGAGTCGTGAATGCGTCAAGGCATGGGAGACTATACCTAATGGTACAAGTACCAATGCTTCTAAGCCGAAGCCTGACGCGAGGGTGAAGCTCAACACCGCTGCCAAGGCGGAAATCGTCAAGCGGGTGGCGTCGGTGGTTGGCAACCAATGCAAGGGGGACTAGCAATGGTAGCGACTCCCGCGTTGATTGCCGGACAACCAATGCAAGCCCCCTAGCATTGGTTGTTGAACTGGCTGGCAACTAATACTAGCCCCCTAGTATTGGTTGCCCGTGGTTGGGAGATACAACCAATACAAGCCCCCCTAGTAATGGTTGTACTCCGTCACGTCTTGACTGTCGCACTTGCGGCTAACCGATTTTCCTTGCCACTTCGATTGCCTTGCTTAAATCCCGCTCGGCGTAGACTTGCGTGATATCGGCCCGCGTGTGTCCCAGCGTCACTTGCGCCGCTTCCAAACCGAACCGCGCGCGGATTTCCGTTGCCGCAGTGTGACGTAACTGGTTCGGACTCCACGCCTTTACGCTGGCCAGTTCGGCAGCACGCTGCACCGCGCGGCGGTAACTGTCCGGCGTGTACCGCTCGCCGGGTTTCCGCTTCGGTGTCCGCTGCTTGTTGCTGCCAGGCGTGTTTCCCGCGTTCCAGGCTGTAACTCGCGCCGCTGTCCGCTGGTGACGCCGCTTGCGTTCGCTGTCACGCGGGTCGAAACAATACGCCTCGGCAGGACGCAGTAAGTACGGTCGCAAGACGTCCTGTCCTTGCGGTCCAATGGCAATGGTTCGGTGGTGGCCGTGGTGTTCCGTCTTGTGGGACTCAGGCCGGTAAAGCCAAACGTCGCCGCTGGTGTCCACGTCGGCAGGCCGCACAAGGCAGACTTCCGCCGGTCTCATTCCCGTCAGGCGTTGCAAGCGAACCATGTCGGCCACCACTTGCGGCAGGCGTTCCACGGTGGCGTTTACCGTCGCGTCATCGACAGGCAGGACGGGTTTGCCTTCCGGTGCCTTGGTGCGGCCCTTTTGCAGTCCCGCGACCATTGCCAGCGCTTGCGGGACGCTCGGCGGTACAAGTTCCTTCGCCGCCGCCCACCGGAACATTCTCCGGATCGTTGCCGCGTAGGCGTTGATGGTGGATCGGCTCAGGCGTTCAACGCGGACTTTTGGATCGGTTGCCGGATCGCGTTTCTCCTGAAGCTTCAAAAGCAGCGCGTCCATGCGCCGAGGTCCAAACTCCCGCGCCGGCGTTCGACCGTACAACCGCCGCAGTTCTCGCAGCGCGGCGGTGAGGGTCAACCAGGTTTCCGTCAGCTTGCCGTTTTTCCGGTAATGGGTTTTCCCCCAGGCAAGGTACCTGGCCACCAGTTCAACAACCGTGATTCCTTCGTCCGCTTCCGGCGTCGATCGACCAGCCGCCAGCCATTCGCTAACCTGCCGGTCATATTCCCGCTTGCTGGTTTCGGTGCCATGCGGACCAAGGTAGATATCCCTGCCGTTGAGCGTGACCATTGCTTGACCGCTGCCTCGATGCTTGCGGTATCCGGGTACAGAATTGCGGAGTTTTGGCATAGTGCAGCGCCTTTTGTGAATGCGCAAAACGGTATGTACCGTTTTGCGCCAAGGAAACTTGCTGCACTTCCGCACGCGGGAAGGTAAACTTTAGTCGGTAAAAACCGTGGTTTTCAGCGAATGGACTCGATCGGGATCGAACCGACGACCTCTTGAATGCCATTCAAGCGCTCTCCCAGCTGAGCTACGAGCCCGTGTGCAAGGCCGCGTCTCGCGGAAACTTGCTGAAAAAAAGCTAACGGCCCTCGACGATTTTGTCAACAGACGCCCCCCAGGATGGTCGCCGGGAGGGGGGGCTGGAAGCCGCAGCCACGGTGAATTTGTGCCGCGCTGGCGGCAACGCTAGAATGGTGTCTCGTCCACCAGGCCCGTTTCTCTGGAGAGGCGCTGCGACGCTCGAAACACGAAACCGCGCCTCGGAGAGACGCTGCTACAGGTCGCGGGACGATGGCTCAAACGCAAAGGGTCGAAATCCGTGGAATTGACGCCGACCAAATCGACCGGGTTGTCCGTTGAGTTTTACGAGCAACTGCTGGACCTCACCAACGATCTTGTTCTCTCCGTTTCGCTCGACGGCAAGACGTTGGACTACATCAGTTCCGCGGCGCAGGAAATCTATGGCCGCGACCTCGGTGAGTTCGCAAAAAACCCCGACCTTTGGCACGAAGCGGTCCATCCCGACGACAAGGGCCTGTTGACCGACAAATACCGCGCGGTCCGCAAACACCGGCGCGTCAGTCATGATTTCCGGGTCGTTCAGCCGTCGGGCGAAGTACGTCACCTCCAGTCGGTGCTGCGCATGATGACCGACGCGCAGGGAAAACCGATGGGTGTTGGCTGTATCGCCAAGGACGTCACCGGGCGCGTGACGACCGAGATTGCCCTCGAGGAGGCGACGGCGATTTACCATTCACTGGTGGAGAGCCTGCCGATTAACGTCTTTCGCAAGGACCGCGAAGGGCGAATCATTTTTGGTAACCAGCGATATTGCGATACGCTCGGAAAGCCGCTCAAGGAACTCGTCGGATGCACCGACCATGACCTTTTTCGCAAGGAGCTGGCGGAGAAATACTGCAACGACGATCGCTGGGTTCTTCAGACCGGCTTGCCCTTTCATGACATCGAGGAACATCCCGGAAGCGACGGCAACAAGATTTACGTAGAGGTTCTCAAGGCACCGATCACCGATGCGGACGGACGGCGGGTCGGCATCCAGGGAATGTTCTGGGACGTGACGACGCGCAAGCGTGCCGAGCACGCGCTGCGCGACTCCAAGGAACTGGCCGAGGCCGCGAGCAAGGCCAAAAGCGATTTTCTCGCCAACATGAGTCACGAAATCCGCACACCGCTCAACGCCGTTGTCGGGATGACGGATTTGCTGATGGACACCCGGCTCGACGATTCGCAGCGTGAATATCTCACGATGGTCCAGCAGTCGGGTGACGCATTGCTGACGCTGATCAACGACATTCTTGATTTCTCCAAGATCGAGGCGGGCAAGCTCGAACTGGAGCATCAGCCCTTCAATTTGTGCGATCGGCTCGCTGACACCTTGCGAACACTCGCCCTCCGGGCGCACAACAAGGGTCTTGAGCTCGCCGTCCGCATTGACCCGCGGACTCCCGATTTCGTCGTCGGCGACGGTGCCCGGCTTCGCCAGGTGATGGTCAACCTCGTGGGCAACGCGATCAAATTCACCCACAACGGCGAAATCGTCGTGGAAGTCGGCGTGGAGGCGTTTGATCAAACCCGTTGTTCGCTTCGCTTCTCGGTCAAGGATTCGGGGATCGGCATTCCCGATGAAAAGATCGATCATATCTTTCGGGAGTTCGAGCAGGCCGATTCCTCGACAACGCGCCAGTATGGCGGGACCGGTCTCGGTCTCGCCATCGGCTCGCGACTCGTCCAGTTGATGGGTGGCCGCCTTCAGGTCAACAGCCGCCCCGGCAAGGGGAGCGAATTCTACTTCACGCTGTCGATGCCCGTGGATACGGAAGGTCATGCGTCCACTCCGACCGACGTTGATCTTTCCGACGTGCCGGTGATGGTCGTCGACGACAACCGGACCAATCGCAGAATCCTTGAGGAAGTCCTCCGCGGGTGGGGCATGGTCCCGCAACTTGCCGACTGCGCGGACAACGGGCTGAAGCTGTTGTGCAGCCTCGCCGCCGCCGGCCAGCCGGTTTCGCTCATCCTCAGCGACGTGAACATGCCGGAAGTCGACGGCTACGAATTCGCGCGGCGGATTCGCGAGGACGAACAACTTCGCGATACACCGATCATCCTCTTAACAAGCGGCGGGCGACCTGGCGAATCCGCGATGCGCGGCGATCTGAATATCCACGGCCAGTTGTTCAAGCCCGTCAAGCAATCGGACTTGTACGAAAGCGTCTGTACCGCGCTTGGGAGGTGCCAGCCGCGCGGCCCCGCGCCGCGGCCCGCGCCCGAACAAAGCGGTACCGCCGGTGAAACGTCGCTTCGAATCCTGCTGGCCGAGGACAATCTGGTCAATCAGCGGCTGGCGGTCGGATTGCTTGAAAAGCACGGGCACCAGGTCGATGTCGTTGACAACGGCCGGCTGTGCGTCGAGGCGTTCACCAACGGCTCATACGACGTGATTCTGATGGACGTGCAGATGCCGGAAATGGACGGGTTGGCGGCAACGCGGGAAATACGCAACCTCGAACAAGAGTCCGCCGAGCGCATCCCCATTATCGCAATGACGGCTCATGCCATGCAGGGTGACCGCCAGCGGTGTATCGAATCGGGCATGGACGACTATATCTCGAAACCGATTCGCGTTCACCAGCTCATGGAAGTCCTCGGTCAGAACGTCGATGATTCACAAATCGCCCGCAGCGTCGCGCCCCGATCGATGAAACTGGTGAACTGGGACGACGCAATGGAAACTGTCGGGGGAGACCGCGAATTGCTTTGCGAGTTGCTCGAGGTCTTTATCACCGAGCGGGATTCGATGGTTGGCGATATCCGTAACGGCATGGCGTCGCGAATTTCAGTCGATCTGCGGCGCACCGCCCACGCCCTCAAGGGCGCGCTGAACCATTTGGGGGCCGCGCCGGTTGCCAGGCTGGCTGCCGAACTGGAGACCGCCGGCGCGACCGGGACATGGGAAGGGACGGAGGAAATGCTGGCGAAACTCGATGAGTCGACCCGACAGTTGACGATCGAATTTCGCGCCTTTACAAATAAGGCCTGCGAATGACCGCCGGCACGCCCATCCCCCTTTGGGAGAGGAGTGTTGCGCCCTGTCGCCGCGTGAAGAGGATACCATGGCCAAGGTCCTGATTGTTGATGACGCCGCCGTCGATCGTCGACTCGCCGGAGGACTGCTTGAAAAATCGCCGAATCTCCAGATCACTTACGCCAACAACGGGACCGAGGCGCTCGAGCGAATCCGCGAGGAAGTCCCCGACCTGGTCCTCACGGACTTGCAGATGCCCGACATCGACGGCCTCGAACTCGTCAACGCGATTGCCCGCTCGCATCCGGACTTGCCCGTGGTCCTGATGACCGCGCACGGAAGCGAAAACGTCGCGGCGCAGGCGTTGGCCAACGGCGCGGCGTGCTACGTGCCCAAGGTCGATCTGGCGGAGGAACTGCTGCCGACCGTCGCCCAGATTCTTTCAATGTCCGATTCCGACCAGCGGTATCGACGCCTCATCGGATGCTCGACAAAAACGGAATTTGAATTCGAACTGGTAAACGACGGTGAACTGATCGAACCGCTGGTCGACCTGATCCAGCAGGTGATTGCCAGCATGAACCTGTTTGACGCGGCGGGGCGAGTTCGCCTTGGAGTCTCGCTCGAACAGGCCCTCGAAAACGCCATGTTCCGCGGCAATCTGGAGATTCAGAGAAACCCGGCCAACATTCTCGATCGCAATCTCGTCGAGGAGCGTCGCCACAAGTCCCCCTTTCGCGAGCGGCGTGTTTACGTCAACGCGCTCATGACGCGCGACCTGGCGCAATTTGTCATTCGCGACGAAGGCGCCGGATTCGACAAGCGGCTGATTCCGGACGCTGGTGACCCCGATTCGTTTCGCGACGGCGTGGGGCGGGGACTGGTCCTTATCAAGACGTTCATTGACGAAGTCAGCTTCAACGACAGGGGCAACCAGATCACAATGATCAAGCGGCGGTCTTCATGACCACGATACAAGAACGCTTTTCGCGGACCGACAACGATACCCGCGCGGCGACGGAAGCACAGTCGTTGCGCGAGGACCCGCGCGTCGAGGAAGCCCGGCGGCTGTTGCTCGAGGCACTCGACGATCATCGGAAAAAAATCGACGGGATTCGACCGCCGAATCCCGAACTGGCCAAGGGCTACACGGAACTGCTCGCCTTGTTCGGACGGATGCGGGGTGGAAATCTGTATTTCCCCTATCTGGGAAGCGGACTCGGGAATGGTCCGTGGGTCGAACTGGCGGATGGGAGCGTCAAACTGGACTTTATTACCGGGATCGGCGTCCACGCTTTTGGACACAGCGACCCGCGTATGCTGACGGCGGGCATCGACGCGGTGCTCTGCGACACGGTGATGCAAGGGAACCTCCAGCAAGCGGCGGTCTCCGTGGAATTTGTGCGAGCGTTGCTGGAACTAACCAACAGCGGCGGCGCGCGGCTGGAACACTGTTTGCTGACCACAAGCGGCTCGATGGCCAATGAGAACGCGCTCAAGATCGCCTTTCAAAAACACGCACCCGCCGATCGGGTTATCTCGTTTGAACGCTGCTTCGCCGGTCGGACGCTCGCCCTTGCCCAGGTGACCGACAAGGCGGGTTACCGTGACGGCGTTCCAGTGACACTGAACGTTGACCTCATTCCATTTTTTGATGCCGACGACCCGCAAGGAAGCACCCGCCGCGCCGTTCAGGCGCTGCGCGGTCATGTCACGCGATATCCTGGCCGTCATGCGGCACTCTGGCTCGAGCTGGTTCAGGGAGAAGGGGGATACTGGGTGGGAGACACGGCCTTTTTCCGCGCACTGATTACGGAAGCCAAAAAACACAAGCTCGCGATTGTCGTCGATGAAATCCAGACCTTCGGACGAACGTCCCAGCCGTGGGCCTTCCAGCACTTTCAGCTTGATTCGCTCATCGATGTCGCGACGGTCGGCAAGCTCACTCAGGTTTGCGCCACGTTGTTCACCAGCGATTACCGGCCGCGGCCCGGTCTCGTCAGCCAGACGTTTACCGGCAGCACATGGGCGATTCTTGCCGGGCAAACGATCATTCAGGGACTTTGCGACGGAGGCCATTTCGGCGAAGGAGGGCGAAACGTCCAGTTGCATGATTATTTTGCCGCCGGACTGCAACGACTGGCCGACAAGTTTCCCAAGGCGATTCGCGGTCCCTACGGCGTCGGCGGCATGATCGGCTTTACGCCCTTCCAGGGAAAATTCGAACAAGCCCGCGACGTCACCGCCAGGCTGTATGACATGGGATTGATGTCGTTCATGGCGGGTTCCAACCCGGCGCGCGTCCGCTTTCTCGTCCCGCTCGGATCGGTCCGCGAGTCGCACATCGACGAGGCGTTGCGGATTCTCGACGCGGCGCTCGGTGAGTTGAGCTAGCCGCCGGTGACATCATGCTGGTCGTGCGACCCGCCGAACTCGACGACATCGACGCACTGTATGAACTGATTCAGTTGTCCGAATTGGGTCTTTCCACGCTGAAGATTTCCCGACCGCTGCTTGCGGAACGGATTGACGAATCGGTGCGTGCCTTTTCGAAACCGACGGCGCGGCCCGCCGGCCAGCCGTACGTCTTCGTTATGGAAGACCTTGCCCGTCACGCCATCGTCGGGACTTCCGCGATTTACTCCAAGGTCGGGGGGTTCCAGCCCTTTTATTCCTACGAGATCAAGGTCGAGTCAAAACGATCGGGAACGATCGGCGTCGCCAAGGAAATCCCCTATCTCAGTCTGCACATCACCCATGACGGACCGACTGAAATCGGCTCGCTCTTTCTTTCACCCGATTACTGGGGGAGCGGGCACGGCCGGCTCCTCTCCCTCTCGCGCTTTCTGTTTATGGCGGGGTTCCCCGAACGATTCGAAAAGGAAACGATCGCCGAGATGCGCGGCGTTGTACGCGGCGACGGATATTCGCCGCTGTGGAACGCGCTCGGTTCACATTTTTTCCAGATCGAGTACCCGCGGGCTGAAACACTGACCCTTGAAAGCAAGACGTTCATCGGCGAACTCATGCCGCAGCACCCGATCTATATCCCCTTGTTGCCCCACGAAGCGCAGGAAGTCATCGGCAAGGTCCACGAGAAGACGACTCCCGCACTCAAGATGCTCCAGCAAGAAGGGTTCACGATCCGCGATTTTGTCGATATCTTCGACGGCGGCCCGACCGTCCAGTGTCAAACCGCGTCGATCCGGACGATCCAGGAGAGCCGCGTGGTTACAATCACGGACATCCGCGGGAAAGTCACCGGAGGAACCTGGCTGATCGCCAGTCAGTCGCTCGATTTTCGTTGCGTTAGCGCGCCCGCCGAGTTCACCAGCGAGCACGGAGTTGCCCTCGACAACCTGACGGGCCTGCAACTGGAACTGAAAGTCGGTGATTCGGTCCGCATCGTTTCACCGCGGCCCGGTGACGCAAGCGAAAAAATGAAATGACTCAATCCGCGCGGCCTGATAACCTGATCGGCGGCCAATGGCAACCTGGCAAGGGTGCATCGTTCCAGTCGACAAGTCCGTCGGACGACTCGAACGTGTGGTCAGGTCGCGAGTCGTCGACCACGCAGGTCGAGGCGGCGACCCTTGCGGCGCGCACAGCGTTTGTGAAATGGTGGGACACGCCGCGGGAAACCCGCATGGAAATTGCCCGGCGTTATGCGATCGCGGTCGACGAGCGGCGCGACGAACTGGAGCGACTCATCAGCCACGAGACCGGCAAGCCGCTGTGGGAGTCGAAAACGGAAGTCGCCGCGACGATTGGCAAGGTCGAATTGTCCATCAGTGCGTTCGACGAGCGTCGTGGGGAAGCGACCTTCACCGCCGGCGAGGCGACGGCAGCTACCCGTTACAAACCGTTTGGTGTGCTCGCCGTTCTCGGACCCTTTAATTTTCCCGCGCACCTCGCAAACGGTCACATCGTTCCGGCGCTGCTGGCTGGAAATACCGTCGTCTTCAAGCCGAGCGAGCAATCTCCCGCGGTCGGGGCGTGGATGGTCGAGCGTTGGGAAGAGGCGGGCGTGCCTGCCGGCGTGCTCAATCTGGTTCAGGGAGGAAGGGAAACCGGCGAGTCTCTCGCGCGCGATCCGCAACTCGATGGACTCCTCTTCACCGGTAGCAGCGCCGCGGGGCGAGCGCTGCACCAGTTGTATGGCCAGTGGCCGCAAAAGATGCTTGCACTGGAAATGGGAGGCAACAATCCGCTCGTCGTCCACCGCGTGAAAAACCTTCGCGCGGCGGCCTATGAGACTGTCCTATCGGCCTTTCTCACCGCCGGCCAGCGATGCACATGTGCCCGACGACTCATGATCACGGACGAAAGTCGCCCGGATGAGTTCTTGACCGTGCTGGCCGGGATGCTCGCCGGGGTACGCGGCGGACTGTGGACCGACGATCCCGAACCGTTTCATGGAACGGTCATCAACGCGCGGCAGGCTGATTCACTGCTCGAACAGCAGAAACAACTGCTCGATTGGGGTGGCAGGCCCGTGGTGGCCATGCGACGCGACCCTGAACGAGCGGCGTTGCTCTATCCGGGAATCGTTGACGTGACGGAAATTCAAACCAGATCTGACGAGGAAATGTTTGGACCGATCCTGCAAGTCATCCGCGTTCCGGATTTTGACGAGGCGATTCGACAGGCCAATGCGACCCGTTACGGACTCTCGGCGGGGCTCCTCAGCGACGACTCAAGAGCCTACGAACAATTCATTCACGAGATTCGCGCGGGCGTTGTCAACTGGAATCGCCAGACGACGGGGGCAAGCGGAAAACTCGCCTTTGGCGGCTGCGGCCTCAGCGGGAACAACCGGCCCAGCGGATACTTTGCCATCGACTATTGCAACTGGCCCGTCGCGAGCCTGGAACTGACCGAATTGCGTCTCCCGGAAACGCCGTTAACCGGAATTACCGTCTGCCATGCGGACCCAATACAAGCCCAAAGCGCCAGCGAGTGAACGACGTGGGGCAAGCTGCCAGCTTGCCGATCCTGCGTGGGACAAGCTGCCAGCTTGCCGATCCTACGTAAGGCAAGCTTCCAGCTTGTCGTCATTACAATGTCTGCTTTTGAACATGCTCCCACGTCGCATATCCGACGCCGGCGCACGGATCCAATCGGCTCCAAAAAATGGACGACTTCAAAACAGCAGAATCTGAAAACCCAAGACGCTTCGTTTGCACCGGGTGCAGCCTGCTCTGTGACGACGTGAGCTTGTTGATCGATCGGGACAAGTCACCGTCATTCGAACGCGTTTGCAAAAGAGGCCTGCGATGGCTCGCCCAGCCATCGCCCGATGGATTGCCTCGCGTCGCGGGCACCGACGTGTCGCTGGAAGTCGCCGTCGCCGAAGCCACTAAAATGCTCGGGGCCGCGAGAATGCCGGGGATTTTCGGGCTCGCCGATCAGTCATGCGAAACGCAGCAACGGGCTGTCGAACTTGCGCGACGAATCAATGCCGCCATCGACTGGACAAATGGACCGGGACAGGCCGCCTGGCACGACGCGCTCCAGCATACCGGGCGCGTCTCCTGCTCGGTGGGTGAACTGGCGGAACTGGCCGACTTCGTCATCGTCTGGTCGGCCAATCCGCTGGAGTCCCACCCGCGCCTCCTCGAGTCGTACCGGGGCCGCGTCGTCGCCGTTGATTCGCGCCAAACGGCAACGACCGCCGCCGCGCATCAGTTCCTGGCCTGGAACCGCGAACAACAGCACGATGCGATCCATGCATTCCGCGCGCGGTTGCGCGAGCGTAAAAAAATCAGGTCCGAATCGCACGTGAGGGACTCGCATCTGAAGATTTCGGACAGCAAAGGTGCCGATCCGCCGTCAGCCGACGAACTGTTCGATCAATTGATTGCCGCGCGGTACGTGGTTCTTGTCGTCAACGGGGATTTCGCGAAACAACTGGGCAATGTGGGAGTCACCGCTCTTTCACGTTTCGTCGATACGCTGAATTCCGTCACTCATTGCCGCTTGCTGATTCTTTCGGACGAATCCAACGAGCGCGGTGCCGAGGAGACGATGACCTTGCTGGCGGGTGCTCCGTACGGGCTGTTGCTTCGGGAGGGAAAGCCGCTTTTTCGCGGTCGCGAGGCAACTTTTGAATCGCTCGCGCGCAGCGAGTCGATCGACGTCGCGGTTTGGATCGGTGCGCGCCCGCCCGACGACGAGTTCTTTGCCACTGCTTGTTTCACGATCTGCATTGGAACCGCGAGCGAAAGCGCGGACATTTCGATTCCCGCGAGCAGATGGGGAATTGAATCGGGCGGTAGCGGATTTCGTCTCGATGGAACGCCCGTAAATGCGTCGGTGCTTTGCGATTCAACGATGCCGTCGGCGACGGACGTGCTCGCGAAGTTACTGGATTCAGCAGCAGCGCGATGGCTTGACACGGCGGAGCGGTAACCGCTTCGACTCAAGCTTGAGATGCGCATTCCCTGCTGGAGCAGGACATCGAACCGACGCGCGTTCCGCCGAACTGCTTGATATAATTCCAACTGTCTCGCTGTCCCGTGAATTTTGTAATCCGCGATCGATGTTATTGCTATTTGCCAGCATTCTTATTGCTCTCTCTGTTTCCGCATTGTGCTCGTTGCTCGAAGCGGTCCTGTTGAGTCTTACAACGAGCCAGGTCGCCGGCCTGTCGCAGCAGAGGCCGCGGGTGGGAGCGACCTGGCAACACTTCAAGGAGAACATCGATCACCCGATTGCCGTTATTCTTATCGCGAATACCGCCGCGCACACGATCGGCGCAACGATCGCCGGAGCCCAGTTTGAGTTGTTGTACGGAAACGAATATGTTTTCGCATTCTCACTGGTCTTGACCTTCCTGATGCTGCAGTTCACGGAAATCCTTCCGAAGACCCTGGGCGTCCGTTACAACCAGCAGCTTGCCCCTTGGATCGCGCGACCTCTCGCCGCGGGCATTATCGTGTTAGGACCAATGCTGTACCTGATTCGGCTCATTAACAAGCCGTTTGAATCGCGGTGGAAGTCGAGAAGCGGCGTGACGCTTGACGAAATTACCGGTCTCGCCAGTCAGGCCCGGTTGGGTCGGCTGATCGATCCCCGCCAGGAACGTATCATTCGCGGCGCTACGCAACTGTCGGAAAAACGGGTTGAGGAGCTCATGATACCTGTCGATCAGGTGACCTTCATTTCGACCCTTCAGTCCCTTCAGGAAGCCATCATTACGGCCCATCTCGACCCGCATACGCGATTTCCAATCACCGAGGGAAATGATCCGGACAACGTTCTCGGCTATGTGAACTTCAAGGAGATGATCTATCGGGCGCGGACAAACCCCGCCGATCACAGCCTGCGGGGCATCATCCGGCCCGTGCATTTCGCAACGCCTGACCGATCAGCCGCGGCGCTGCTGCAGGTGTTTGTGGAACGGCATGAACACATGGCAATTGTCCGCGATGGCAACACGACGCTGGGGATCGTCACGCTTGAAGATGTGATCGAGGAACTGGTCGGTGAACTGGCGGACGAATTTGACCGGCTGCCGCGCATGCTTCATGCACTGAGCAACGACACATGGATGGTGGGCGGGGGCGTTCCGCTATCGCAGCTCGTCGAAAAATTGAAGCTTCCCATGGAGGAAAAGCGCGGAACGCTCGCTGCATGGCTCATCGATCGCCTCGACGGTCCGCCGCGCCCGGGAATCGTCTACGAGGAACACGGTGTGACATTCATGGTCCGGCGAATCCGCCGCGGCAAGGTGTTTGAAGTCGCGGTCACGGCCCCGAAGCGCGGCGATGGAAAGTCACCTCCAACGGTGTGACGATTCTTTTGTTGACGATTCGATTGACGGCGGTTCCTCATCCCGGGCTTGTTCATTTGAGGAACGCGATCATCAGCGGATACCGCCAGAGTTCTCCTTGATTTGCCTTGAGTGCGCCGATAATTGGAAAGACGATTCCCACAATTGCCAGCACGACGAGGAGGACAAGTCCAACGAGCACAAACACCAGCAGCCACGAAATCAAAGAGTAGATAATCATCGAGATAATGAAATTCATGACCGTTTTCCCATGCGCGTCGATTTCCGGGAATTCGGCCTTCTTGAGTTGCCAGATCAGGATCGGCGCGATGACGCCGGCCAGCGGGACAATGTACGCGGCGAATACGGACAGATGCAGAAACATGGCCCACTGGTTTCCTTGCGGCACGGGACGAATTTCATTTGACATCGCAACCCCTTCGGGATGGGTGATTGAATTCCGTTGTGCAACGTTCCGCGGCACTATCGGCCCTTCAATGTAGCTCCGTCGACTGGCCGCGGGAACCGGTCCACTGCCAAACAAAAAGTCAGGCTCTCGCCCATCGTGCTGAACCAGGGCGTGAGCATCATCCGGGAAAGAGTGAAATCGTGTGGCTGAAATCCGCCGGATTCGCGGAATCCGCGGGCGGGAATCTCCGGGACGAGCAAGGTCCCGGCGATGTCGACGGTTGATTTTTCACGTTTCCGCCCGACAATAGACGCTTGACCGCCTGCCTCCGACGGTGCAGGTTGTTTCCCGAAAGTTACCAAGACCGATGCTTCCCCTTCAAGGAGCCGGGCGATTTCATCCTGAATGTCACCATTTGTCACCAGACGGCTACGGCAACCGCCAAGGCATCATGCGACGTCCTGGTACAGGTACTGCTGAAAGTCCGAAAACATAGCGCCGATTTCGTCAGGCCGCCCAAGATCGGTAATTGCGTCCGCGATCGAGTTGTTATACCTCAGCCGGAGTAGCGGAGTCAGTTTTTCCTGCCCGAGCTCCTGCACCCCCTCTGCTACGTAATGGTCGAGGACGAAATCGAGAAATGCCTGCTGCCGGGAATTGAAACTCGCGTGGATTGGCACCTTGGCCTGATTGGCCCGTTGCTGGCGGGTCTTGGCCGGCAAGGCGTAGGCCACATAAGCCAGCACATCGAACAGATCGCTTTTGTCGGCTTCGATAATCTGTTGCATTTCCGCGAGTTGCCCAGCGCCGAAGCCTTTTTCCGCCAATCCCTCGAGGAGCCGGGCGCGGGTGGACGGGACACTCCAGATTTCGCGGAGTTCTTCCTCACTACGGAAAAATTCAGGCAGCTCGCCGAATAGTATCTTCAGGAATTGATGGGCCGACATGGGCGTCCCGTCGGGATGCCAGAAGCTGGTCCGCCATCTCGCCGGCGACGAGCAGGCGGTGGCGACGCGTCCGGCGTCGGGAAGCGGGGCACTTCGCCCTCGGTCCCTTCCTGCATGTCGATGCCCTAAATGCCTTGCCCGTTGGTCGAGTAGGTGAAGCGGACGGCCAGTTTGCCGGCGTAGTTCTTCGCTTGCGCCACACCTTCGGTCAGTTGTTCGTTCCATGCTTTGGCCTCGATGACTCCCAGCTTGGTGTTGCGATAGATCAGCACATAATCGGCGGTGAGCGGCCTTGCCCGCCGGCCAAACCCTTCGAGTCGTCCCGGCGTAATCGGGTACTCGCGACGGATGCGGCTCCCTTCGACGACGCCCCAGCCGGCGGCTTGCAAGGCCGGGTCGATGTGTTCGGCGCGGGTTTCGGCTTCGTTCATGGCCGCTCAGAACTCTTTACGGTCGGCACGTACTCAACAGCAACTAGGCCGGGGTTCATCCAAACGCAATCATCATCGCATGTAAGAAGTACCGCGCCCGCGGCTTTCGTGGTCGCGGCGATCCACATGTCATTCTGTCCTGTATTGTGACCGCCGGCCCGATCCGCACCGTAAATCTCGGCGTATGCCTTCACCACGTCCGGCAGCCCCGCATCGACTCGAACCAATTCTGCAAGCAGTTTTTCGAGTACTTTCTGCTTGCTACCGCCCCATTTCAAGACTTTCGCCAAGGCCCGAATCTCGCCTTCCACAATCGTCGAATAGATCGGCCGATCCGTGCGTTCGTGAAGGTTGTATGTGTCTCGCAATTGGATGCCAGTGTCGTTTTGGCGAATCCAATAAACTAACACGTTCGTGTCCAACGAGATGAGGTCATCCGGCCGCAGCGTCATTAAATCTGCTCCAAGGCCGCTTCGATTTCTGCTTCCGTTTCATCGCCGGGCCAGCGTCCCATCAATGCTGCCATGCCACTTCGTGCTCCCTGCGGCTTTCGTAAGCCGCTTGCATCGAGCCGGCTGCTGCTGGCGACGGGCGGGGTTGAGAACAGGGGCGATGCGTCTGCTCCATCGCCGATCGACTCGGCTTCCACTCGCAGCAAGTTTCCCGAAACGCGAAAGACACTGGTTCCCACAACCAGAACTCGCTTCCGCCATAGTTGCTGAAGTCGATCGGAAATCTCTTCGGGATAGACCCCCGTGACCCGCTCGCCCGCATCGAGTAACAGTGAAAACCGTTGCGTGCTGGCCTCCAATAAATCGAGTTGCCCAACCAGCCGCACTCGTTGAGGCGTCGGCGTGCGGCCATACAAACGAAGTGAGTTTTCCGTTGTTGTGCGAGTGACTAGGACTTCAGCACACGCATCCGACACGCTGCCCGTAATGCGGAATCCCGAGAAGGGACCGGATTTGAAAAAACGTCTAAACTTCGCGAATTGATTCAACAGTTGCGGATCGAAGGCGTTGCTATCCGCTTGTTCTGCGCCGATGTCCCGAACGACCTTCATTAGCAAATCGAGTCCGGTGAGAGTTCCGTCGGGCCGCCCCGAATCGAATAGCTCCTGCTGCTGATTGATTTGGCTCGCAGCCTCTCCCAGTGTTGGCAATTCAAATTTCAGATGGGTGACTCCGTTGCCTCCGTGCCCGGTGAAGCGAAGATCACTGGCGAGTTTGAGCCAAGCTGGTTGCTTGCCGGGAGTCTTACTGCGGTTGCGTAGCGCCATGGACACAGCGCCACGGATCGCAACGGGCAAATCGGCCATCAGGAACCCCAGATGATGCGTCGGCAAGCGGCCGGCGAAATCCTGATCGCTTTCCAGGCAGATATCGTGTTGTTGGATGCTCATGGTTTCGCCCTTTGTTCGTGGTAACGGCGTTCCGTATTGTATCGCCAGACGCATTGGGTCGCCGACGTCAAAGTTCATGGCGATGTTTCGGCGAAAGTCACAGTTGTCCGCTGAAGGCTTGGTGCAGCAGCGACTTTTTCAACTCGTCGAGCGCGGCGAGTTTGCGCTTGTAGATGAATTCGAGGCGTGACAACGAGATGCGGCTCCCTGCGACGACGCCCCAGCCGGCGGCTTGCAAAGCCGGGTCGATGTGTTCGGCGCGGGTTTCGGCTTCGTTCATGGCGATCTTCCTATTCCGCCGGTTCGCGGTGTTTCACGATGCCGATGATCAGCTGCGACAGCGAGAGGATCAGACCCAATGCCGCTGGGAGATGGCACAGTTTCACCACGGTTTCCTGCCACGCAGTCGCTCCCGCTGCTCCGGCCTGCTTGGCCGCGATCGGGAGCATCTGATTGGCACCCCACCACGCATTGGCCGCCTCGGACAATGCCATAAGCCACGTCAGCCACGCCGACACCAACATCACCCGGACCGACCCTGTGCCGACGCGGTGGGGCACTTTGAGCAGTACGATGGCCAGCACAACAAACAACATGCCGTTGGTGACAAATTGGATGTGCGCTCCGAGTGCAAGCCGGGGATACGGGGTCAGGGGCGGGAAAAAGCCCCAGACCAGCCCGGCCAGAATGAGGGGCCAGACCATGAATCAGAATCTGTTTACCGCCGCTTTGGATGCTCATGGTGATTCTCGGGTTAAAGTTGTCCGCTGAAGGCTTGGTGCAGCAGCGACTTTTTCAACTCGTCGAGCGCGGCGAGTTTGCGCTGGTAAATGGATTCGAGGCGTTCGGTTTCGTCTTGGAGCGAATCGAGATTTGCGACGATTGCCTTCCGCTGCGGAAGCGGTGGCGATGGAACCGGAATCGAATTCAGTGACTTTTGATTCAACTTCGGCTACGCCATCCCGCTGACGTGTGGGTCGAGTTTGATCGAGTTCAGGTAGAACTCCATGGATCGCTGCGATGCGATGTCAGGAAACCGCAGGACGTGGGCATGATTGTTGACCCACACTTTGCCTGAAACGGGAAATGCAATCGGGTAAGTTCGCGTCAGCTGGTTCGCGCCATCTTCGGAGACAAGAAGCAGGTCTTCATCAAAAATGTAGTCGTCTACGTAATCGACGATGCCGGATGCGCCGTAGTACGGATACTTGCCGGCCGTTCGTTTGCTCTTTGTGATGGGAATGCGCCGGCTGTCGAGGTTCTCACAAGCTTCGCTCAGCGTCGTGTCGGTCCAGCCGTCGCCGCGTTGGATGAAGACGGCGTTGAGGTGGCTTTCAAACAGAGCACGGGCGTTTTGGAGGTTCTTTTCGGCGTTGGCTTGCCCCGTGGCGATGCCGGCAAACGCTTCGTCCAGGATGCCCACGATCCGCCGCTGTTCGGGAAAGGGTGGAAGTGGAAACGCAAAGTCCAGAATCGCATTCATGTTTGCGCGCGGCATACGAGCCCCCGTGGAGGTCGCGTCGATCTCTGCCACCGTCGCGTCGCGTAGAAACCAGTAGTGCAGGAACTCGCGTATCAGTCCTGTCTTGGGTTTGAGCGGAAATATTACAGTCGAACAGTGCACCTCGAAGTTCGGTGCCATCACCTTATTCAGATACGGCCGCAATCGCCCGTAGAGTAGGTGTTCGCGCGCGAATCGGAACGTCGAGCTTTTAACAGCGACCGGTTCCGTCGTTCCAGTGAATCGTCCCGTATGCGACTCGATAGCAACCCCCGAACGCGAATCAATGGACAATGGACAGTTGATAATTGACAACGAAGAAACGCCGCCACTGTCCATTGTCCATTTTCAATTGTCAATTGCAGCCTGCGAATCATGGGAATCATGAGGGTGGGAGAGGCGGATTATTGGTTGGGTCGCTGGTTGCGGTAGTTTAGGCGGGCGCGGGTCATTCGCTCGCGCAGGCCGCCCTGTTCGATGAACTCTTTCTCCAGTGTCTTCAATTGCTGATCCAGCAGATAATTGGTCTGATGAATCAGGCAGATTGCGATGTTTGCAATCACCTCTGCAGAACGGGTGTCTACGAAATCGCGATACATCTCAAACGTTTGCGGTGTTCGACGCCCCAAGTCACGGACAAACAGGGCTTCTTTGGATTCCTTGTCCCAAATCTTAAAATCGCGGACTCGCAGATAGTCGCGAAAATCGGCCAGTAATTCTTCCAGGCTGGCTCGACCAACATTTGTCAGCTTGATTTCCATTTCTTTCGATGTCGTCCCGGCCTTGCTCCCTTCCAGAATGTTCTGCTTGCAGGATCGGGCCGACTGAATCATTTGATCGATCGTTCGATCGCCTCGTGAGAGATACTTGTGGGCGAAACGGAAGGCAATGTCATAAACAACTTCCGCTTTTTGATACGACAACAGTGTTTGATAGTCGCCGCGTGGTGGGATGACGGGACGCCCCGCTTCATGGGAAGAATGGGAATCAGGGGAAGAATAATTTCCTGGATTCGCGCTCTTTGCCTTGTTTTCATTCTTCTCATTCATCCCATCACTCCCATTGCCTTTCACAACAATCCCCGAATTGTTTGTAGCACTTCCGCGCTCTCGCCGTCCAGTGCCGCGATTTCGTCCATGATGTCTTGCGGGCTGCGATGTACGACTTCCTCGCCGCCGCTGGGGTTCTTCACCGACAGGTCGAACGTGGAACCGGGGCTAGCGCCCAAACGGTTAACGTCCACGGTCCACGACTTGTCCGAATCGGCGAACTTCTTTTGCAGCTTGACGAACTCGGTCAGGTCGTCGTCGCAGAGCGGATTGGTCTTGCCGAGGTTGCGGCCGGGGTCGAGTTGGTAGAACCAGACTTTGCGAGTCGGCGCGCCTTTCTCGAAGAACAGCACCACGGTCTTCACGCCCGCGCCCTGGAACGTGCCGCCGGGGCAGTCCAACACGGTGTGCAGGTTGCAGCTTTCCAGCAGCAGCTTCCGCAGGCTGGTCGAGGCGTTGTCGGTGTTTGACAGGAACGTGTTCTTGATGACCACGCCGCCCCGCCCGCCGGCCTTGAGCATCTTGATGAAGTGCTGAAGGAACAGGAACGCCGTCTCGCCGGTGCGGATCGGAAGGTTCTGCTGCACTTCCTTGCGTTCCTTGCCGCCGAAGGGCGGATTGGACAGCACCACTTCGTAGCGGTCCTTCTCCTGGATGTCGGCCAGGTTCTCGGTCAGCGTGTTGGTGTGGATGATGTTCGGCGCTTCGATGCCGTGCAGGATCATGCTCCGTGGCCTGTGAGTGGTAACGCCGATAGGCAGCCAAGGGGCCAAGAGTTCGGGATCGCGTCGTCGAGTCGGAGACTCCGCGGCTGAGAAAGACCGGGCCCTGAACGCACCTGCCGGCAATCGGGTCGATCCGGAGGCAATGCGGCCGGCTGGTGCAATTGCGTCCCGCATCAGCCCTCCGGTTCGAAAACGTCCACGCACGGAGCGACCGCCCAGGACTCCCGACGGTAAATATCCTAGCCGTTAACTGTGCGGCCTGAAAGTCGAGGCGCGACTCCTGCCGGGTTTGCGGCGCGCCGTGCATTTTCTTAAAAACGGCAGGGTAACCGGCAAGGAACGGCAAGATGGCCGACGCGGCGCATGCCTGAAACCGCTCTCGTGTACGGATTGCGCGATTGCAATGCAGAATTACGCACTGGTGAAGCGCACCGATTACATCGACTTGGCGGATTCATTTACGCTCGAATCCGACGACAGTAAAAGAGATGCGAAAAGCGATGCTGTACCTGCCGGAATCGGGGCGCACGATGAAGCAGTGATGAGAGAAAGCCCCGCAATTCCCGCGGATTGCCGGGATTCAATAGGCCGGGCAGGACTCGAACCCGCGACCAAGGGATTATGAGTCCCCTGCTCTAACCAACTGAGCTACCGGCCCCTGGAATGAATGACAATTCCTGACCCAATCTAGTTCATTTCCGGATTTTTGTCGAAGCGCAACAACCCGGCCAACTGAGCGTTGCAAATATCCAGGTGGTGGTAAACTCATTCTAGTTTCGACTGCTGATGACGACCAGCGGACAGTCGGTTCCCGCCGCGATTCGGCGATGGATGGAACCAAAGACGCGACCACGACCGCGACGGCCGTGAGTTCCCAGCACGATCAGGTCGTGGTCGGCGGCACGGCGCGTGATACAAGCCGCGGGGTCGTCGTCGCAATCGATTTCCGTCGCGGCGTCGTGCCAGATCAGGTCGGCAGCCAGTTTTTTCAACGAAAGTCGTTCCCGCTCGATCTCGTTGCTCCGCGTCGCCGCCGGCACGACGCGAAGACAGGTAATCGCGCGTACCCGATCGCGCAGCAGACTGCCAATGACGCGGCCCAGCAAGTAGTCGTGTCCACCCCGTCCCGCCGTCGGTACAAGAATGCGCGTCGCGTCGAACAGCTTCCACTCGGCGCGAGCGCGGAGAACAATCACGTCCGCGTTCACGGTATCGAGAAGTTGTTCCGAGCGCGAACGCCCGCCATCGTCGGGTAACTCGCTGAGTCCCATGACCAGCCAGCGGCATCGATGCAGTTCGGCCACCCGCGCGATTTCCGCAATCGGTTCGCTGCCGACCGTCGTCAGCGCCTCGGCACGAATCCCCAGTTGGCTCGACAGGGTCAGCAGCGATTTCCACACGGCCTGGCCCTGCTCGATGGCTTCGGCCCGGCGATCAGCATCGGCATGATGGTCCGATACGACGACCGTTTGCATGAGGACGCGACCGACGCCGGGAGGCACAAGCGCCCCGGCGAGCGCGATGTGGGCTTCGGCGTTGCGCGGATTGGCGATCGGAACCAGAACCAGGGGGGAGCGACCGCGCAGCGCCATCAGTTCCGGGTTGCGCGCCGAGTCGGTTGCGTCACGGACCCGCGCGCGGCGGGCAAACAACAGCAAAAAGAGTAAGCCGCCGAGGGCCAGCCAGACGACCGCGATCCCACCCGCCGAGGGAACGGCGATTCCCTGAAAGAGGGCCAGTCCAAGACAGGCCAACCCGCCCGTCAACGGAACGAGCGGAAACAACGGCGTGCGAAAGGGGGGGGCCACCAGCAAGCTGCGCCGCCGAACCAGCACCGACAACCCGTGGGCAATCGCAAAGGAGATCAGGAAAATCAGGCTCGCCGCCGCACCCGCCGCCGAAACGTCTGGCAGCGCGATGACGATGAGCGAAACCAGTGATCCCGTGACGATCAGCGCATTCGACGGGCTTCCCGCCCCGTTGAGCAGGGAAAGTCGTGCCGGGAGCGTCCGGTCGCGGGCCATGGTCGCGGAAATTCGCGACGCGGCAAACAAATTCGCCTGGAGCGCCGAGTACATGGCGAGGATCGCCGCGATAATCACCAGCCACGACCCAAAAGGACCAAGGAAGCGCCCGGCGGCGCTGACCACAATTCCTTCCGGATCGGAACGGGCGGCGCCGGCGATCCCGGTTTCCGGATCGGCACCCGACGCGGCAACGACCAACAACAGCGGGATATATACGAGCAATGCGATGGAGAGCGAGGCAATCATCGCCCGCGGAACGTTTCGCTCCGGCTGGCGAATTTCCCCGGCGACAGCGGCGATCAGATCGAATCCCTGCAAGGCGATAAAGGTATACCCCATCGCCTGAACAAGGCCCGTGAAGCCTTGTTGAAAAAAGGGACTCAGCGCCGCGCCCGTATCGGCGGCAGGCTGACGGATCATCGCGACCAGTCCGCCCGTGATGAGCACGGCGAAAACAGCAACTTTGGCCGCGTTGATCCATTTTCCGCCGCCCCCGGAACCGCGCGCGAGCAACAGCCCGCTGACGCCAACGGCTGCGACCGCGACGAG
>JBGTFW010000129.1:0-2983 GCA_041747075.1 Pirellulaceae bacterium
CTGACTGTGCGAGTCTCGGAGAGACTCGCCTACTTGAATTGGAAATATTCCAAACCTCCCGCAAGAACGCGGGAGGTTTTTTTGTTACCTGTCATTCGGCGAGTGCGCTGGCAATCACTGCCAGGAAGTTGCGGAACTCGGTGCCGCAGTGCAAGAAACTGTTATCAAAACGATGGCGGCGCGCCGCAGTTCGGATAATCGTACGAGCGGAGATGAACGAATCGAAAGCGTTCATATCCGGGGATTTCGCCCCAACGCACCATTCTTCCTAGCTGGCACAGGACTTGCTGTCACTTAATGCCGTCGCCACGCTGCCCAAGCAGCCGGCTCACCCAATTTGAAGGCCTTCCGAGCATATTGGCCAGTCGCAAGGACCTTCACTTTAAACATTTCAAAAGGGAGGGAACAAAATGTCCCGTACGACTTCAACTCGTTTGATTCGATCTTCGGCGCTCGTCGCGGCGGTTTTTGCAGCCGCGTTGCTGATGACCAATACCGCACAGGCCCAGCATCATGGCCACGGCGGCCATCATGGCGGCCATTATGGTCACGGCGGCCACGGCGGGGGTCACGGCGGTATTCACTTTGGCGGCGGCGGACTGAGTATCCAGTTCGGCAGCGGATATCGGAGTAGCTATTATCCCCGCAGCTACGGCTACGGCGGTTACGGTTACAACTATTATCACCCGCGCTGGCATGATACCACGCATTATGATTACCACCCCGGCACGTACTACCGGCACGGAAATCATTACGACTATGCGCCTGGTCATTACCATTTGCACCGTAGCGGCCATTGGGATTATTAATCGCTGACGGAATTCCCCTCACCCTTGCCCACTCCCCCGCAAAGCCGGGGGAGAGGGTGCTGAAGGTGCCGCGCGCTTCCCCCGCAAAGCCGGGGGAGAGGGTGCTGAAGGTGCCGCGCGCTTCCCCAAACCATTCAGTTTTGCATTCAGCCTTGAGCGTGCAACGCAGAAAGCTCCCTCTCCCCAAACACATTAGGCTTCAACAGTCAGCGTTTGGGGGAGAGGGTTGGGGTGAGGGGCCCGCGGCTAGCGCCGGCGGTTTACGCGGATTGTTTAATGCGATGGGTTTGACACGGCTTACGAACCGTGCGGGCAGAGGACGCTGGCGATTACCGCGACGTCCACGATATCGCTGGAGACGCAGCCGCGCGAAAGGTCCATGCAGGGTTTCGCAAGCCCCTGGATGATCGGACCCAGTGCCGTCGCTCCACCCATTCGCTCGGTGATCTTGTAAGCGATATTGCCCGAATCGAGATCGGGAAAGATCAGCACATTGGCGCGGCCCGCTACGATTGAGCCAGGTGCCTTGCGCGCCGCAACTGCCGGAACGAACGCCGCGTCGAATTGCAGCTCGCCGTCAATCACCAATTCGGGCTTGCTTCGCCGAGCGATCTTGAGAGCCTCGGTTACCTTGTCGACGCGCGGGTGCGCGGCGCTCCCTTTGGTCGAAAACGACAAGAGCGCGACGCGCGGTACCTGGCCGGTCAGGATTTCATGATTCTCCGCCGAAGCGATGGCGATCTCGGCAAGTTCTTCCGCAGTCGGATCCGGGACGACTCCGCAATCGGCATACGTCAACGCGCGATCGGGCAACTGCATCAGAAAGAAGCTGGAGACAAGCCGCCGGCCGGGCCGAGTTCCCACTCCGTAAATTCCCGCGCGAATGACACTGGCGGTCGTCGCGATGCTGCCGGCGACGCACGCGTCGACGTAGCCGATGCGCACCAGCAGCGCGGCCAGCAACAAAGGATCGGTAATCGCTTCCTCGGCGCGTGCCCGGTCCATCCCCTTGTGCCGCCGGTTTTCGATAAGCTGCGCGATGCACGACTCGCGCAGTTTTGCATCGCCCGTCGAGACGATTTCGATCGACGGGTCGAGCCGAGCGAGTGGTTGGTCGCCGACAACGACGGCATGGCCGAAACCGCGACTCTGGAATACGTTGGCGGCCTCGTTGACTCGCGGATCAGAGGATTCCGGAAAGATGATCCGTTGGGGTCTGGCTGCAGCGCGAGCGCGAAGTGATTCAAGAACATTCATGGGTTCACGTTCACGGCGCGAAATCGTCGGGCACGTCGATTTGCATCATGAGCATCCCCAGCCCGTGCGTTTTTCCCTGGGCGTCGGTCTTGAGGCTCTCGCTGCCACCGCCGCCTAGCGAATCGTGAAGCAGGAAATTGAGCGCCAGTAAATTGGGTGCCTCGTACCGAACGACCTTGCCCAGACAGATTTCGCGAAAGTGGGTTTTCACGCGCTGCGCCGTCAGTTCCCGCTTGAGAATTTCGTAGCCGGCGGGAGTGAACGCGACAACTCCCACGTTCGATCCGTCGCCCTTGTCTCCTGAACGGGAATAGGCGAGTTTTGAAAGGGGTATGGTCTTCATGGGAGAGGTGAGAGTGGAGAGTCTCGAGTTCAGTTCGATATTGCGATTTGCGATTTGCGATTTGCGATTGAGACTTGAGGCTTTTTGGTTGAGTGTCAAAATTTGAGATTTAAGGGTGGAGAATTCGGTGAACGGTCGCTCGCCATCCGGCCCTGTGCCGGCGGGAGCAACGTCTTGAAACTTTTAGCCAGCCCGAAACCAACCATTCCTTATCTGCGAAAATCTGCGCAATCTGCGGATGTTCCATTTTTTGTTTTTCCGCGTTCGGTCGCTCGCCATCCGGCCTTGTGCCGGTGGGAGCAACGTCTTGAAACTATTAGCCAGCCCAAAACCAACCATTCTTTATCTGCGAAAATCTGCGCAATCTGCGGACAACCCGTTTTCCTGTCGTCTCCAAAAATCCATGGACGCCCAAACTAAACCGTTTCGACCGACACTTCGCATTTCACCTTGTCCTTTGAAATCAGCGCGGGCCAGTAACCGATGATGTCCGTTGCCTTCGGACGTCCCCCGGCGAACCCGGTGACTCCTGGCGGGCCGCTCGTCACCAGCGGAACAATTTCCATCCCCAACC
>JBGTFW010000130.1:0-15844 GCA_041747075.1 Pirellulaceae bacterium
CAGGATTGGAGGCCGCCGTCTGTTGCGCCGAGACCGCCTTGTTGCGCGCCTCGATCACGGCGGTCAGCGTCTCCTGTTCGTGCTTCATGTACCCCTTGGCCGTCTCGACGAGGTTCGGGATCAGGTCGTGACGCCGTTTCAGTTGCACGTCGATTTGCGAAAAGGCGTTTTCATAACGGTTTCGCAACTTGACCAGCCCGTTGTAAATCGCGACAACGAAAATCAACAGGAGGAGTCCAATGCCTCCCAGCACCAGCAGTGTGATCAGGACGGGACCCATGGGTTACTCCAGAATTCGGGAAGTGGTGTAGTTGGAAACGAGCGAGTCATAACGCCCCTCGCCTCGTCCTGCCACACGGCAGCGGCGCGGGCGATGCTGACGGTATTATGCCCTTGTTCGCCGCGTTCCGCCAGATATTGGAAGGTGAAATGGCCCTCCAGGCTCGGCAAACAAGCGGGCGCATTAGCTGGACAGCGCCACTTTGGTTGCCAATACAAGCACGAAGCGCAAGCGAGTGAGTGGGTTACGCCGAAACACACTCGCTCGCGCGTCGTGCTTGTATTCTCGCCGATTTCCACGAAAGTGGCGCTGTCCAATCAGGCCGGCGAGCCACCCGCAAGCTGGAAGCTTGCGCCACGTCCCCACGCAAGCTGGAAGCTTGCGCCACGTTGCCAGTTCACGCGGCGGCGGCCGTTATCCCTCCCCCCAACGCTTGACGATCTCAAGGCCCACCTCACAAGCCGCCAGCATCTCGTCGACGCAAACAAACTCCAGCGGCGAGTGGATGTTGTGCTGGCCCGACGAAAGATTGGGAGTCGGCAAGCCCTTTTCCGTAAACTGCGAGCCGTCCGTCCCGCCGCGTATGATCCCCTCGACCGCCGTTCGACCAAGCCGCTGGTGGGCTTCAATCGCGTACCCGGCCGCGCGAGGCTCGCGTTTCAGTCCGTCACCGAGGTTCCGGTATTGCCGCTTCACCGAAACGTCGATCGAACAGCCCGGGAAGCTCTTTTCGACCCGCTCGGCAATCTCGCGCAGTTGCCTTGCGTAAACGTCGAGCGTCGGCGTGTCGAAAGATCGCAGAAGGACTTTGGCGATGACCTGGGCGACGCCCCCCTCGATGCGATAGGGATGCAGAAAGCCGTCGCGGCCATCCGTCCGTTCGGGCGACAGTTCACGCGGCAGGGTGTCGAGAAACTCGCCCGCCGCGCGAACGGCGTTAATCATCTTGTCCTTGGCGATCGCCGGATGAATGTTGACGCCGTCGAAGGTCACGGTCGCAAGGTCGGCGGAAAACGTCTCGATTTCCACCTTGTTCTGGCCGCCGCCGTCGAACGTGTACGCGACCGCGGCATTCACCTTTTCAACATCGACGTGCATCGCCCCGCGTCCAATCTCTTCATCACACGTAAAGAGCAAACGAACATCGCCGCGTTCGACGTGCGGGCTCTCCATGAGACGACTGGCCAGTTCCATCATGATCGCGATGCCCGCCTTGTCGTCACCGCCGAGGAGCGTCGTGCCGTCGGTCGTAACAAGCGTCTTGCCGGTCAGCTCGGCCAGCTCGGGGCATTTTTCCACCGTGATGACCTTGCCCGTATCGCCCGTCAGCGGAATATCCCCGCCCGCGTAGTTGTCAATCACGCGAGGCCGTACGTTGGCCCCGCTCGTTTCGGGCGACGTGTCGAAATGCGCGTTGAATGCGATGACCGGGGCACTCGAGTTACCCGCGATCGTCGCGAGGACGATACCGTGTTCGTCTTGTGAGACCTCTCGCACGCCGATTTCCTTCAACTGTGCGACGACGAGCTTGCCAAGATCGATCTGGCCGGGACTGCTTGGATAGTTTTCCGTGTCGTCGCGGGCAGTTGTGTCGATTTGCACGTACTGGAGAAACCGTTCGAGCAGACGCTGGCGGTTCATCGGCAAGGTTCCTCGCTAGATGGGCACGTACGGCGCGTTGAAAAAAGTGAAATGCGACACCGTTCTCTCCGGGCAATGGAGACCGGGTACCAGGTACCCGCGACGGCGGCTGATGCAGTATACTGGCCCCAGGTCCAGACAATTCAATACCGGGACGAGGAGAACTGAGATGAAAGCCCGCCTGTTCGCAAGTCGCTTGACGCCCTTTTCCATCGGCCTCGCCGCGCTGGGGTCCTGTACCACGCTCGCCCCTTGCAGGAAACCCACGAAGTCAAAACGCAACCCTTTCTGGTCGTGGAAAAGATCAACGCGACCGTTGAATCCCGGTCGATGGTTCCTCTCAAGCCCGACACCGAGAACTGGACGACGCTGAAGATTCGAGAAATCTCCCCCGAAGGAACGAAGGTCGCCAACGGGGATGTGATTGTCGCCTTCGAGACCGAGGACCTTGAACAGAAAATGCGCGAAGCGGAACAGGCCGTGGAACTGGGACGGCTTGACTTGCAGGCCTCCGAACTGGACCTGGAGCAGTTGCAGCGCACGTTGTCGCTCGATCAGGCGCTGGCCGAACGAGAGATTCGCAACGCCCAACAGGATTTCAAGTATTTTACGGAAGTCGCCCGGCCCAATCAGGAGCGCACCGTTCGTCGCAGCGTGGAAAACTCCCAGCATTCACTCGAATACGCGCAGGAGGAGTACAACCAGCTCAAGCGAATGTACGACGAGGACGAACTGACCGAGGAATCCGAGGAGATTGTCCTCAAGCGGACCCAGCGGGACGTGGAAAGCCGCCAGTTTTACCTCGAACAGGCCCAACTCGGCGCGGCGCGAACCCTTGACTACGATCTGCCAAGGGAAATGGAACAAAAGTCGGAGGAACTGGAACGAGCGAGGCTCGAGCATGAGCGGGTACAGGTCACCCTGCCCCTTGAGCGCGAAAAGAAAAAAGTGGCCGTCGACAAGTCGCGGATCGATGTCGAAAAGCAGCAACGGGAACTTGCCGAACTGGCCGACGACCTCACCCGCATGACGATGACCGCACCGTCGGCGGGAGTGTTGTACTACGGGCAATGCGTTCGCGGTGCATGGACCGGCGTTGCGGGCGCGCAGCGCGATCTGCAATCCGGCCAGGCCGTGCCTCATGACAAGACGCTGGTGACACTCGTCGATCCGGACGACCTCTTTCTTCGTGCGGACCTGACGGAAAAACAACTGGCCTCGATCCGCCGCGGTGCCGAGGGGCTGGCCCACCCGACGGCGATGCGCGACGTTGCCACCGACGTGACGGTCTCTTTGGTCAATTATGTTCCGGTGGCCACCGACAAATTCGATTGCCAATTGGTGCTGGCCGACCCGATTGAAGGGTTGATGCCCGGGATGACATGCGAAGTACGCTTCATCGTTCATCAAAACGAAGCCGCGACGGCGGTTCCCGTCGCATCGGTTTTTACCGACGACGGGGTCACTCACTTCGTTTTCGTCGCGGGCGAGGGGGAAGACGCCGAACCCGAGCGTCGCGAAGTCGAAACCGGATTGTCCTCCGAGACGATGACCGAGGTGACGAGCGGGCTGAAGGAAGGGGAGAAGATCCTTTTAAAGCGGCCTGAGTAGCGAAGCGAAAACTGAAAACTGAAAACCCTGTCCGCAGATTACGCGGATTTCGCAGACGAAGAGGATGAAAACTGAAACCCGGTCCGCAGATTACGCGGATTTCGCAGACGAAGAGGATGGAAACTGAAAACCGAAATAACTGAAAACTGAAAACCCGGTCCGCAGATTGCGCGGATTTCGCAGACGAAGAGAATGAAAACTGAAAACCTGTCCGCAGATTGCGCGGAATGCGCAGACGAAGAGGATGAAAACCAAAAACCAAAAACCAAAAACCAAAAACCAAAAACCAAAAACCAAAAACTGAAAACTGAAAACTGAAGATGTACTCCTCTCACATATCCCGGCAACTTGCACTTGCCGTGCGGGTTTGGATTGCCAGGGCCTGGGTCCCGGCGGCTTGTTTTTGCGTGTTGGCCGCCATCCACTCCCCGGCAGCCGGATTGCAAGTCGACGCGCCACCCCAAAAGCGCAAGGACGCACCGCCTCAACAGGCGGATGACACCGCGCCCGACAGGCCGCGGCGGATTGACGACCCCTACGATTTCACCGTGCCGCCGGAATTGCCGGAGTTCGACGCGCCGTCGCACCTCGACGTCCAGCAGGCGATCGATCGCGGCGTTGAATTCCTCGTTAAATGCCAGCGCGAGAGTGGCGCGTGGGGCGCGGCGACCAACACCAAGGACCTGAATATCTACGCGCCGATCCCGGGTGCGCACGACGCCTTTCGCATGGCGACGACGGCGATGTGCGTCACGGCCTTGCTGGAATCCCGAACGACCGACGAGAAGGCCGTTGCCGCCGTTGATCGGGCCGAGACGTGGTTGCTGGAACAGTTGCCTTCCCTTCGCCGTGCGACGGGCGATGCAATTTACAACGTGTGGGGCCACGCTTATTCGATTCCCGCCCTGCTGTTGTTGCGCGAACGCGAAGGGATCCCGGAGGAAAAGCGCAAGCAGATTGACGAACTGGTCGCGCTGCAGCTTGAGATGCTCGACGCCTACGAATCGGTCGATGGCGGCTGGGGCTACTACGATTTTCGCTTTCAGGGACGAAAGCCGACATCGTCGTCGACGAGTTTTGTCAACGCGACGGGGCTGGTCGTCATGCACCGGGCGCGCGACGCTGGTTTTGAAATCAACCAGCGGACGGTCGACCGGGCTATTGCCGCGACGCTTCGCCAGCAAAAACCGGACTTTACGTATTTCTACGGCGAGTATCTGAAGGACCGCCCGATGGCCGAAATCAACCGGCCCGGCGGGAGCCTCGGTCGCAGCCAGGCCTGCAACGTCGCGCTCCGCCTGTGGGGCGACGAAGAAATTACCGACAACGTTCTCAAGCACTGGCTTGTGCGGCTGTACGTCCGCAATGGCTGGCTCGACATGGGCCGCAAACGTCCAGTTCCCCACGAGTCGTGGATGCAGGTCGCCGGCTATTTTTATTTTTACGGACACTATTACGCGAGCCTCTGCATCGAGGAGTTGCCCGCCGCCGAGCGCGACCCGTATCAGGGAATGGTCGCGCGATTGCTGCTCGATCGCCAGGAACGGGACGGCAGTTGGTGGGATTACCCGCTGTACGATTACCACCAGCAGTACGGCACGGCGTTCGCGCTGATGACGCTCAGCCGGTGCCTGCCGCCCGATTCCAATTGACGGGCTGTGAGCATGACCGAACCCGACGACGAACGGAAAGTGGCGTGGCTCGTTTTTGACATCGAGTCGGTGGCGGACGGGGAACTCGTTTCGGCAATTCGCTATCCGGGGGAACAGCTCGATCCCGCCGCCGCCATCGCCCGCTATCGCGGCGAATTGATCGAGCGATTCGACTCGGACTTTATCCCGTACACGTTTCAGATTCCCGTCTCGGTCGCTGTCGCCAAGCTGGACAAGCACCTCCGCCTGCTTGACGTGGTGACTCTCGACGAACCGGAATACCGCCCCCACGTCATCACCGAGCATTTTTGGCGCGGATGGCTCTCCTATGACAAGCCAACCTTGATCAGCTTCAATGGGCGAGGGTTTGACTTGCCGCTGCTCGAACTGGCGGCGTACCGGTACGGGATCAGTTCCCCCGCGTGGTTCAACCTCGACGATCGCGCCTACGACCAGCGACGCAACCGGTACAACCTCTCGTCGCATTTTGATTTGCAGGATTTCTTTACCAATTTCGGTGCGACGCGTTTGAACGGCGGCCTCAATCTTGTCGCGAATCTCATCGGCAAGCCCGGAAAAATGGAAGTCACCGGGAACAAGGTCCAGGACCTCTACGACGCAGGAGGGCTGGCGGAGATCAATAACTATTGTCGCTGCGACGTCCTCGACACATATTTCATTTTTCTCCGCGCGTCGGTTTTGATGGGCAAACTGAACCTGGAGCAGGAGTCGCACCTGGTCGAGAGCGCGCGGAGCTGGCTGGACGAGCATTGTGAATCGGTGCCGGTCTATACCGACTATCTCGCCGGCTGGGGGCAATGGGAAAACCCGTGGGCCGAAGTCGAATCGACGTTGCAGGCCGACTAACGATTACCAGGACATGACAGTGTGGGGCCATTGGGATTGATTCCCGGCGAGCTAACAAAACTCTCCGCGAGTTCCGCTACGTAACGCGCTGTGACACGCTGCTGAAATCGAAACTCTCCGCGAGTTCCGCTACTGCCCGGCAAGTTGGCGGACCTGGCGGACCAGATCGACCAGTTCAGCGCGGTGGCCGCCCGGGTCGTCGCCCATCGATGAAGCCGCGGAGTTTTCAATCTCCGACAACTGCCAGGTTCCACCGTAGCGGGACTGGCGAAGTTTCATCCCAAAGGCCGCGACGCTCGCCGCGAAACGGAAATCGCGCGACGCCTGGTCAAAACCCGTCTCCGCGTCCTGGACCGGCACTTCCATCAATTCGCTTTCCTGTGCCTCGGGTTGCTTGTAGCGGAGCGACAACATCATCAACTCACCGTCACGCGCTGCGTCCGTCAGCGACTCGTCGGTCACCGGTGCCGGTTGCGACGCGGCGGCGGGGACCGTTTGGTAACGCAATTGCGCCGGTTCGCTCGTACTTGTCGGAGTCGGTGCCGAAGTCGGGACGATTTCGTACAGAGCCGTAACGGTGTGGCCCGCGCCGATGTCCCCGGCGTCAACCCGGTCGTTCGCAAAATCCTCGTTCCGCAAGGCGCGGTTTTCGTAACCGATCAACCGGTACGCGGCTACCTCGGCCGGGTTGAACTCGATTTGCAATTTGACATCCCTCGCGATGGTTAGCAGCGTGCCGGACATTTCGGCGACCAGTACCTTTTGGGCTTCGCGAATCGAGTCGATGTAGGCGTACTGTCCGTTTCCGTTGTCGGCGATCTTTTCCAGCTTCGCGTCCTTGAGATTTCCCGTGCCGAATCCGAAAACGGAGAGAAAAATCCCGCGTTCCGCCTCGGACTTGATCAGCCGTACCAGATCGTCATCGCTGGTAACGCCGACGTTGAGGTCGCCGTCGGTCGCCAGAAGGACGCGATTGGTTCCCTCCTCGATAAAATGCCGCGCGGCCAGGTCATACGCGGTCTGGATTCCCGCGCTGCCGTGCGTGGAACCGCCCGCGGAGAGACCATTGATCACGTCGCGAATTCTCTGTTTCTGGTCGCCGCTGACCGGTTCCAGTCGCACGCCCGCGTCGTTGGCGTAGGTGACGATCGAGACGCGATCGTTTTCGGTCAACTGATCAACGAGCAGTAGCATGGCGCGTTGCAACAGCGGCAGTTTGTCGGCACTGGACATCGACCCGGAGACGTCAATGAGAAAGACGAGGTTGGAGGGGGGCCGGTCATCGCGGGGAATTTCGCGCCCTTTCAGTCCGACTCGCACCAGTTTGTGGGCGGGTTGCCAGGGGCACGCGGCGACTTCCAGGTGAACGGCAAACGGCCGCGCGTCCGTCGGATGAGGATAGTCATAACTGAAGTAGTTAATCATCTCCTCGATGCGAACTGCGGCGGGGGGCGGCAATTGTCCGCCCGTAATGAAGCGGCGAACGTTGGCATAGGAAGCCGTATCGACATCGATCGAGAACGTGGTCAGTGCATGGTTGCCGATCGGCCGGCGGAATGAATTCTCGGGGGGCAGTTCGTATTGTTCTGAGGAATGCTGCTGACGCTGACGATACTCGTCCAAACGACGGCGGATTTCGGCGAGTCGCTCGAGTCGCTCGCGCAGGTTATCCCGACGCGCGCGCCAGTACGCAATATTCTCATTGCTCATTTCCGCGTCCGTCGCGGCCTCGCGGTCCCCGGAATCACGTTTTTCAGGCGCGGCGGAGGCGTCGTCCGCAACTTCCAGTTTTGCCAATTTTTGATCATAAAACGCCAACTCCGCTTCGTAGTCCTGCAAGAGTTTTTGGGATTCCGAATCAGGATATAAATCAATAGCCTGCTTCACGACGTCCAACCCACCGACTTGTTCAAATGAGTCTCCAAAGGACAATTGATCGGCAGGTCGTTCCGATTCCAGCACAGCTAATACTTCATCCTGATCTTTACTCCCAATACGCAACTGTTCACCCCGCAACTGTTCACCCGTAATCGTATCGAATGTGTACGTCTCAACGCCGTCGATAAGATTAAGATTGATATTTCCGTCATTCGACCGGATGCCGCCCATCGTTGTCGAGCCGCCATCGGGCACGTCCTCGGTCGAAGTAATCGTGGTATCGGCAAGACTGGGCAACGGCACGGTCGGTTCGGAATCGTCAGCAGTAATGATGATGTTCGGTGTAACACCCAGAACCATTTCGCTCGAGGTCCCCGGTTCAATTTGGCGTTTGAGGGACTCGACCGATCCGCCATCGACCTTATCATCGCCTGACGCAAAGTCGTTCGCTTTGAACTTATTCACCTCCCTGCCCGTCATACTTCCGCCCAGATTTGTGTTGGATTCGACGAACGAATCGTAATCGCCAAGTTCCCATACGCCGCCCAATATTCTGGTTTGCTGACCATTTAACCCGGCGACTCCCTCGATTGGGTGATCGAGCGTCGATTGGTAGAGCGTAAATCCAATCCCGGCGGCCAGCAGGAGCGTCGCCGCCAGTGCCGCCAGCCGGACACGTGCCCGAAAACGTGAAGCGAACTTGGCGGGTGTAACCATCGATTCCTTTCCGACCCGCTTCTCCGAAGACGTGAATTCATCGTCAATTGCTGCCAACAATTCCGACGCGGCATCCTGGCTGGCCAATTCCGCCAGTTGCGAATCGCTCGCGGCGCGGACCAGTTGTCCGAGACGGCGAAGCCGCTCGATCTCGTCGGCCAAACGCGGATCGCTGTCGATGCAGACCTGCCAGGCTCGTTGCTCGTCGGGCGGCAACTCGTTGAGAGCCAGCGCCGTCAGGTCGGGCGATGTTTCCGGGTGATTATCGTGGTTACGGTTCATCGATTAACTCTCGACTCTGGATTCTTAACTCTTAACTCTGGACTCTAAACTCTCGACTCTCTCGACTCTCTCGACTCACCAACGTCCCGTCGCAATCGCGCGATCGCGCGGTGGACCAGTACGCGGATTGAGTTCTCCGGGCGATCCATCACTTCGGATATCTCCGAGTAACTAAAGCCGCCCGACCACAAATCAATCGCCTCGCGCTGCGAATCGGGCAAGCTCTCAATTCGTCGCCGCACCAGTTCGTACAACTCGCGCTCCGCGACCTCGTCCCGCTCCGCACCCGACTCGTCGATCACGTCACCGTGAATCGAACCGTTTCGGCTCGCCGAAAAACGCGACTGGCGGCGCTGTTCGTCGATCGCGCGGTTGCGGCAGACACGAAAGAGCCACGAATCGAGTTTTCCTGGCCGCGAATCGGGCGCGATCCGGCATAACTGCAAAAAAGCGTGCTGAACCACGTCCTGGGCGCACGATTGCCTGCCGCCAAAAAACCGGCTCGTGTATCGGACCAGTCGGGGATGCAGCCTGCGGGCCGCGTCAACGATCAGGTCTCGAAACTCGTTGTCAGGCAATCGGTCCATCTCGACCACTTTCGCGTTTTCGTTCGTCGATCACAAGGTTTGACGGCCAGACGGCGATTCTGTTTCAGAAAAAACAACGGCCCAGGAAGAAATTCAGTGGCTGCGGTGGTCGGGGAGGCTGAAGGCGGTTCCTAAAGTGACCGGATATCCCGTTCCCCTGAAATCACACGGGCGACTTCGATTCCACCGTCGATCGCCCGATAGAAAATAACGTAACGCCCCACGATGCTACTGCGAATCGAGTTCCCATATTCCGGGCGCGATTCACCAGCCTCCGGATTTGCCGCAATGAATCTGCATTTTCGTTCAATCTTCTCAACCCAATTCGCCGCCGTGCCTGCTTTGTCCCGTGCGATGTAATCAAAAATGTCCGAAAGGTCTTGTCGGGCTGCAGGCGAAAAAACCAACGTCGCCATCTATCCCGCCCTGTCGTCGATCGGTTTTGCGCGTTTGCGCAATTCCGCAAACACCATGTCGCCATCGATCCCCATTCCGTCGTTCAGTTCGTCGAGACCCCTCTGAATATCGGTTCGCAACGCTTGACGACTCATCAACAACCGAACGCCTTCAACGACGGCGTCCGTTGCCGATTCATATTCGCCGGATGCGACGAGGCCCTCGACAAATTGCATCGCATCGTTTGGCAAGTCGATATTCATCTTCAAACTCCAGGTCTTGTGACCGGATTGACCGGCAACTTGCGCGACGGACCCCGAAAGTGGGCGCGCACAATCAGTATAGGCCGTGGAGGCGGGGCAGGGACAGTCCTCGTCCGACGCAAGCGAGTGGACAGGTCGAGGCCCTCGTCAATCAATCGACTGTCCGTGCGACTCCAGAACATAACCAGTTGCGGTTGAACAATGCGGGCCAGGACCAGGTTGCCGGGACGTGAGACAGTCCAGTTCCCAAAAGACTTTGATCCGGCCGCCGGCCCGGCCAGAATCTCGACATCGTCAACGCGCGCGGGATGATCTTGCGGACCGTGAAGCGGCGGCCGCATCACCCAACCCGCGCAAAACGCGTTTCGTTGCAGGCGTACATCCCGCACTTGCCGTTGTACATCCAGCAGTCGTGGCAATGGGGCGTCTTGCACCGCACGCACAACACCATCTCCCCCTCAATGTCGCTGCTGCACACCGGGCACTGCGTCTGTTCGACTGTCGCGATCACATCGTCGTGAAAATCAATGTCGTCGCTCATCGTCAGCAGGAACTGGTCAAACAGTTCAAGCGAGTACCGCACGAAATCGTCAAGCGGCTCGGGTTGCCGCAAGTAACCGCTGCGCGTAATCGTCAGCCAGCCCCGGTCGATCGTGACCCACAACTCGTGTTCGGGTTTCATTCGGGCCAACTGGTCGATCTGCCAGCGAACTCCGGGAGAAATCAGCCGCCGTGCGGCTTCGGCGCTGTTCGAAACGACCTTCAGCGCCTTGCGTTCGCCGAATTCCATTTCAACGACTGGAGCGAAGCGCAACCCCCGATTTTTGGCTTCCGCATTCGCGCCGCGTATTTCCAGCCTCAGGGCGCGTAACGGCCAGCCGATTCGTATTTCGGTTGACTTGCGAGGTACGCCCAGACGACGGCGCACGCACTGGACGCGACAAGCCGTCTGCTTGTAGACAAACGTCGCGGCGGGCAATCGAAAGAGGCGAACCGGTGCGAACCACCCGCCATATCGCAAGGCGACTTGCTCAAATGCCGACGACCAGTTGCTGATTCCGGGAAACACGCGGGCGACTAATCAATGAAGTGAATCCCGGTACTCTCCCGCGCATCGGTCCGCCCCGCCTCAATCCGCATGATCTGCGAGCGGGCCTCGCGCGAATCGACTTTGACACGCCGGCGCTTGTGTCGGTAACGAACGATGTTGGCAAGCGAACGACGGACCGACAGGGTCCGCGAATCGAGCGGAAATTCCAAAGCGGTTTGGGTGGCAAACCATCGACTCGCCGCACCGTTGATCGCGATTTCCGCGTCGATGTATGCGCATCGAATGGCGTCCCAGATCCGCTCAATGACGACGTCGATCGACATGTCGGCTTGCCAGGAAATGCCGACGTCCGGCAAGGTGGCAAGGCCGTCGGGAGCGACATTGGGGTGAAAGAGGGGCGTCAACACGCGAACACCCACGGGCGAGGAAGGCTCGCCCACAGGCGAGGAAAGCTCGCCCGCCGCGAACGTCAATTCAACGTCGTGATGGTCGCCCAGAGAGTACGCGTCGGGTTCGGGACCGCCACTGGTCAGACCTTTTCCGGCAAACGTGATTCGCCATGTCATTGCGGATTGATCGTCCTGGTCACCGCTTCGCGACACGGTGATCCAGTCGTGGGTTTCCGCGAGCTTTTCCAACGTTTGCCAGTTCGTTTTTCCTTCCGTTGTCATCGTTCCCTTATTCCTCGTTAATCTCATGCTGGTCGGAGAATTCGCGGTCTGGTTCCGGCTTCGGTGCGTCCGGCAACTCATAGTCCCACTCGCGGGACCGACCCCACAACCAGCCCGCGAGAATCCCGACGACGGCGGTGAACAGCGCCAATCCGCCGGCGATCGGCCAGGACAGCCAGCTCGCGGTTTTCCCCTCCTGATAATTGGACAATTCGCCTTGCAGGCCCCTAATACTGGCTTTTTTCTCGTCAATTTCCTGATTTGCCAGATCGAGTTTTTCTTCAAGCCCGGCTTGGCGGGAAATCCGGTCTTCTTGATCGCGCTTCAGTCCAAGGATCAACATCGACTGGCCTTCGACGCTTGTTCGCAACTCCTGGTTGGTCTTCGCAAGCTGCTCAACGCGTTCGACAATCTGGACGGGACCGTCCGGATTTGCCGCCATGCCGCCGAGGATTTCGCGATAGACTTCGTTGCGGGCCTGCTGGGCAAACGCAGGCTCGGGCGACGGCGGCGGATAAAGGACACGCCACGCCAGCAACGCCAATACGAGCGTCTGGATCGTGAGCATGCCCATCAGGGCAATCGTCTGGCCGCCGGATTGCGGCTGGTGCAAGTGAACAACCGGTTGCATATCGGATTCTCCGAGGGAAGCCTCATATCTTGGATCGTAGTACGCCGGGTTGACTTCGGCCAGTTCACGGGCAAAGTGCAACAACTCCCCTCGCCGGTAACGGTTTGCGAACAGGTAATACCCCTCGACGCGGCGTTTCGCACGGGCAGCCGACTGGCCAGACCAATGGAACCATCCCCGATCCCCGCGACATGGGTCGATCACCAGCGCGACGTCGAGTTCATCGCTGAAGAAGTGATCACAAATGAAAAGGTCCATGCCGGAGAGGAAGACCCCCCAGTCCGGATGTGTGTGATACCAGCCGACAAGTTGCAGTTCAGCCGGAAAATCTTCACGGTCGCGGGTGATCCGCGCCCACGTTTCGTGGGTGAATTTGAAACTGCCGCGAGTCGCCTCGTAGTGCTCGGCGCGCAGCGACTCACTGACCACGACAAAGGGTTCGCCCGCCTCGTCGATGAACTTGCCGCCTAGCAACACTCCGCCCAGCTCGACGTGCGTGTTGGTTCGGGCGTGCCCTTCCATTTCCCGCATGACGTCGAGGTCGACAAAGATCGGAAGGTCCGCCTCGTCGCGGACGCCGCACCCAACCACGGCGAACTGCCGGTCCCGATCGGGTCGCGTTCGCGGGCGCGGTCCTTCCCGCTCCAGCTTTCCGAATTGGATGCCGGAATCCATGAACCTACAACGGCAACTTGAAGATGTTGGGCGGAAAGCAGAGAACCGGAATCGTCAGCGACAACAGCCCCAGCGCGATCCGCACCCTTCCCAGCGGAACGCGATCGTCGCGCGTCGGCGGATGCCGCGTCCCCATGATCAGCAACAACAGCACCATGATCGCCAGGTGCGGGATGCCGCGCCATACCATAAATGCTATCGCGGCCACGATCATGCACTCGGCGACCAGCCAGGCGTAACGTCCGAACAGACAGTGCGTCACATGGCCGCCATCGAGCTGGCCGACCGGAATCATGTTGAGTCCCGTAACGAGAAAGCCAACCCACGCGGCCGCGAACCATGGATTGATCTGGCTGAGCCAAACCCCCTGGCCTGTTCCCGGTTGATAGCCCGGAACGTGCAGGGCCGACATCAACCACTGAAACGCCAGCGGGCATTCAAACGCAAGTTGCCCACCGGCTGGCTGGGTTAAATCGAGCTGCGAGACGCCCAATACCGCCAGCGGCACGGCGACAACCAGTCCCGCCAGGGGTCCCGCGATCCCGATGTCGAAAATCTGACGGCGGTCCGCCTGCATCCCTTCCATCCCGATCACGGCACCGAGCGTTCCGATCGGATTGAACGGGAAGGGCAAGAAGATTGGAACCGTCGCGCGAATCCGGTAGATTACCGTCGCAATGAAATGGCCCATTTCGTGAACCAGCAAGATCGCCAGTACGGACGTCATGTAGATGAGGCCCTGATCCCAGTTACTCACCAGCAAGCGGCGGAGCACCATCCAGTCCAGACCGCCCGATACGGTGTCGCCGGAAAACATTCGCTCCAACTCGTAAATCGGCTGCCAGTCGGTAATCCCGACCCAGAACGTGCTGAGGCAAGTCAGCACGAAGAGGATCAGGGGAATCGTCGTGCGCCGCCGCGGCGCGGATTGCCCGTCCAGCCCCGTTTCGAATTCATTCGCGGGCGTCGGCGCGGGATCGGCACCGTGGAATTCCGGTTGGTCGTTCATCACCCCAGAATAACACAACCGCCCGCCCGGCGACTATCTGGACAGCGTCACTTTTTTGTCAAAAACGTTGCAAATACAAGCACGAAGCGCCAGCGAGTGCATTCCACACTTTTTTGTCAAAAACGTTGCAAATACAAGCACGAAGCGCCAGCGAGTGCATTCCACGCGAAAAGTTCACTCGCGGGTTCACTCGCGGGTTCACTTGCTTGCGCTGCGTGCTTGTATCGCCGGAAACCGTCGTCGCGCGGGGAACCGGTTATGGCTGCCGGATAAACGTGAACTGGGCAATCAACGCCCAGACGGTGACGAACAGGAGCAGAACCACGCTATGCATGGAATCGCAGGACAACATGGGAACCTCAGGGGGGTGAGGGTTGGGGTTGGCACGTCCTTGAAAGCGCGTACCTTCCGTGCAGACGGAATCGTATCGGCATCGCGGTGAAGCGAAAAACAGAATTTTTTCAAGCGGCGGCAAGGCTTGCCCGATCGCCAAAGTCAACGTCTCGCCGATTGCGTGCGCGCCGGATTTCAACAGTGAAATCTCGTCCTTAACGGGACAGCGCTATGTTGTGACCAATACAAGCCCGAAGCGTAGCCGACGAGCGGTCCGCTTCAAAAGTGGCTTGACGACGGCATTTCAAGAATCGTTTCCAGTTCGTCAATCGCTTCGCACGTTTCAACGACAAGAGCCGGGTCGCGTAAATCGTCGGCCGACAATTCCGTGCGATAGTGACGGACTGCCCAATCGACAAGCCTTTCGTAAAGCGCATCGTCCAGCAGGACACCTGGATGAACGTGTGCAAACTCGTCGGGAGTCATGGACACGCGCAGCCTCAGGCAAGCCGGCCCGCCGCCATTGTTCATGCTTTGCCGCAAGTCGACGTAGCGAACTTCGGAAACCGGATTGTCATCACCGGCAATGGCCTCGGCGACGGAGCGGGCCGAATCGCTTTTGCGGACTTCCGCGGGACAAAGCAGCGTCATGCCGCCGTCGGGGCGGGAAAGCAACTGGCTGTTGAAGAGGTAGCTCGAAACCGCTTCGTCAAGCGACAATCGCCTGCGTTCGACCCGCCAGAGGTGCAGCGGCTCTTCGCCGAACATGCCTTGCCACGCCGATCGAATTTTTCCGAGCGTCGCTTCGCATTCCACAAACGCGTCTTCGTGAACGAGCAACAGGTTGCGGTTGCCGACCGAGATGACGTCGTTGTGGAAAACGCCCGCGTCGATCGCCGCCGGGTTTTGCTGGACAAATAGCGTTGATTCCGCGCTCAGCCGGTGATGACGGGCGATGGCACGGCTCGCTTCGAGTGTTTGCCGCGCCGGGTAGAGTTTTGGACGGACCACCGAATTGTCCATCGCGCTCTGTCCGTAAACGAAAAGCTCGAGGCCGCGTTCTCCAGGCTCAGGACACAGGCGCGTGTGGTTGGCCGCGCCTTCGTCGGCCAGCGCGGCGGCGGCGGGTAACGGCGGGTGCAGGCAAAACACCGACTCATCCGCGAAAATCCTTGCGAGAACGGCATGTGTCTCGGCCGCCTCAATCGATCGGTGCAGGCCGCTTGAGAGATTGGCCGGCGTGACATGCAACCGCGAATCGCCGCAATCCGGTGAAGGCGAAACCGTGGCCGCGTTGGCC
>JBGTFW010000131.1:0-20498 GCA_041747075.1 Pirellulaceae bacterium
GGTCAACTGGACCTGCGATGGTCACCCGAAGAATTCGCAAGCAACCCGACGTCCAAGAACTTGGCGCGAAAAAACACAAGACAGGAAGATTGAAGAGATTCTCGCCTTGGTGGCATAGAAATTCCAGTTCGTTGCACTAGCGCGATTGGTTTATGATTGGGTTTATGAAGCGTTTGAGCAAGCGAGTCAGCTTTGACAATGGGCGGGGCGAGCGGCTGGCGGGGATCATGGACTGGCCGGTCACCGAATCGCCGCGCGCCTTCGCGACCTTCTCGCACTGTTTCACTTGTGGCAAGGACCTCAAGGCGAACGTGCATATCGCCCGTCGACTTGCCGAACACGGATTCTGCGTCTTGCGGTATGACTTCACTGGAATTGGCGAGAGCCAGGGGGACTTCTCCCAGACGAACTTCACGACCAATTGCGATGATCTGCGCGCGGCCGTTGCTTTCCTCACACGTGAATTCTCCCCGCCGCAATTACTGGTCGGACACAGCATGGGAGGGACCGCGACCGCCGTCACCGCCAACGAGTTTGATTCCGTCCGCGCAGTAGCCACCCTTGCTTCGCCCGGTTCGACGCATCGGCTTGCTGGCGTTCTCGTCCAGTCGAACCCGGAAATCGCGGCGACGGGCGAAGGCATCGTCAAAATCGGCGGGACCGACTACACGATTCGCAGGCAATTGCTCGAGGACCTGCGGGCACGGGATATCGAGGCGGAACTTGCGGCGCTGAGGTTGCCGATCCTCATGCTCCATTCCCCCGACGACGAGACATTGCCGTACGGTTGGGGCCTGAAGATGTTCGACGCCGTTCAGTCGCCCAAATCCTTCGTCTCGCTCGACGGCGCCAACCATCTGTTGACCCGCCGCGCCGGCGAACCGAAATACGTGGCGGACCTGATTCATCACTGGTCGAGCCGCTACCTCCCTTAACATCCGTTGGCGGGAAAGCTATAATTGCCCCTTTCCTACGGAAACGGGACAACGCACTTTTCAGGCAAAACAACACATCCAGGAGCGACAATCCAATGGCCAAAGGCAAGAGAAAACTGGAAGTCATGCACCTCGTCTGTGAGGAGACGGGGGATTATAACTACACGGTTCGTCGCAAGCCGGGCGGCGAGAAACTGAAGATCAGGAAATTCTGCCCGCGGTTGCGGAAGCACACGATTCACGTCGAGAAGAAAAAATAAGACAATTTGCCCGCGTCAGGCGTTCCGTCCAGGCGGATTGTCGTTGCGAGCGGCCGGCACGCTCCGGTACCGGTGCACGAAGGAACGGTTCGGTGAAACGAAAATGGATTATTCGCGCGCATGATTCGGCGGTGATCGCGGCGATTGAGCGAACCGCCGGTGTTTCGCCCATTGTCGCCCAGTTGCTCGCCGCGCGGGGAGTCGAGGACGCCGCGGCAATCCGGAAATTCCTTGAGGCGAATTTTCTCGATCTGTCCGCCCCCGACCTGCTGCCCGGCGTGCCCGAAGCGGTCGACCGGATCACCGACGCGATTGCCGCTGGCAAACGGATTGTCGTTTACGGCGACTATGACGCCGATGGAATGACCGCAACGGCGATCCTCTTTCGCTGCCTTCGATTGCTCGGCGGCAACGTGACGACTTTCGTTCCCAGCCGCCTCGACGACGGGTATGGCCTGAACAACGATGCGCTGGAACGGCTGAAAAACGAGGGTGCCGCAATGGTCGTCACCGTCGATTGCGGCATCGCCAGCGTTGTCGAAGCCGAAACGGCCAGGCGGTTCGGACTCGAACTGATCATCACCGATCATCACCAGTTTGGACGCGAGTTGCCCGTCGCGGCGGCGATCGTGCATCCGGGATTGCCGGGCGGGTCCGGCGAGCCATCCCGTAGCGGTCCGCGGCGTGTCGTGCCGTCGCGCACTTTCACGGAATTGTGTGGGGCGGGAGTTGCGTTGAAGCTTGCGTGGGCTCTCTGCCAGCGCGCATCGGGTGCCGAACGCGTCTCGGAAGCGCACAAAAGCTTTCTCCTCCTCGCGCTCGGACTGGCGGCGATTGGCACCGTCGCCGATGTCGTTCCGCTGCGCAACGAGAACCGGCTGATCGTGCGCCATGGGCTGACCTTTCTTGCCCACGAGTCGGTCGTCGGGCTGACGGAACTGATGAAGCTGTGTGGACTGGCCGACCAGCGCGTGCTCGACGCCGAGGATATCGCATTCAACATCGCGCCGCGATTGAACGCTGCCGGCCGGCTCGGTCAGGCTCAACTCGGTGTCGAACTTCTCGTGACCGACGACGCGGTGCGAGCCAAGGCGCTTGCCGAATACCTGAACCACCTCAACTCAAGCCGCGAGAGCCTCGAACGGAAAATTCAAAAGGCGGCTTTTCAGCAGATTCGTGACAACGGGCTTTCCGACGACGCGGCGATTGTGCTCGCCGATCGTGACTGGCATGCGGGTATCATCGGCATCGTCGCCGGACGCGTAGCGGAGCGGTTCAACCGGCCCGTTGTACTGGTTGCGCGGAGCACCACGGGGACCACACCGGGAACGGGTTCAGGGCGGTCGGCGTGCGGCGTGGACCTTTATCGCGCGCTGGAGTCATGTGGCGAACATCTCGTCAGTTTCGGCGGGCACCGCGCGGCGGCAGGGCTGAGAATTATCGACGAAAACATCGACGCCTTTCGAGAAGCTCTCGTCGAATACGTCGCGGCCAACACGGACCCCGTCATGTTCGAGGCGCGACTGGATATCGACCTGGAAGTGTCGCTGGCTCACCTGACACTTGAGACGATGTCGGAGCTTGAAAAGCTTGCGCCGTTTGGTGCCGAGAATCGGCGTCCGGTCTTCTGCGTTTGCGGTGCTCGACTGGCCGCCGCGCCGCGCAAGATGGGCGAAGGGGAGCGGCACCTGTCGTTGAGTCTGGAACAGGGCGGGGTGGTTTTGCGAAGCGTGGCGTTCGGGCGCGGCGATTGGGCCGAACTCCTTGACCATGAACAAGGCGTATACGATTTTGCATTTCGCCCGGTGGTCAACCGATTCCGCGGGCGGCGGAGCGTCGAACTGCAAGTTATCGACTGGCGAGAAAGTGTTGTTGCCGTTCCCGCCGCCGTGTAGAAAGGCGATCCGCCCTCCCAGTCGAACTTTCGTCCAACCCCCGGACTTCGTTGAACAAGATTTTCGTTACCCTCCTCAAGTTTGCGATCTCGTTCGCAATTCTCGGCTGGCTTTCCTACCAGACGTGGCGGGCCGACCAGTTCGATGTCCTGTGGACCGGCGAAAAGCGGTACGGTTGGCTGCTGGTTTCGCTTGCGGCGGGGATCGTCGCCTGCCTCGTTGCCTTTTATCGCTGGTATTTGCTGGTTCGCGCGCTCGATTTACGGTTCAGTTACTACAACGCGGTTCGACTCGGCTTTCTCGGCAGCCTTCTTAACCTGCTCTCGGTGGGTGTGCTCGGCGGCGATGCCGTCAAGGCCGTTTTTCTCGTTCGGCAAATGCCCGGTCGCGCGCCGGAAGCTGTCGCGTCCGTGATTTTCGACCGCGCGATCGGGTTGCTTGTCATGTTTGGATTCGCGGGCGTCGCATGGCTCGTCGCCGATTTTCCCGCCAGCGAGTCGCTCCACGAAGCGGAACATATCGCGATGCGCTTCGTTTGCCGCTTCTCGCTGGCGATGGCGATTCTCGGATCGATTTCCCTCGCTGTGCTATTCCTGACTCCGCGGTTTACCAAATCCGCGCTTTACCGTCGCATATCGCTTTGGCCGCGCGTTGGAGGGCTCTTCAAGCGGTTAACCGGGGTCGCGCTCGTTTATCGAAACCGGTTCGGATCGGTTCTCGTCGCACTGGTGCTGAGCGTCGCGGTGAATTTTCTGTATGCGACGGCGTTCTTCGCAATGGCGGCGGGAATTTCCCGCTCCCATCCCGATTTCGGCCAGCATCTGGTGATCTCGCCGATCGCGATGGTGGCCAACGCCGTTCCGCTCCCCGGCGGGCTGGGTGGAATGGAAGCCGCCGTGAACTATCTGTACCGGGCATTCTCGAGTCACGGAACGCCGAGCGAACATGGATTTGTCGTCGCGCTCGGTTTTCGAATCGTCCTGTTCGTGGCGGCGGGCATCGGACTGGTCTTTTATCTGACGAGCAAGAACGAACTGCGCGCCACCCCGAAGGGTGAGGTCAAGCTGCCCTGATCGCCGCGGAGCGAACTGCCAGTTCGCGGTTAGGTGAAGCGCCCTGGCAATTTGGCGATTACCGGGGAAGCGCATCTTCAGGAGCTCAAATTCTGGTCGCACGCAGCCATCTTCCCGGCGAGACCGCAGTCAGCCCCTGCGTCCGGACTTCAGGCGATATCGATTGGGAAGCGTGGCTCGCGGGAACACTGCTTGACGCAACGCTGATGTCGAAGGGGATTTTAGTGCGGTCAAAGCCGGTAAAGATCGGCGAGAATACAAGCACGACGCGCGAGCGAGTGAGTCTGGGCGATCGTTATTCACTCGCTTGCGCTTCGTGCTTGTATTGGCAACGAAAGTGGCGTACTTGCCGATCCGCCAGTCGTTTGATCTTCGACGGTGGCTGAGTCAGCAGGACTGCCCCATCGACTCGCGGCAGGTCCGAAACGGCTCGGCGAAGTGTTGTGCCGATCTTGCGGGCCTTGTTCGTCACCTTGTCGGCTTCCTGTTCGACAAGATCCGGGTGTGAATCCACCCATCCAGCGGCCCAGTGCTTGACTTCGATGACACAAACGCCCGGAGGGCCGATCGCGATGATGTCAATCTCGTCCGACTGAAACTGATGTGTGACCGAGAAGGCCAAGTTCGTCAGCAGAATCCATTCATCATTGCCGACGGCACTTTACAACTGCTGATTCAGATGCTCGGCCGCGAGAGCTTCACTTTCATTGACAGCGGCTTCGCAGTGGAAAACGGTAACTCGCATAATGAAAACTCAACCCGTAATCGGTGAACTCCACCACCTGAAATTGACGGACCCCTGGAACGGCACTATCGTTATAACATGACGAAAACAGATGAAACAATGTAGGAAAGAATGAAAAGCCGCTCCGCACCTGGTGTTTCGAATGGGTATGTGAGCTGGAAACATCCGCGCGAGACGAATGATGAAAACAATCATTGCCCTGTTTCGGGGAATTAACGTCGGCGGTAGGAATTCACTTCCCATGGCGGAACTTGTCGAGATTCTTGAAGGTCTCAATTGCCGAAACGTGCGGACCTACATTCAAAGCGGCAACGCGGTCTTTCAAAACCAGTCCAAACAGATATCGAGACTGGCGGCGCGTATCAGCCAGGCAATCAACAAACGCCACGGATTCCAGCCGGAGGTGTTCTTGCTGGACGCCGAAAAACTGCGACGGGTCATTTCGTCGAACCCTTTCCCAGAAGCGGAATCCGAGCCAAAATCCCTGCACGTCAATTTCCTGGAGGCAAAGCCGGCAAAGTCCGGCCTTGCGAAACTCGACGGCCTGCGAAAGCAAAACGAACGCATCGCTCTTGACAAGGACGTGCTTTACCTGCACGCACCCGACGGCATCGGCCGCTCCAAACTTGCCGCCAGCGCCGAACGACTGCTCGGAGTGCGCATGACCGGCCGCAACTGGCGGACTGTATGCAAGATCGAGAAGATGGTCGAGTGCCTTTCGTAAAAGCCGATTGAGCCCTCACGCCATCAACGATTCCGCTTTGTCTGCCTGTCGGGCAGTAGCGGGACGACGACGGGGTGACGCAACTGCGAAGCTCGTTACGATCACATGCACCAATTGCCATTTCGCACTACGGATCGAGTACGTTGACGACGCGCGACGTGGCGTTGAGCAGCAAATGAATTGGCTCTTCCACGTCGGCATCGGGATCGCTCCTTTTTGCGTCGGGTACGGGAAGCGGTTCACCACGGAGCAGGTTCGTTTCCGCCATGTCGACCAACGCGCTGGCCAGCAACCGCCGCGCCTCGTCCATATTTGAGGCGCAGGTGATGACGCCAGGAAAATCCAGCAATTCCGCATGGTTGCCATCGTCGAGAATTCGAAAGGCAGCCTTGAATGTCAGCATGGTATATATCCCTGTTTGTCATAGCAACTACAGAAACAATATCACGGAATCGGTCAAAAGGCGATATCCTGCCGTGGTCCGGACTCGAGATATTCCGTCCTGACGGCTGACCATGACACAATAGTCACAGTCCGGCAATCCGTCCATTTGCGTCCTCGCGCCGAAAACCTCTGCTTGAGTGATTTCCCTGTCGCGTTCTTGCATGCGGCATCGGTAACCGGAAAATCCTGTTGGTATTTAACGTTCATCGTTCGTCCTCGTGTTCATTGAGCTTTGTGAGCCGTCCTCGTTCAATCGTTCTCTCAGCGGCTCGGTTTCGCTGATTACGATCGAGCCGCCGGTCGTGCAGGTCGACAATCGCTGTCCGTCGGGACTGAACGCCAGATAATAGAGCGTGTCGTCGTTGGGTTGAAAACGGAGCAAGACACCCTCGCGAAGCGGGTCGATCATCGAAACAGCGTCGGAACCCGCGGCCAATCGACGGCCATCGGGTGAAAACGCCAGTCGCGAAACCGGACTGTCGCCAATCGAGGTGGTTTGAACTATTGTGTAGTTGTCGGCTTTCCAGACATCGACCTTTCCGGTCGAAGCGCTGGCGATCAGTGAGCCATCGCGGGAAAATGCGACCGCTGATGTCGGCCCGTCACCGTCAACCAGGCTGGCCAGCAGCTTTCGTGTCGAGGTGTCGTATACGCGAGTTCCGTCGACCCCGGCGCTGGCAACCGTTTTCCCGTCCGGCGAACAGGTGACTTCACTTACCGTCCCGCCATCACCGGCGCAAGTTCCAATTCGTTGGCCGCTCGCTGCATCCCAAACCTGAGCTTCGCTGCCGACCGCCAGCGCGACGATCGTTCCGTCCCGCGAAATCGCGCAATCGAGGACGCCAGCGCCTGCTTCCAGCGTGTGAATCAACGCATGATCGACCGGATTCCAGATCCGCGCCGTCTTGTCCCACGAACAGGTCACCAGCCTCGTTCCGTCGCCGCTGAGGTCCAGCGTGTTGCAAGGAGATTCGGGATGCGCTTCCCACTGGTCGACCACGTCACCCGAACGGGTATCAAAGACACGCACCTGACCGTCGTGACAGGCGACATACAACCAATCACCGTCCGGTGAGAACACGGTTGCATACGTCCCTTCGATGTCCGGATGCATTGTGACACGACCACCGTAAGTTGCGCTGCCATTCCAAAATCGAATCGTGTGGTCCCGTCCGCCGCTGACGACCGTTTCGTTATCGGGTGCAATTGCCAGTGCGGAGACGCTGCCGAGGTGGCCGCGCATGATTTGCAGCGGTTTTGCCGAATGGATCGTCGAACCGCTCTCTTCAACGCTCTCTTCAATCAACCAGGACCGAATGGTTCCGTCGACACTGGCGGTCAACAAATGATTCGCGTCGCCGACAAATTGAACCTCGTTGACAAACCCTTCATGTCCGGTTGCCGTTGCAATCAGCTCGCCATCGGCAACATCCCAGACTCGCGTCGTTCGATCTTTGGAGCCTGCGACGATCCGGCGGCCGTCGGGGCTGATTGCGACGGCGATGACGGCGGTGTAAATGCCTTCATCGGGGACGGTAAGCGTTTTGATTTCGTTGACGTTTTCATCGAGGACATGGACCAGACCATCCCACGACCCCACGGCAAGTGTCTTTCCGTCCGTCGACCAGGCGATGGAATCGAGCGGCTTGATGCCGACGTCCTTTCGGGTTTTCACTTTGCCGGTCGCGGCGTCCCAAATCCACACGACGCCGTGGACCTGGCGGTCGTCCCCTTCTCCGGTCATGTACCAGGTACAGGTCGCCACCGACTGGCCGTCGGGAGAGAACGTTGCGGCGGCGACGCCGGGATTATCGAGCTGAAGGCGACTGATTTCCTTGCCGGTTTCCACGTCCCAGACGCGCGAAGTCACGTCGCGCGAAACGGTCACCAGGCGTTTTGAGTCCGGCGAGAAAGCGACACTGTAGACCGCTTGTTCGTGGTCTCCGATCTTGCGGACGACCGAAATATCCGACATCCGAATCAGCGTCACACCACCGTCGACGTCCGCGGCCGCCGCCACGCTTCCATCCGGCGAGATGGCAACGGAAGTAACGTCATTCCCGAAATCGAGCGAAGCGAGCGACTCGTCACATTGCCCGTTCAAGTATTGCCATTCCCAACCCTGAAGTTTCGGCGGTGCCTGATCGAGCCAATACCGCGCGTCGCGGGTCTCGTTCAGCCTCAGTGCCTTCTCTGCCGCCGCCAGCGACGAGCGATAGAGCAAAAATTCGCGATCATCGATTTGCTTTTCGTCTTGAGACAATCGCGATGTGGGTTTCGGGGCGACCTGTTCCGCAATCCCGTCGTTTTGTTTTTCGGGGACTTCCTGCCCGAGTGCATGAGCGTTGGTTAAACCCACGACCACAAGCAACAACAGTCGGACAATCGTCACGCTTGTCGAGTGTGTCGGTCGGTTGAAGCGTACTACGATCGTTCGTTGGTCAAACATGTCAGTTTCTTTCCGGGCTGATTTGAGCCGACGACCAGTTGGCGCCGTCGTGCAAAAGGCGTTCAAAATAATCGCGCAACTGCGTCACCGCCGTGTCCCACGGTTCCAGCGACTTGTAGGTGCGGGCAAGCATCACCGCGCCTTCCATCGTCGTCAGGACAAACAGCGACAGTGCCTGACGATCGACGTGTTCGGGAAAGCGTTCGCGGGCGTCGTCCAGACAACTCTCGACGGCTCTCCGCCAGCCCGTGAAATTTTTAGCCAGCAAATCGCGTACTTTGGGATGCGAATCAGCCAGTTCCAGCGCGAGGTTCCCAATCGGACAGCCTCGCGTGCATTCCGTCATGACGAGCATTTTTCGATACCCGTCGAGGATGCCGAAAATGCGTTCGATCGGATCGGTTACCCGATCGAAAACCGGTTGAATCAGTTCGGGCCACAGGTTCTCCCGGCACCACAGGAGGACAGCAATCAGCAGGTCTTCCTTGGTGGGAAAGCAGTAATAGAGGCTGCCGCTATTGACCTCGGCCAGCCGCAGAATCTGCGCGACGCCTGTAGCCGAATACCCCTGTTGGTGAAACAGCTGGAAGGCCACTTGCACGAGTTTTTCGCGTGTTTTCGTCGACTCTCCCAAACTCGAATCTCCTTGGTTGAACGATCAATCAAATAGATTAGCAGACAATTCCTGCTTGTCAAGGCCGATCAATCCGTCCCGGGGACTACTCCCGATGGCCGAAACGCGGAAAAATTCTGCCGCGCGTGCGGATCATTTCCCGATATTCATCGCCAAATCGGGCAATCAGCATTTCTTCTTCCTTGCCCGTCCGGATCATGATGAGGCCGAATAGAATTCCGCCCGTCAATACCATCAGCCAGCTGTCGGTGACAATCGAGTCGGCGGTGACGGCAGTCAGTAAGGCCAGGTAAAACGGGTGGCGGATCCAGCGGTAGGGGCCTGTTGTAATGAGCGTGTGTTCCCGGCGGGTCACGACCGTATCCGTAATGTTTGTTCCAAGGCTGCGGAAGACCCAGATCAGCAGGGCACCGGTTGCGAAGCCCAGGCCAACCCCGCACCAGCGCAGCCAAACCGGCAGTCCGATCGACGACCAATCGATCCAGGCAGGGTTGATCAGCCACGCCAGCAACAAAATCATGCGGAACAGGGCGATCGGACGCAGAGTCGCCAGGACAAAAAGTCCTTCCTGCCGTCGATCAAGCTTTTCATTCGATTGGGCCGCCTTGAGCCGATGGTACATTCCGACGGGAAAAACACCGGCGAACCCGCCAATTATGATCAGCCGAAACACAAGGTCATTTTCGTACACGCTGGCTTCCTTCCAGTTGATTGACAGCCGGTATGTTGATTCCAGGATCGACCTCGCCGCTCGAAGAAGGACGGGTCGTTCCTGCTGAAGTCTCGCGTCGGATCAAGCACTTGCGCGGCTGACAACGCACGTCGACGGCGAGACGAATTCACCACCATGAATTGGAGCCGATTGGAAGCGTCGAACCACGACCCCTGGCATCCTTGACGAGCGCTGTTCAAACGGTTCAGCCTGAGGAACGATTTGCGGGTGACGGCCGCTCGAACCCGCGACCGCCGTGCCATGCAGCGAGTTCCGCGGCAAGGACAAACGCGATGGGAGCGCTGTTCATCAGCGGACTAGTGAGCGGAACATTGCCGACCAGCCAGTCACCGATGTGGATGATCGCCATCAGCACCAGGAACGCCAGCACGGCAATCCGCCACGGCCAGGACTGCCGGAACCGGAATGAAACAAGGCAACTGACCAATCCGACGGCGATTGCACCCGCCGCGAATTCCAGAATCAGATGTTCCTGGTCCTTGACAAACCCGGTTCGACAAAACACCAGCGCGCCAAAAACCAGTGCAACCACGCCCACCAGCCCGTAAACGAGCGCCGGAATCAACCCAAATAGTCGTTTCATGCCTGCCTAATCTAATCCGCAAATTTCGGATGTTCCAGTATATCGCCAGTCGCCCGCAAATCCGACCTGGCATTCGCTGAGAATACTTCGACCGAAACTGCTGATTCTCAACCGTTTCAACGACGAGATCGACGAGTTGCGGGAGTTCCCGGCAACGGGGACAATCGGGATTGATGCTGGAGGGAATTTCCATGCCCGCCAGCATGTCCCAAAAAATGCCCAAATCAGGCAAGATCAGTTCCAGAACGGTAATCAAGTACAGCTAAGCTAAGGAGGCCGAGCCGTCTATATTGTCAAGGAGAAATATGCCTACGAAACTGCAAACTAAGATTGAGCTATCCCTACTCCGGGAACTCGCGCGTGCCCGGGAAATTTTCGTCGGACGAAGGGAAACCGGTTGTTGGTCGATTTTGGTTCTTGCGCTGATTGGCAACTGCCTGTTTCAAATGCCTGTTGCCCATGGCCAGTCCGTCCCGAAACAACCGATCGAAATCGCGACGGCCAGAGACTACTTTTCCGAGGCTGCTGCGATGTTCGAAAGGGATGGTGGCGAGCTATGGGGCGAGTCACTCGCGGGCCCGATCATGTTTGTTGATCGGGACTCGCACATTGCCATTGCAAATCAGGCCGATTTGCGGAATTCGCTGATTCCAGTCGAAGGGGTGTTTACCGGGCGACTGCCGTCGACACTGATGATCGCGAACACAGCCATCGACTGGAACGAAACCAAATGGACGATGGTGCTGTGGCCTCTGCCTGAAGACGCCGACGAACGCCGCATCCTCCTTGCCCACGAAGCGTGGCACCGCGTTCAGGACAAATTCGGGTTCCCCTCGTCCGGCGCGTCGAATGACCACCTGAATTCCTTTTACGGCAGATATCTCTTGCAACTGGAATGGAGGGCGCTCGGAGCCGCGCTTCGCAGTGAGGGCGCGGAGCGGATTGCCGCGATTGCCGACGCACTCCATTTTCGCCATTACCGGCATCAACTCTCGCCCGGCTGTGAAGCCGAAGAACGTTCGATGGAAATGCACGAGGGGCTGGCGGAATACACGGGCGTTCGTTTGGCACTTGATCCCGCCAAACGTATCGCCCGGACGATTTCCGAATTGCAGAATCGACCGGCGCAACTTGAAACGTTCGTGCGCTCATTCGCCTACCTTTCCGGGCCAGCGTATGGCTTGCTGCTGGATGAGCTTGTTCCGGAATGGCTCGGGAAAGCTGCCGCGGATTCCGATCTCGCAGGACTCTTGCAAGAGGCGGCGGAAATCGACGTCGAAGTCGATCTGAAATCTGTCGTGACCGATCGGGCCCTAAAATACGACGGCGAAGCACTCTGGGCAACGGAGAAAACACGGGACGATGAACGGCTCGCCCAAATCGAGCTGCTCAAGAAGAAGTACACGGAAGGTCCTCGTCTGATCATTCCAATTAAAAGCATGAACATGTCATTCAATCCAAACGAGTTGGTCCCGCTGGGAGAATCTGGCACGTATTATCCAACCCTGACCATTACCGACACATGGGGCGTTCTCAAGGTGACTGGCGGTGCCGTAATCGCCAGCGGTTTTCAGGAAGTGATCGTCAGCGTCCCCGCCGATTATGCAAACTCCCTGAAAACACCGGATTGGGAACTTGAGTTGAACGAGGGCTGGTCAATCAAGGCAGGTGGCGATGGGGTTTTCAAGGCGGAAATGGACTAGTGCCGCGTCAAGTCATTGCCGGCGCTCTGACGAGCGTCGCTACGTTACCTTTCCATTAACCGAGCGCGCATTTAAGCGCTGTCCAGAACGAAACTCTTGGCGAGTTCCGCTACAATTCCGTTTGACAGAAACATGTTCGTTTTCATTGTTCTGTCAACCATCTTTCTGTCAGCTACGTCGTTACCTTTCAATTAACCGAAAAGTCACCAAGGGTTCTTTCGACGGAATCGAACGAATCACCGGGGTGGCAAGCATGACTCACAAGACTTTTCTTGACTAATCGTCCAGCGACTGGATCAATTCATCGATCAACTTGTGTCCATCGGAATCGAGGATCGCAAAAAACGGAATTCCGGTATGCTCGTCCGAAGTTATTTCCTGCGCCACCTGAATACCATGGGTGTCCCTGGCAGCATCGATTTTCACAAACAAAAAGTCTTTCTCAAGTAACTCGTGATGGGCGTCCAGCCAGCCAGCGAGCAAGAGGCAAGGGCAACAGCGGGTCCCGCTGACAATTGCCCAGACTTTTCGGTCCGAATCCCGTGCCTCCTGAAGCGCCGAGTCCAATTTGACTCGTGCGTCGTATGTCGGCCCCTTGTGCTTTTCCAGAAAGGCCAGAATCTGCTCGCTGGACGTTGGGTCGGTCATTTCAAGCAGCAACTGCCCCAATTCAGCCCCTTCGGGAGATAATGCGACAAGAGCAACCTGATCTGTGGGATGCAACGGCCGTCTGGTAATCCTCGCGATCGAGTACTTCGCCGCTGATCAGCATCGGCAAGTACCAAAGGACGTCCGTCGCCTCCGGATTTTTCAAAAGCTGATTGCTTACAAAGTCCTGTGACAAATCACCGGTTCCCTGCATGACGATCAGGGCGCTGGTGTTGTTAAGTCGACAATCAACAAGCATTTTGGCCAACCGTTGTTCCAGCGGGGCAACGGGCGGTGGAACAAAAACGACCCCGATTCAAAACGTCTCGCGCGGTCGTTCGTCCCCGGCGCTGAGCAAACTCTGACCAAGATATTGTCTCTCCTTGTTATCCTCCCGCGACTCGTCGTGCCAAAGAATCAGGGGCACACCTACGGGCACATTGTCGAACACAAACTCCCCGTTGTCGTCAACAAGGGCCTCCAACGGGCCTGTCAAATTCGGGGAGTACCAGGAATGATTGTCGGTTTGTGGTACGGTCAACTTCACGTCCGACCAAACGATCCCGCCCGCAATCGGATCACCGTCGCTGTCGACAATTCGCCCGCGATACGATTCGGCCGCCACGAGTGGCACGGTCAGGTCCTCAGCCTGATCGATTATTGCAGAAAACGAATCCAGAAGCCCGCTTGTCGGCCAGCATGGCAAACACAACAACTCGTTCGCCAATCCCTTGCAGTTCAAACTCACCGTATTTGGACGTGACCACCGATTTTGAAAATTGGGACTTGCCGTCGCTGGCATGAACCTGAACGGTTGCACCCTCCAGCGTGCCATCAAGACCATCGGGTAACTCAAGATTGCCGGAGATCGTTTGCAATTCGTCGACGACGCGAATGGTTTGCTTTTGACCAACGTGTAACGTGACATTCTGAGCCGTCGGGTCGCGATCGTCGGCTGGCAGGTCCTCAAGAACAACACGGGCGGCTTTCCCGTCCGGCGCGATAACGTCGATCCGTCCTGGCATTCCGGCCGCTGGCAGGATTACCGAAGCAAACCCACACCGGCCCGGCGGGGGGAGTCTCCGAGGGGACGAGCACCTTTACCTGCGATCCGACGAGCCAGTTGACGGGTGCCGACCACGCCGGCGTAATTCCGTTGCAAACGGACGACGGTCTATCCACGCTCCCGGTCGGGCATTTCGAGTAGCATCGGATTCCGCTCTCAGGACTGCGTACGCGCGTGTCTCCGCGAGCGCCTCCTCGCGCTCCCAATGGCCCGTGAGGCGGGGCAGGGCTATCAGGCGACGGCCCAGGGGGACCGTTGGTACTTTTTGGGTGGAAAGGGCTCCTGGGCGACGCCAACGCCCGAGGTCGCTCGTTCCAAAAGGCTTCGCGGTCCAAGTTTGCCAGCCAGAACGGGAGCAAACGGCAGACCACAAATTTATTTTTATGGGTTTGTGGCCCATTCCCACAAGCGAAAGTACGTTGCCTGTTCGCGAAAACCACTCCAAACCAGTGTTTTTGTGGGATTGGGGGAGCCGTGGTACCATCGTCGATCAGGTACTCATCGGGCAGGCCCCACCACCGTCTGCCGCATGCCTGCCCCCCTTCTTAAAAAAATTCAAAATTTAACAGTCAGGTAGTTGACTGGGTTTGTTCCGCCATTATCATCAGTCTTCAGTGGGAAACAATATGCTGTTTCTCATCGTTCCGATTGCTGCAGCGCCGTTGCGGCGAATTGACCAGGAACGCCCCCTTTGTCCAAATTTGGAGGAAACATCAAGATGAACAACAAGCGCAAGAAGATCTCAATGAGCAAAATGCTCGGCTATGGGGCAGCGGCGACGGGAGGACTGTTTGCCTGCAGCCAGGCTGACGCGGACGTCGTCAATAGTGGGGCCGGCAACGGCTTCACGCTACTTGATACAGGAGCTGGCGCGGTTGGCTCCGTCGATATCGACGGCAACGGTGTCAACGACATCTTGTTCTATAACATCTTCCCGGGTACCCAGTTCGCCATGAACGATAACAACCTCTACGCTGGTGGCGGTGCGTTAATGGGAGGAACGACGAACGGATTTTATTTCCCGTCCCAATTGGGCGCAAGCACCGTGATTGGGACCGGTGGTCAGAACTTCGTCTCGCTCGTGGGATGGCAAGGCTACCAATCCGCCGGCGGAAGCGTTTCCACGGACCCGTGGGGAGTGTTCGCCAACGGGGTTGCGACCGGTTACCTCGGCTTCCAGTTCTATGGAACGACCGCAGGCGCCGGTTTCGGTCTCATGAACGCCTGGTTCCAAATTCGCCTGACCGAGGGCATTGGTGGCGTCGGCAGCACTTATGAAGTTCTGGATTGGGCATATGAGAACATGGGCAACCCGATCCATGCCGGTGACCGCGGTTTCGTTGTTCCGGAACCCTCCACGGCCACCGGGTTGGCTTTGGCTTCACTGGCGGTCGGAGCGGCTGGTCTGCGTCGCCGCAGAAAAGCCAAGGCAGCGTAACGTCAATAACGATTATAGCATCGATTGACGTATCGATTAATCGAAAAGGTCCGTTTTACCTGTGGCGTAAAGCGGGCCTTTTTTTTCTAATAGACTTATATCGGGCGAAAGGGGGGGGGTTGATGTGAATGTTGTCCAATGAATACATCGCGTCAACGATTAGGTTCATCTATGCCGAAATCCACAAAAAAAGTACTGCTGATTGGTTGGGATGCCGCCGATTGGAAAATGATCCATCCTCTGATGGACGAAGGGCGGATGCCTTATTTACAGCGCCTGGTTGAGGGAGGATCATCGGGAAATATTTGCACTTTGCACCCAGTGTTGTCCCCGATGTTGTGGACATCGATCGCAACGGGCAAGCGACCTTACCAGCACGGTATTCTCGGCTTCTTTGAACCAACCCCGGACGGTTCCACCATTCAACCGATGACCAATTTGTCGCGCAAGTGCAAAGCCGTATGGAACATTCTGAATCAAAATGAAAAGCGGTCAATCGTTTTGGGCTGGTGGCCCAGTCAGCCAGCCGAACCCATTGACGGAGTGATGGTTTCCGACCTGTTTTTCAAGAGTTCAATGCGCAGCGGATTCGCAGCCTCTGCACCCAAGCTATCGGTAATCCCTGAGGAATTGACCAAGGAAATGGAAGAACTCCGTTTGGACCCGCGGGACATAACCGGTGACGAGATTCGGGCGTTTATTCCGTTGGCGGAACAAGTCGACCAAAAAAAGGACCCGCGGCTTGCCCAATGTGCCAAAGTTCTGGCCGAGTGCACGTCGGTTCAAAACATCGCTACCCATTTGGTTGAAACCCAGGAATGGGACTTCATGGCCGTCTATTTCGACGCGATCGACCATTTCTGCCACGGTTTCATGAAGTACCACCCTCCCCGCCGCCCGTTCATAAAGGAAAAGGACTTTGAACTGTACAAGGATATTGTCGCAATGGGCTACGCGTATCATGACTTGATGCTCGGTCGCCTTTTGCAACTTGCCGGTGACGACGTGACAGTCATCGTCATGTCGGATCATGGCTTCCACCCCGACCATTTGAGGCCGGACTATGTGCCGTATGAACCGGCCGGGCCTGCGATCGAGCATCGCGACCTGGGAATCTTTGTAATCAACGGCCCGGGCATCAAGAAAGACCATTTACTTTTCGGGCTGAATTTGCTTGACGTGACGCCTACGATCCTGGCGCTTTTCGGTTTGCCCGTGGGAAAGGACATGGACGGCCGTGTCATTCGCGACGCGTTTGAAGTGCCGCTCCGGGTGAAGACCATTCCGAGTTGGGAAAAAATAGATGGCAGAGATGGCCGTCACCCCGAAGACATGGAATTGGACGCCGGCGAATCAAAACAGGCCCTTCAGCAACTGGTTGATTTGGGATACGTGGAATCGCTTGCCGACGATGATGACGAGAATATCGAGCGATCGAAACTGGAATTGAATTTCAATTTGGCTCGAGCCTACATCGACGCCAATCGCCACGCCGATGCCATCCCTCTGCTGGTTGAAGCATTGAAAAAGTACCCGAGTGAATACCGCATCGGCATACAGTTGGCGATGTGCTATCGCCGTTTGGAACGAATTAACGACTTGCGCCAACTCGTCACCCAGCTTCGTGAACGGCGCATCAATGAAGCAAAAATTGCGCAGGAGAAGGCCCAGCGATACAACGAAATTCTTAGGGAGCGGACGGCCGCGCTAAGCGAAGGATCTTCCCCCGTGATGGAGGAGTTTGAGGGTCCACAGCCAGATGAAGCGGGCGAAAATGGCGACGTTTCGCCCAATATCAACTCGATTTTCAACAAAGAGGAACAATTGGAGTTTCGACGTTACCAGGCGCTGGCTCAACTCAATCCCTATGCTCTGGAGTTTTTGGCCGGGTACGCAGCTTTGGCATCGGGAGACACTGAGGCGGGCCTCGAGAGCTTGCAACGTGCCATTCTGCAGGAACCCCGCAAACCTGGCCTGTATGTCTTGGTTGGCGATGCGTTTCTCATGGCCGAAAAATGGGACGGAGCGATTGCGTCGTTCGAAAAGGCCCTTGAACTCGACGAAAATAATCCGCAGGCCCTTCTGGGATTGGCGGAATGCTGGATGCACCGCAAAAAGCCCCGCCGGGCTGCGGAATACGCCAGGCAGTCGATAGGCCGGCTTTTTCACAACCCGAGAGCACATTTTGCATTGGGAAGTGCCTTGTATCGGCTCAAGCAGGTCGGCAAGGCAATCGAATCCCTGGAGCGCGCTGTCGAACAAAATCCGAATTACCGGCAGGCACACCAGCGATTGGCGTTTATCCACAAAAAAGAAGGAAATCAGGAAGCGTCTGACGAACATGCTCGCTGGGCGAGAATGGCTGCAAAGGCGTCGCGACTGCAACAACAGGAGCGTGACGACTGGAAAGCGCCCGAGATTCCGACCACGATCCTCGATGACAAACCCATTTTGCCTGACCGATACGCCGCGATGATCGCCAACGAAGACGACTTGATGCTGCCCACGTTGAAGCAGGCGCCCCGGCGAACGGTTCGCCAGAATCTTTCCCTCATGAAAGATCAGCCGTTTGTAACCATCGTAACAGGGCTGCCGCGGTCCGGTACGTCCATGATGATGCAAATGCTCAGCGCCGGCGGCATTCCCGCCTTGACGGATAACCGGCGGGTGGCGGACGAGGATAATCCCCGCGGATACCTGGAACTCGATGTGACGAAGCGTTTGGCTAACGAAAATCGATGGGTGCTGGATGCCAACAGGAGGTCACTGAAAGTCATTGTGCAATTACTCGAATACTTGCCGCGGGACATGCATTACAAGTTCATTTTCATGCTCAGGGATATTGGCGAAATTGTCGAATCTCAGCGCAAGATGCTGGATCGAAATCAAGCCGAAGGGGGGAATATCACCCCGGAAAAGTTATCCAGTGTTTTCAACCGGCAAGTAGGTCAGGCTCAGCAGTTAATCCATGAGAAAGGCGTACCCACCATGGCTTTCCGTTATCACAGAATCGTCAGCGCTCCGCGTCTGGCCTCGAACTCTCTACAACAATTCCTTGGTGTTGAACTCGATATCGATGAGATGGTTCGTTGTGTTGACAAAACCCTTTATCGAACCAAAGTGCAACCAGCCGAAGAGCAGTAAAAGTATTACACCAATTGCGAACTTGGCCCGTACGTAGGATTGCAATGTCGGAAACGACTTCAAATCATTCGCTGCCTGTTAAAAGGGTCCTCGTGTTAGGTGGTGGAAGCGCCGGATTTCTGGCGGCGGCGGCCCTTAAAATCAAGTGCCCGGAACTCGACGTTGTCGTGTTGCGTTCGCTGAAGATGGGTGTCATCGGAGTCGGCGAAGGCACGATTCCGTCGGTAGTCCATTTTCTGCACCGATACCTTGGAATTGACTCTACGGAGTTCCACCAGGAGGTCCATCCAGCCATCAAGCTGGGGATTCAATATCTTTGGGGTCCCCGCCCTCGATTTCATTATACTTTTAGCGCTCAACTGAGCAGCCCGCATCCGGAATTGCCTCTCGCGCGCGGCTACTATTGCCAGGACAACTTTGACTATGCTGACTTGAATTCCGCGCTGATGGCGACCGGCAAGGTTTGCCTGCGGCGTCCGGACGGCCACCCTCGGTTCAATCCCAATTTCGCTTATCATCTGGAGAACAAGCGGTTTGTGGGGTACCTGGAATCCCTGGCCGACAAGCTCAAGATCAGCAAGATCGACGACATTCTGGTGGGAGTTGACCAGGACGAACACGGCATTATCGGCCTACGACTGGATTCCGGACAAACCGAGAAGGCCGATTTATATGTCGATTGTAGTGGATTCCAGTCCGAGCTTTTGGGAAAAGCGCTGGCCGAACCTTTTGTCTCGTTCGAAGACGCACTTTACTGTAACCGGGCTATCGTCGGCGGGTGGGCAAGAACGGATGAACCTTACTATCCTTTTACGACGGCCGAAACCATGACGTCCGGCTGGTGCTGGCAAATCGAACATGACGATCTTGTCAACCGCGGTTATGTCTATAGTCCCGATTTCATTTCGGACGAAGAAGCCGAAAGGGAATTTCGCGACAAGAATCCCAAAATAACACGTACTCATATTGTTCGGTTCAAGGCAGGCGTTTATCGGCGAACGTGGGTCAAAAACGTTGTTGCCATTGGCAACGCGGCTGGATTCGTCGAGCCTTTGGAAGCCACGGCGATTGGTATTATTTGTGATGCAGCGTTTCATCTATGTACGGCAATCCGGACGGCAAATTATTTTGTTGGTCAAATGCAACGGGAAATCTTCAATCGGGTCACCTACGACAACTGGATTATCGTTCGAGACTTTCTGGCAATTCATTACCGCTTCAATTCCCGTTTACAAACGCCGTTTTGGAAGGCCTGTCAGGAAAGCGTGCCTGTCGGAACGGCGGACGAAATTGTGAACTTGTATCGTGACGTCGGCCCCGATCTGTCGTTACTCGCGTCGGAATTGAAACGGAATTTCTTTACCGCCGAGGGCTATCTGGCAATGTTGGTCGGTCAAAAAGTTCCGTACCGCGATTCCGATCGAGTCCCGAACGGCCAGGCCAGGATTTGGGATCGCTTTCGAAGCCGATTGCACCAATTGGCCTCGAACGGAATGGATATGTCCGAGTACTTGGAGTATCTTCGGACCCACGGGAACAACTTCGGTGAAGGAGCAGGCGGTCAGCGCCAAATGCAACGGGTCGGCGCCGGCAACAAAATGGGCGAACTGAATTGGCATTAGACCGCGACTTGCGCGGCGCCATTTTTACGTCAGGCAGCGTTCATCGGAAGTTTTGCATTGCGCAACTAACAACACCAATGAAAGAGCAGGGTTATGCAAAAAATCAACCTTCCCTTCGCGGCTGGATCTCGACTGGTCGTAATTTCGGTTTTGCCGGCAATCGTTTGCCTGATGTTTGTCGGCATAACGGGTGCGGATGACAAGTCAAAAGAGACCGGTGCCGCAAGCGATTCCGCAATTGCCGGCCGTTTTGAGATGCTAGACGCCTCGACCACAGGCGTCGATTTTTCCAACCAATGGCCGGAGTCGATTGAACGCTCAATCCATCTGACTAACTCGTTCATTTCCAGTGGCGTTGCCATTGGCGATATTGACAACGACGGTCGTCCGGACATTTTTGTC
>JBGTFW010000132.1:0-11674 GCA_041747075.1 Pirellulaceae bacterium
TCTGCGCGGGAATGACCGAAGACTGTCCGCAGATTACGCGGATTTCGCAGATGAAGAGAATGAAAACCGAAGACTGTCCGCAGATTACGCGGATTTCGCAGACGAAGAGAATGAAAACCGAAGACTGTCCGCAGATTACGCGGATTTCGCAGACGAAGAGAATGAATACTGAAAACTGAAGACTGAACTGAAGACTGAGTGTCTTGCCAACCCGGGCAGGCCGCTGCGCGTCATCCCCGGGGCGTCATCCCCGCTGCGCGTCATCCTCGGGGCAAGTCATCCCCGGGGCGCGTCATCCCCGGGGCGCGTCATCCCCGGAGCGCGTCATCCCCGCGAAGGCGGGGATCGAGTGCGTTGAGCTGCGCGTCCGCTCTTTACTGCCACTCAATGCGTTGCGAATCGCCTGGGTTCCCGCCCCACGCCTTCGCGGGGACAGGCTCTGCGCGGGAATGACCGAAGACTGTCCGCAGATTACGCGGATTTCGCAGACGAAGAGAATGAATACCGAAGACTGTCCGCAGATTACGCCGATTTCGCAGATGAAGAGAATGAAAACCGAAGACTGTCCGCAGATTACGCGGATTTCGCAGATGGAGAGAATCAAAACCGAAGACTGAAGAGTGAAATGTGAAAAATTTGAAAACACAGGTTCGACTATTCGCGCGGGCGGTCGAAGGTGATTTCGCGGCCTGACGGTTCGTCGGCGAACCATTCCTGCCCGTTTTTCTCGCGGCGAAAAACCTCGCGACCCATCACCCACGTGCGCACCGGCCATCCCGTCAGCGTCTCGCCGTGCCATGGACTCCAGCCGCATTTGGTCTGCTGCCGCTCGTTGAGGATCGTTTCGTTCCACTCCAGATCGACCAGCACCAGGTCCGCATCGCGACCGCGAGCGATCTGCCCCTTGCCCGCCAGATTCCAGATGCGCGCCGGGGCTTCACACATCCAGGAAACGACTTGCTCGATCGTGCATCGACCCCGTTGGACCTGGTCCATCATCAGAGCAAGCGAGTTTTCCACGGCGGGCATTCCGGAAGGGCAATCGGGCCAAGGCTGGTGTTTTTCCTCCAGCGTGTGCGGTGCGTGATCGGTCGCGACGACCTGGATGTCACCGGCCATCAATGCCTGCCAAAGGGCATTGTTGTCGGCGGCGGACTTGATCGAGGGGTTCATTTTCACCAGCGAACCGAGCCGGACGTAGTCATCAATATTGAAAAACAGATGATGCGGGCAGACTTCGGCGGTCACGTATGGGCGGGCGGCGGCGATCAAGGGGATTTCGGCGGCCGTTGAAACATGCAGGACGTGAAACGCGTGGCGGTGCCGCGTTGCAAGATCGATCGCGCGGAGCGTCGCGACAACGGCGGCGCGTTCGTCACGAATCTCCGAGTGGACGGCCACGTCGCGGCGCGAGGCAAGTCTCGCGGCGTTCTCGCGAATGGTCGTTTCGTCCTCGCAATGGGCACAGATGGGGAGCGTTGTCTCGGCAAAAATGCGTTCCAGCGCGTCCTGCTGGTCGACAAGCAGGTCGCCGGTGCTGGAGCCAAGGAAAATTTTGATTCCCGGCGTTCGCCGCGCGGATTGAAGTTCACCCAGGTTGGCGGGCGTCGCGCCCATGTAGAACCCATAGTTCACCAGGCACTTTCGGCTGGCCACCAGGAGCTTGTCGTGCAGCGCGGCAACACAGGTGGTTGCCGGGCTGGTATTCGGCATTTCGAGAAACGAGGTGACGCCTCCCCGCGCGCACGCCCGCGTCGCGTGCCACAGGTCTTCCTTGTGAGTCAATCCGGGTTCGCGAAAATGGACCTGGTCGTCAATCACGCCCGGGATGAGATACCGCCCCTCGCACGAGACGACTTCATCCGACGGCGTGGACATCGGGACGTCAACATCGGCAATCGTGTCTCGATCGACGAGCAGATTTCCATGGATGATTTCGGATGCGGTGACGATCCGGGCGTTGATGAAGAGAATTCTCATAATCGTCGCGCGGGGGTTATTGTAATTCCCGCCAACTTTAGTCACCGGAGAACCAAACCGCAATGTGGACCGCGGTGAAGGACCACGGATGAAGCCGCGCTTGCCAAAGACGTAGCCACGCTTGCCAAAGCGTGGATTTTCTTTAGCAAAACTGGAATTCCCGCCGTTTGGCAACGGCAGCTACAAGCACGCCGGTTCGACGTAGGACCACGGATGAAGGACCGCGGATGTTTGTCCCCGACGTGGGAGCATCCCATTCTTCTTCTCTCGTACTCCAACTCCTACTCCTACTCCTATCGTGCTCGTGCTCGTGCTCCTCCTATCCGTGCTCGCCTACCACCCGTCGCGCGAATAACGACGGACAGGAACTTCCAGTTTACGTCCAAGAGTGCCAGCGCGAATCCCCGAACGTGGACCATTGACCCGCCTGGATCGGGATTCGATAATATCAAAATCGCGTCGGGATTGCCTTGGCGCAAGCCGTTTTCACCCGCCCTCTTTCACCCTACCGATTCCGAGCGGGTCCCATGCCAGCCTTGCCCGTCATTCCAGCATCGCTTTGCGTTGCTTGTCGGATGCGAACCCTGTGTCTTGCGCTCACTGCTGTCGTAATCTCGATTGCCGGTTTGTCATCAGGTGTGTTGCTTGCCCAGCCTGAAACGCGCTATGTCATCAAGGATTCACGCGAAATCATGCCGAGCGAAATGGGGTTCGAGTTGCCCGACGGTGACGTCGCGCCGTTTAGTGACGGGAATGTCTCGACGACCGACGAAGAGGGGCGCGGTTGCGTGGCGCGGGTTCATGCGCGAGTCGGAGAGGACTTGATTGTCCTCTTGCCGGATGGGCAACTTGCCGCGCGGCGGAAAAACCAGATCAGCGCCACGGAACGGGAATTCAAGGCGATGACCGGCGAGGAAATGGGAAACGCGATTGTCAAGGATCGGCTCAAGGGCTTCCGTGTCCTGACGACGGAGCGATTTGTGTTTGTCTACAACACGACGCCCGAATTCGCCAAGGTCACGTCGACGGTCATGGAGACAATGCTGACTGGCGTCATTGAATTCTGTCGGGAAATGGGACTGGACGTTCACGAGCCGGAAGTTCCGTTGCTCGTCATCATGTTCCACAGGGCGCAGCATTTTCACGCTTACCAGCCCATGCCGCCAGGCATTCTCGCCTACTATGAAATCCCCACCAACCGGGTCGTACTTCACGAGGAGTCGGGCCTTGCGGGACTCAGCGTCGAACTTGCCCGCCAGGAACTGTTGTCGACGATCGCTCACGAGGGGGCGCACCAGATCCTTCACAATATCGGCGTTCAGCAACGGCTCAGTCGTTGGCCGATGTGGATCGGCGAGGGAATTGCCGAATACCTCGCGCCGACCAAACCGGGTCACAAGTTCGCGTGGAAGGGCGCGGGCAAGATCAACGACTTGCGGATGTGGGAACTTGAGGGATTCCTTCAGCGGCAGTTCATCAAGGGATTCGATGGCGACACGGTTAACCAGACGGTAAGTGCCGGCGTCCTTGATTCGACCGGATACGCCTCGGCGTGGACGCTGACGTATTTCCTGGCAGAGAAGCGCAAGGAGGATTTTGACCGCTACGTTCGCTACTTGTCACGGATGCCGCCGCTCCAGGGAATGCTGCCCGCTGAAAAGGGCGAGGAACCAACCGTCCCGGGAAACATGGTGCATTTCCAGAAGTTTTTTGCCGAGGACCTCGAGGCGTTTGAAAAAGAGATGGTCGAGCACATGAGCCGCCAGAAATTCGAATCGCCATTCGGAGCCTTGCCGCATTTTGTCGGTACCGTGGAAATTCCCGACGTCAATGGCGCGAAAAGGCACGCCTGTTTTTACATCGACAAGGGAAGTCTCGCGGAATGGCACTCGACGGTGATGGAGTCGATGACTACGTACGAGAAGGAGCACGCGCGTTTCCAGTTCCTTCAGTTCCGCGATCGCGGCGAAGCCAACCAATACATCCGCAAATGGAAGCGCGAGAAATAGCGGCAGGATCCAGTCCAATCGGCTGGATCAAATGCCGACGACCGAATTTCCGGGTTCCCGCCTTCGCGGGAATGACGCGGGGGTGGGTTGAAGCGCCAGGATTTCCTGGGTTCCCGCCTTCGCGGAATGACGCGGGGGTGGGTTGAAGCGCCAGGATTCCCTGGGTTCCCGCCTTCGCGGGAATGACGCGGGGGGGGGTTGAAGCGCCTGGATTCCCTGGGTTCCCGCCTTCGCGGGAATGACGCGGGGGGGTGGTTTAACTCAGCGTCCGACCAGCGCGACCCGGTCCGCGGAGAGTTCCGCGCAGACGTCGCGGTCCACCTCCGGAAGCACTTGCAGGTCAAACGGTCGCGCTACCGACGGGCGCAGTCCGGTGCCAAACGAAATTTCGCCGCACCGCGCTTCCGGAAGCCGCGCGAGTACGCCCGCAAGGATCTCTTCGCATTCGCCGGCACCGATCACCGCCACGCGCCGACCGTCGTTGAGCAATCGCGCGGAGGACTCGACGAACTCCACACTGTAGCGGCGCGTCAGCGGCGCGTTGGCCAGACCCCATTGGGCGATCAGCGGCAATGCCGGCAATACCTCCGGGTCGCCCGCCGACCATTGCAGGTAACCCTGCGAGCGAGCGGCTTGCCAGAGGTTCCATGCATTGTTGGCAAAGCCCTCCAGGTGCTCGCGCGTTGTGACAAGCCACCGCGTCGAAGTCTCGCGGCCGCCACGACCGCTGTATTCCGGCAGTCCGTACACGGTACGACCAATGGCGACGCATCGGTCGCTGACCGGAAAGCACATCACGCACTGCGCGTTCAATTCGGCGGAGAGGATCGCCTGGTGCGACGGACTCCATCGCACCAGTTCGCGCGCGATGTCGCGGGTGACCCCCGGCGACCGGGCAATGATCTGATACCCCCGCACGCGATCGTTGTTGTCGGACGAAAAGACCGCTTGTTCTACCAGGACCTGCGCCATTTCTTTTCCAGCGTTGCGATGACCCATTGAACCGGTTCGACGATGCCGCGCGGCTGGACGTGCAAGGGAACGTCCATCGTTGCACCCCCTTCACTGACATGTTCGATCGTCGTGCCGACGACGCTGGCGGGGAAATACGCCCACGACTGAAAACGCTTTCGACAGTACTGGGAAAGACCCGGCAGGTTGGTTTTCACGAACGCCTCGGTGTCGTGTTCGGCTTCCGAACAGACGTCCGTCTTGGTGAGGACAATTGCCAGCGGCAGGCGGACAAATGCCCGGCGTTCGTTTTGGGTTCGCAAATGCTGCTGGGCGATGTAGTTGACGAGCTTGCATGCGAACGAGTCCTCACTGCGCGCGAAGTCCCGAACGCACGTCGAGTCGAGCAACACAAAGATCGCGTCCGAATTGGCGGTCATGTTCCGGATAATCGCCGACGAGCCGGGATTTTCAATCTCGTGGGCGAGCACTTCGCCCGCGATGTCGGGAGTAATCAGGTCGAGTTTCTGTTTCGGCTTCCGTTCAAAGTAGGCTTCGCAGTGAATCCAGTTCCATTGGTCGATTTCCGATGGGGTCTTTTCGGGAAAGCGCCGTTGTTCGAGCGCGGTAATCGTCTGATCCTGGACGTCCAGCGAAAATGCCCCGTTGGGAATGCCCCGCATCCCGCGGACCCCCTTGCCGAACATGTCGAGCAACATGCCAAGATAGACGGTCTTGCCCGCGCCGCTTGCTCCGAGGACGGAAATGAGCTTCTGTTTCTTTCGCGCGCCTTGCTGGGCGACCGAGCGAGAGACCGTCGTTGGCGTGTGACACGAAGGACAGCGCCGGCCCGATTCGAGCACCTGCGTATTGCACGAAATACAGTAGACGTCAAGGCAATCGCGTTGCCAGGCAAAGGTCGTGGTCATGTCAATTGGGCTTTCAGGGTTTGTGAATGAGCGTGCTCGTCGGGACACAGCATCGAAAACCGGTGTTGCTGCCGCGATAAAGTCGGGGTTGTCCCGTGCGGAACTGGCAGGTGGCCTGCCGTGAAAAATACGTGTCGAACGCGCCCCCGCGTACTTCGCCCAGCGCGGCGGTCGTTTGCCGGGGCGATGGCGATTTGGCAAAGTCGCCGTCGACCCATTCCCACACGTTGCCGATCAGTTGAAAGACGCCGTTGGGCGTGCAGCCTTCGTAGTATTTGTCGACCGGAACGGTTTGGCCCACGCCGCTGTCCCAGACGTTGGCGCGTCGCGCGTCAAAGAGATCACCCCACGGGTACATTTTCGTCGTGTACTGGCCTTCTCCCGCCGTGTGCCACGAACAGGCGCGCTGCCAGCGCGCGGGGGTCGGGAGCGCCTTGCCGGCCCACTTCGCAAACGCCTCCGCCTCGTACCAGCAAACGCCGGTTACCGGATGGTCCATCAACTCGCGGTCGGGTCGACCCTCGGTCCAGAACCGGGGACCCGGCGCACCGCTTCGATCGACGAACTGGACGAGGTGCGGCCAGACGATTTTGGGCCACAAGTCGAATTCGCTGTAAGCGCCCGACCGCACAAAGATCATGTACTCGGCGTTGCTGACCGCCATCCGGTCGATGAAGAAACTGTCGACATCCTCAAGATGCAATTTCGGCTTGCGTCGCGTATCGCGCTGGTCGAGGTCTTCGAGCGGGTCGGCGCTGAACATCGGGACCGAGCCGGCGGGAACCAGCGCCATCTGCCGTTCCAGCATCTTCCATGCGCGTCGTATCGCCGAACGCGAAGGGGTCGAACCGGACTCGTCGGTCAACAGGCGGCAGCAAGTCAGTTTTCTTGCGTCCGAGGTCGCCGAAGCGCCCGGTGCCGCGACCGCCGTTGGTGGAATGGTTTCCGGAACGGCCGGACTCAATCCAAAAAGCGATGAAATTCCCATGGTTTATCGACCCCTGCGTGTGTGACGGTTGACGTTGGCCTGAAGCTGTCGCATTTCAAAAAGTTCCATCCCCTCGCCCGGCGACCCGACTGGGGAAGTGCTCGACGCGCCGACATGCGCGGCGGCCATCGCGCGGCGCGGGCTTGCGAGGGTCGGCGATTGTGACTTGAGCAGACTTGTTTCCAGTTCGCGCTGCCTCTGTTCCAGCTCATGCCACGATCTGGCAAGCGACTGGCTCGCTTCGGCGAGGCGGATCATCTCCTCCTCACGCTCGATCTCCCATGCGGCGCGCTGCTCGTCGAGATCAATCGACAATCGACGCGCCATTTCGTATTCCCCGCCGCTGTCCTGAAGTTGACTGATGGCGTGTTCGAGCCGTTCGACCTGGCGTTCAAAAAACGACTCGATCCGCCGCGAGACGGTGCGCAGCCGATGCGCGACGTCGCCGGAAACGGGTTGTGAGGAAGGTTCTGTCATGTCGTTTTCTCCTGGCCTGGCGGCCGGGCGATCAATCGGTGATGCGATTCCAAAGGCGCGAAAGGCGGCCGGAGAGGCTCCGTTGCTTTCGCTGCTCCTCTTCCAAATCGTGAATCTCGCGCAAGTGTTCCCGGAACTGGCGGATGCGGCAGTCCGGGTTCTCAACATTCTGAACGGGTGCCACGGCGCGATCGAGTTCATCGCGGAGCCTGGCGATTTCGGCGGTCTGCCGTGCAATCAACGCTCGCTCACGCGCGATCTCGATTTCATGCAGTTTCAATTCGGCCTGCTGCTCCGTGAATTCCTGAAGCTGCTCCTCGCGGACGCCCGATCGCGAGACGACTTCGCGAAGGCGGGAGTGTTCGGTTCGCGCTTCGTCCAGTTCGCTGGCAAGTCGTTCGTTATCTTCCTGCAATTCAACAACTTGCCGTTGCAATTGCTGCTGGAATTCGCCGGCGTGCAGCTTGACGACGTGCTCGGCGCTCGTTTCGGCGCGGCGGCATCGTTCGGCAGCTTCCTTGAGTCGCGCCTCAAGTCGTTCCTCGCGGGCCTTCCACTGTTGTTCGCGGTCCGCGACGCGCGTTTCGATTTCGGAAACCCAGTGGCCAAGCTGTTCCCGCTCCTCACGTTCCGCCAGCGTCGCGTCATCAGAAGCGTGGAGCAGTGTTTCAAGGTTGCGAACGCGCTCGTCGGACTCACTTAATTCTGCGAGCAACTGTTCGAGCCGGTCGACGAGCCGGTCGCTCTCCCCGTCGTTCACCGCGGGAAGCTCGTTTGCAGGTTCACTCGCCGAACCGTTCACCAGGTGGCGGATTTCCTCTTCGCGCTGCATCAGTTCGGTCTGCAACTGCTCGACTTCCGCGCGGAGCAGGGTCGATTCGGAGAGTTCATCCTCCGCGTCGTCGCTCGATGCGTCGCGCGCGTCATTGAGGGCGGCGAGCGTCCGTTGATAGTCGAGTTCCCGCTCCAGCCGCGCGATCTCGGCCTGGGCCTTTTGCAGTTTCGTCAGCGGGTCTTCCACTGTCGAAAGAAGCGTGTTGCCCGAAAGTCTTTTTTCCGGCGAGCGTGATTCCGGCGTGTCGTTGAGGGTCGCCAATTCGGAGGGTTCGATGTCCGCGACCACGGGAACGTGCTCTTTAAAAACGACGTCCTGATCGGTCGATTCGGTCGCCATCATGTACCGAAGCTGGTAAGGGCCGACTTCCAGCAAGTCCGTTGGCCGAACGCACGTCTCGGCATAAATCTTTTCGCCATTGACGCGCGTTCCAGTTTCCGAAAACCAGTCGGTTACGAACAGATTTCCGTCGGCGACGTGGATCACGCAGTGCCGGGGCGCAATCCCGGTACCTTCGAGGCGGACGCCGCTCTGTTCATCGCTGCCGAGAATCAGGCTCCCTCCCTCGCAAATCGAGTGGTGAAAGCATTTCTCGTCCCGCCCGAGGAACTGCACAACGGCAACCGGTTTATTGGACCTGCTTTGGGTGGTGATTTGGGTGGTGAGATTCACAGCCGCGTCTCGTTGATGGTATTCTTCATTTTTCGTAGTACGAACTGCCAGTTCGTTTTTCCGTTCCGTCGTGGAACGAACTGCCAGTTCGTTTTCTCTTGAATGTTTCTACTGCCCAACCGCCTCAAGCGTCGAACTCTCGGAGGAACAATCCTCGTCTCGTTCACCAAACGTCGCGCGCATGGCGTCGAGCGATTCAGGCCACTCGGCGACACGCATTCGCCGCGGCATGTCGGGGAGATTCCCCGCTTCCGCGTTCGCCGTAAGGACCGTCCAGTCCGCGTCGGCAAGCTCCGCCGGCGACTGCCGTGACAGTTGTTCGAATGCCTCGCGTGTCTTGTCACAGTCCAGGTCGAAAACGATCTGGTCGGGCCGGAGACGGCGTGCAAGGAGCTTGACGGCCAGCGCGTCGCGCACGACCTTGCCGGAAATCGATTCCTGATCGACGCGGAAAAAATCGGAAAGCTGGCGAGCGTGCCGCGCGTCGCCGGTTACGGCAATCACTGTATGAACGTCGCGTTTTGCCTGGCAAGTCACCAGGTCGGCGTGGGCGAACCCGGTCAACACGCGATGCACTTCGTTGGCCGGCAGCCCCGTCTGGCGGGCAAGTCCGGCGGCGGTCACGGGCGTTGAAACGAGGTTAAAAAGTTTGAGGTACCGGGAATCGAGTCCGCCACGGTCGAGATTTTGACCGCGTTGCGCGGCGCGAACCCACGTCACTTCGTTCAGGTCACTGGCCGATGGAGTCGGCGGGCCGCCGAGCATCGAGGCGTCGACGAGCAACGCCAGCAGGCTCGCATCGAGCGGCAACTTGCTGAAAAGCTTTGGAAGTTCCGTTTGCGACTGAAAACGAAACGTCAACGGCTTGCGCGAAAGGCAGTAGTTGACGAGCGCCGCCGCCTGGTGACGCAGCACCTGACGCAACAGCCGCGCGTCGAGCACCTTGTTGTCGAGCAAATCCACCAGCCCGTCGATTTCGCTGGAGTTGCGTCCGCGGATCGTGAACTTGATCATCGGTGCAAGGTCGGCGATCACGGGCGGAAGGCCCCCGGAGATCAGTTCCGGCTGGAGCCCCGACGCGGTCAGCGCCTGAACGCGCCCGCTGGCCAGGTGAACGGTGATTCGGGCACGGCCGAGATCGATTTCGAGAACGCCTTGTTGCCCCGCATTGTTGAGAAAATCGATGACTTCACGCATCGTGAAACAATCAAAGGTGCCGGACAAATCGCCATCGGCCATCTCGTCGATGACCTCGGGTACCGCCGTCCCGCCCGTCTGCGAATGAACGACCATCGCCGCGGTTTCCAGCGCGTTGGCGACGATCGTGCGAAGCAGCTCCGCCGAATACGGCTTGGGCAACATGTCGATCACGTTGGGCAGTTCGGTGTACTCCGCGTAGGCTTTCTTGCGAAGTGTCGAACTGCACACCACCGGAATACCGCACAGTGCCGGGTCCTCATGGAACTGGCGGCAGAGTTCGTAACCCGTTGTTCCGGGCAATTGGTGATCGAGAAGGATCAGGTCGGGCAACTCGCTCCGCGCCATCTCCATTCCCTGTTCGGCGGTCGCGGCCATGACGACCCGATATCCGGCGTTACCGAGTTCGCCGTCAACGAGCCGGCGAATGGTCGCGCTGTCGTCGATAACGAGGATGGTTTTTTCGATCATGATTGCTCCTCGGAGTTGTGCGAGCCGGTTGCGGTGGTTTCCACGAGTCCGTTGAGAAGATTGTCGAGAGTTTCGCCGCTCACCGGCTTGGCAAGGAATCCGCCCGCGCCATATCGCGAGGCGCATTTCCAGATTTCCTTGTGCGGGCGGCTTGTGACGACCACGGTGGTCAGGTCAAGTGAATTGTCCTGGGCGATTTCGCCGAGCAGTTCCAGCCCTCCCATTCCCGGCATGTCGACGTCGGTAAAGACCATGTCGAATTGTCCGGTGCGAAGAATCTCGAGGGCGGCCAGTCCGTCTCCCACTTCGCTCGTTTCATAACCGCGCTCGGCAAGCTTGCGAACGAGCAGCTGTCGCGCGCTCAACGAGTCGTCGACGACCAGGGCGCGTCGGGACGGGACGTTCGGGACTGGGGGAGGCGAACCCGCCTCGCGCGACTCGCCGGGATCGCCGCGACGGCTTCCGAAGTCGAGGCACCACTGTCGGGCGCGTTCGGCGTTGAGCAGCAATACGGTATCACCGCCCGCCGAGAGGACGACGCCGCTGACAAGCGGATGGCGACGGAGCAACTCCGGCAGCGGTCTGACGACGACTTCGCCGGGTCCGACAATTTCGTCGACTTCCAGCCCCAGTCGCTCGTCGAACATCAGAGTATGCAGTCCCGTGGATTTGAGCCCTCCGCGACCGATCGCATCGGCGAAACGGACCATGTGGGCCTCTTTTCCAGCGGCATGATTGCGATCCGCTGACTGGATGGCGCGCATCGGTAATGCGTAAAGTTCGCCCCCGGCGCGAAAGACCATCACATGTTCGATGCCCGTCGTCAGTGGAATCGAGATGCGGATTTCGGCGCCTTCTCCCGGCCGCGACTCGACCTCGATACGCCCCTGCATTCGATCGACCGTTGTCGCGACAACGTCCATGCCGACGCCCCGACCGGCAACCTGGTTGGCGCTGTCACGGGTCGAAAACCCTGGTTGAAAAATCAGTTTGGCAAGTTGGGAACGCGACGGATTCGATCCCGGAGCGAGCAATCCCCGCTCGAAGCCGCGTCGCCGCAGCGCGTCAAAATCAAGTCCCCGCCCATCGTCAGCGACGACAATCGTTAACATACTGGCCGTCGCGCCGGCGCGGAGCGTGACGACGCCTTGCGAGGGCTTTCGCG
>JBGTFW010000133.1:0-19621 GCA_041747075.1 Pirellulaceae bacterium
TTTGTCCTTTTAATGTGGCTGGGTGATGCGTCCTATATCGGCGACGACGCCATGCGGATCGTGTGGCGGCTTGCTCAAGGCCTGTTGGCGTCCGTGTTTTGCTACATCGGGGCGTTACTCGTGTTTCGCCGCAAGGCCGGCATCGTGATCGTGCATTCCGGACTGCTGCTTCTGATGATGGGCGAGCTGTATACGACGTGGTCGGCGGTCGAGCAGCGAGTTTTCTTCTATGAGGGACAGACGACCGGGCACACCTTCAGCGTCGATCATTCCGAGCTGGCCTTTTCCACGCCGACAGGAGACGGGAATGAAAAAGTCGTGACGATCGACGGCCGCGCCTTGCGACCCGGTTCGGTCGTTGACGATCCGCGGTTGCCGTTTCGTGTGCGAACGCTTGCGTGGTACACCAACTCGGCGATCGAGAACGCCCGGCCTGATGATCCAGTCATTCCCGACGCCACGGGGATCGCCCAATTTCTGCGCGCAAGCGAGCGCGCTCCTGTCACGGCAGCCGATCCGGACGGGATGAACCTCGCGAGCGCCTACGTTGAACTGGTTGATCGGGAGAATGACAAGAGCCTCGGTGTCTTCCTGGTCAGCCAGCAACTCTGGCGAGTTGACGCGTACGACCTCGACCGGATTGAAGCGAGTGGGCGGGAATGGCGCGTGGGATTGCGGTTCCGCCAGTATTACAAGCCCTATTCGGTCCATCTGGAGTCGACGACCCGCAGCGACTATCTCGGAACGACCATTCCGCAATCGTACTCATCGACGTTTCGGATCATCGACCCGGTTCACAACGTCGACGAGATCAAAAAGGTCTCGATGAACCAGCCGCTTCGCTATAACAACGAGACCTTTTACCAGGCCGGGCACGACACGGATTCGCAGGGACGCACCTTCTCGATCCTGCAAGTCGTTCAAAACACGGGTTGGATGATTCCCTATGTCTGTTGCGCGTTTGTCGGATTCGGGTTGTTCATGCACCTCCTCGGCACCTTTGTCCGGTTTGTCGAACGGGTGTCGGCGGGCTGGCAGTTGCACCCATGGGACGCGCTGTCGTGGGCACTTGTGATCGGATCGATCGTCGTGTTTGGGGGTTGGGCGTGGCGCGAACTGCGACCGGAGCGGATCGAGTACGAGGCGATGAACTTGTCGGAATTCGGCAAGATTCCAGTCGTCAGCGGCGGCCGTATCCAGCCGCTTGATTCGCTCGCCCGCACGACTCTCCGCGAGACGCGAAAGCGCGAAACCGTACCCAAAACTGCGGATTACGGCGAACGCCAGTCGGAAGTCCCCGCCATTCGCTGGCTGGCGGACTGGGTTTTTGGCGAGCCGGGAGCGGACGAATACCTGGTCTTCAAGATCGATGATCCGGAAATCCAGTCGGCGCTGAACCTCGTTCGCCGCAAGCGGAACATGTACTCCTACGCGGAAATCGAAGAGTCGCGCGAGGAGTTTGCGCGGATGGTCTCGGAAGCGTCGGCCGTTGCCAAGCGCGACGAGTCGCAATTGACCGCTTTCCAAAAGCGCATTCTGAAACTGAGCGAACAGTTTCGATCCGTTGGAAATCTGCGACTGGCGCTCGCCAGTCCCGATCAATACGGTTTTGACGACGCCACCGCGGCGCTCGCGGCATCGGCTCAAATGGAAACCGCCACCGGAATCGCGCGGGCGGTGCCAGGAAACAACCCCGACAACTGGTCCGTCCTCGCGCCACTCAAGACGCGGTACTGGCTGGCCGACATGGCGCGCAAGCACGAGCTGAACACACCCGAGGCACTTGCGAGCCATCTGGTCGAGGGTGAACCGACCGAGCGTCTCCGCGAACTTCTTTTCCGCGAGGAACTGATGATCGAGTTGGCGCGGTTCGGCGGCGACGAGGTCCGGGACACGGACGTCGAGAAGCTCGAGCAAATGGTCGATCGGCTGATCAACGACGCCGACACGGAAGCAACAGCGGCTGTCGAACGGTTTCGCGAGCGGCTCGCACCGGACATCGAAAGGTCGCTGAAGGAACGATTGCCGAGGTTTGCTGGACAAGTCGCCGGCGAAATTGCAACTACGCTCCCGCTCGATACGAACGGGCGATTCGACTGGAGCCGGCTGGACGACCCGCCGCCGCTGGTCGAACTCGACCGGCTGTGGGCCAGCCGAGACGCCGACGGGTTCAACCGGGCGGTTGAGACCCATCTGGACAGCGTGGGCGATTCGCAGGCAATGCGCAAGTCGAGCGGGAAGGTCGCCGCGGAATTTTTCTACAACCAGGCGGCCCCCTTTTATGTCGCGACGGCGGTTTATATCGCGGCGACAGTCCTCACGCTGCTTTCCTGGCTGGGGCTTGCCGGTGCGGAATTCAGTCCCGCGGTTGATTCAGCCGCACACGCCAGCCGCCGCGCGGCGTTCTGGCTGATGTTCCTTGCGTTTGTCGTGCATTCGTTCGGACTGATTCTGCGGATTTATATTTCCGGCCGCGCGCCAGTGACGAGTCTGCACAGTTCCTCCATTTTTATCGGCTGGGGATGCGTCGTTCTTGGAATGATCGTCGAGCGACTTGCCGGGTACAGCTTTGGCACGATGCTTGGCAGCGTCACCGGGTTTGTGACGCTTTTGATTTCGTTCAGCCTGGCGACTGACGTCGATACCTTTTCCGTGCTGGTCGCCGTTCTCGATACGCAGTTCTGGTTGTCGACCCACGTCGTATGCGTCACGTTGGGATACGCATCGACGTTTGTTGCGGGCGCTTTGGGGATGATGTGGATCGTGCTCAGCGTATTGACGCCGGTCCACGTTCCGAAGGTCCGTGAAATGCTCGTGCGATTAATATATGGTGTCGCCTCGTTCGCGCTGCTGCTCAGTTTTGTCGGGACGGTACTTGGCGGCTTGTGGGCCGACGACTCGTGGGGGCGTTTCTGGGGCTGGGATCCCAAGGAAAACGGTGCGCTCATGATCGTGCTGGCCAATGCGCTGTTGCTGCACGCGCGGTGGGCCGGACTGGTTCGCGATCGCGGCATCGCGATGATCGCGGTCTTTGCGAGCATGGTCACGATCTGGTCGTGGTTCGCCGTCAACGAGTTGGGGATCGGATTGCACCAGTACGGACTGACCGAGGGTCGGATGGCGTGGGTCGGCGGTGCATGGCTGGCGCACCTGGCGGTGATCTGTTTTGCACTGGTCCCGCGCGGTTGGTGGCTCTCGACTCTGGCCAGCGATTGGCGCAATCGATGAAAACCGGTATTCTTCAGTGAGCAATCGCTTACTCACGGATTCGCGTGAAATTTTTCGCTGATACATGTTGAAGTTGTGTTTGATTCGGCAAGCTGGAAGCTTGCCCCACGTGACTTGGCAAGCTGGAAGCTTGCCCCACGTAACGGCTAATCCTCGCTCGCTTCTTCCAGGTGTTCGTACAACTCCTCAAGACGGCGGTTCGCCTCGCTCAGGGCACTTTTTGCCTCCATCATGGCGTCGGCGTCGCGGTGGACCACCGGGTTGGCGAGCGTGAAATGCAACTCCTCGATCCGCGACTCGCACGCCGCGATGTCCGCCTCAATCAATTCGACCTTCCGCCAGGGAAAACGGCGCTGACGGCGGTCGACGCCCGAATTTCGAGAGGCCCGCTTTCGCGAACCTGCTCGCGAACGGCCCCGGCCGTTGACGCCCGCCAGCACTTCCCTGGCCGCTTCCCGCCCGGCGGCCTGCAACATGCGGTAGGTATCGTAATTCCCCTCGATGACGCGCGCCGTCTGGTTCTCGAGAATCAACAAGTGCGTGCAAACGCGGTTGAGGAAGTACCGGTCGTGACTGACCAGGAGGATCGTCCCCTCGAACTGGTTGATCGCGGACTCGAGCGCCTCGCGCGCCCACAAGTCGAGATGGTTGGTCGGCTCGTCCATGATCAGAAAATTGGCGCGCTGCGCGGCGAGATTGGCCAGTGCAACGCGGTTCCGCTGGCCACCACTGAGACTCTGGACCTGTTGCAATGCCGTGTCGCCGGTAATTCCAAAGCGGGCCAGCAAATCGCGGCGTGCCAGTTCGTCCATCCGCAATTCAGCGGTGCTTTCGTCGCGCGGGCGGATTGCTTCGGCGCTGGTGACCCGCTCATCGACGCAGTGCAAGTGCTGGTCAAAGTATCCAGGTTCGACGCCGGTACCAAAGCGCACGGTCCCGGCGTCGGGGGACAGTTCTCCGAGGAGACAGCGAAGCAGCGTCGTTTTCCCCGTGCCGTTTGCACCGAGGACGCCCCATCGCTGCCCGCGCTCGATCTGAAATCCGACGTCGGCGAATAGCAGTTCATCGAATGACTTGGCCAGCCCGCGCGCCTCGACCACGATGTCGCCGGTGCGCGACACGTCATGAAACTTCATTCGCGGGACAGGAATCTCGCGCGGCAGGGTGACCCGTTCGATCCGTTCGAGCTTGCGACGCCGGTCTTCCGCCTGGGTCGCCTTTTGCCCATAGTGGTTTCGGCGAATGAAGTCCTTGAGCTTTTCGATTTCCTCCGTTTGCCTTTCGTAAGTGCGTCGGTGGACCGCAAGCCGTTGTTCCTTCAGTACCTTGTACTTTGTGTAGTTGCCGGGAAAGGCGTCGATCTGGCCGTTGACCAGTTCCAGCGTCCCGGTCGTCACGCGATCGAGAAAGTACCGGTCGTGACTGACGAGGAGAAAGGCCTGCGGGCAATCGGCGAGGAAACCTTCCAGCCATGCCGTCGCTTCGATGTCGAGGTGGTTGGATGGCTCGTCGAGCAGCATGAGGTCCGGCTCCTCAAGCAACAGCCGCGCGAGCATGAGCCGGTTTTGCTGGCCGCCGCTGAGCTGGCCGATGGGGCGTTCATCGAAATCGGGAGTAAAGCCCAGTCCATCGAGCACCCGCCGGATCTTGTGATCGACGTGATAGCCCTCGCGCCGCTCCAGTTCCTGGTGAAGCGCGTCGTAACGCCGCGCCAGCTCGTCGCGACGGTCCCCTTCGGCGACCGCCAGTTGCTGAGCGGTCAACGCGGCGCGGTCCGCCAGATCGATGAGCGTGCGAAGCGCTTCCCGCGCAAGCGCGCCGACCGTCTGCGCCGCGTCAAGATTCATTTGCTGACGGAGAAAGCCGGTCCGTGTTCCCGGTGCCAGGCGGATTTCTCCTCCGTCGGGGGGCATCTCTCCAGCGAGCAGGTTAAGGAGAGTCGTCTTGCCGGCACCGTTGGGACCGACCAGCGACAAATGCTGGCCGGCGCGAATATCGAGCGCGGCGCCGTCCAGAACCGGATCGGACGAGTAGAACTTGCGAAGATTCGTGGCGGTCACGAGGGTCATGGTTTAACTGTACAGAAACCTTCGCGGCCTTTACAGGTCGTTGAGGAAGGCAGCTCGCGCGAAATTTCCGGGAGCAGAAAGGTTGGGGAATTCAGCCCATGCTGGTATGCTCTACCTTTTCGAGTTTGGCGATGGATATTTCCCAATGACCCAGCCCGTCAATCCGTACGAGCCGCCCGCACACGGCGGCGGACCGTTTTTGCCCCAGCCTTCGTTGGGCGAGCCGCTCTCGTTTGGCGGCATCGTGTCGCGCGGTTTCGCCATTGCTCATCGAACCCTGGCCGGCACCGTGTTGATGTTTCTCATACTTGCCCCAATTCAGATGGGCAGTGCCGCCGCCGGTGTCTGGATGCTGGAAAGCGGCGTCATGGAGAAAGTCCAGTCAGCTCCAAAACAAGGCGACGCCCTTCCCCCCGAATTTTTTGGCCTGATGGCGTTCGGCTGTGGCATGGTCATTTGGTTCGGCGTCATTTTGTTTGCATTTCCGTGGATTTGGGGAGCCTTCGCGGGACGTCAACAGGACCTTGTCGCGGGGCGGGAATCCCAATCGCTGGCGCGTCACGGCCGGGCCTCGTGGGTGACGATGTTGTTACTGTTTATCTGTTTCGTCGTGTTCGCCATTTTGGCGGCCATCCCGGGGGCGATTGCCCAGAAATTCGCGGCAATGCAAGTCGTGACGCCGGAGGCGTCAATCGTTGAGGAGATTCGGATGGTTGCCCGTCATCCCCTGGTACTCGGCGGCAATGCAGTCACGGTGATATTGATTGCCGGGGTTTCAATCATCTTCAATCTCGCGGCAGCGGCCCACGCCGCGCGACGCCGAGGATTCCGCGATGCCATGCGGCAGTCGTTTTCGCTGATTGCCGAGCACACGGGCGACGTGATCAAGTTGTTTGGGATCGTCCTCCTTCTCGGTCTTGCTTTTGTTGCCGTGAATGCCGCCGGGCAGTTCCTGCCGTTTACGATTCCCTTCGCAATGGCCACGGCGCTCGTTGCCTCCCTTTTGTCGGCTTATTTGTTCGTCGTCAATCTGGGACTTGCGACGTCGATGTACGATTCGCGGCGCTCAGGCGTGGAGGGACGATGATTTTGCTCGTGCTCCGGCTCGTGCTCGAATCGACGGTGATGCAGGCACCAATCTTTGAACACGAACGACGGGACTTGATTCGGCATTTGCTGGATCGCGTTCGTTCCCGGCTTCCTATTCCGGGATATCTTCCATATCGCGAGTGACTGGTTCCATCACCTTGGTGTTGCGCTCGATGGCGAGGACGGTCGTCCGCTGTTCCGTGCCATCGCGGCTGCAAGCGACGACGGGCAAAACCTGGCGGCGATCAGGCAGCGGCATTCGTACCTCGAAGGTTCCGTCTTGCTGCAACTTGACGGGTTCCCCCGCGAGGGTCACGGACGCCTCGGGATCGGCGGTTCCGTAAATGACCATCTCGGCATCGACTACGAAACCAAAGCCGCTGTAGCCTCCGAGTGTGTTGGCACTGATTTGCGCAAAGAGCGGGCGGTTCATCGGGCGACGCAACTTGTCCTCAAATACATCGCGCAAATCGCTGTTCCCCGTTTCGTCAGTGTAGCCGCCGCTCAGCGCGAAAAACTTCTGATGGTTCATCGCGATGTCGGTCCAGTTGTGATCCACCGAATCGCTGGCGTTGGGGATCGGCGTCGTCACCTTGTTGCTCTTGGCGATCAGGTAAAATCGCTCGTCAGGGAGCCGGTATCCGATGCCGATCCGGTACGTCTTCGGCGGATCGGGCACGTCAATGAACCAGTTCCGCACGCCGCCGTGGACGGGGATGTCGCGGACCGGTTGTTCGACGGCAAACGCCTGGCTGTTTTCGCTGATCTCGAAGAGTCGGATCACCGGCTCGACGTTGTGCCATTTGCGGGATAGCGCGACGTTGGCTCGCTGGACCGTCGCGCGGCGAATCTCCCAGTACGCCTGGAGCCAATAGGGGTCACGGACAATCAAAACGACGCGATCCCGTTTCGGGTCGCCGCGTCCGGTGCGGGCGTTGACTCGGGCAAGGTCCTTGAGCTGTTCCCGCCGTTTTGCTTCCTCGCGAATGATGCGGACGACCCGGCGGTTGCGAGGAGGAGCCGCCGCATCGCCATTGCGGGAAACGGCCCGTTGCGGGGTCGCTCTGGCCTTTCCCGAAGAAGCGGATTTACTTGTCAAAGCGACGAGAGCGGTCACCAGTTCTTCCTTGCGCATGGCGTGCCAGCCGCTAATTCCCTTTTGCCTGGCCATGGCAGCCAATTGTTTCGCGGTGTGTGACCGGAGTGCGTCAGTCGATTTCAACGGTTCACCCTTATTTGGTTGGAGAAAGTCGGGTTTTTGCTCCCTCAAGAACCGCAAGCCGGGGTTTTTGCGGTGAAACCGGCCGCCTCAGGAGAGATTCCGGGCGATTTTTCAAACGTTCCGCGTCGGGAAGGGCCTCCGAACCACCATTATAGAAAGAATGACCGAGTTTGGCAACTTTTTTGTCAGGGCCTGGATTGCAACTCATTGGCAACAAAGGACTTGCGTCGCAAAATGAGCGGATTGCGGGTAGCGCGAACCGCCGGTTTGCATCTTTGCACCGTTCCGGGGCACCGTTCCGCGTGTAGTGCGAACTGCCAGTTCGCATCAGTAGGAACTGCTAGTTCGCATGGCTCCCTCACCGTTGCGGTGACGTAGTGCGAACTGCCAGTTCGCATGGCTCCCTCACCGTTGCGGTGAAACAGCAGTTCGCCCTATTTGGCAACGAACCCACCCCGGGAAAAACTTTGTGAAAATTTTCCCAAAGTCGGTTGACCGATAATTTAACGACGGTTAGATTAGCGGGCGTTCGCCACCGGACTGCCGCGCCTCCCGGCATTGACCGACCCAAAGGAACCTGCCGCCCGCGGTGATTTGTGACTGATCCCCGTCCGCCCCAGGACAATCGTTCGCCGTACGCCAAGGCGATCGAAAAGGCCTCCCAAGTCACGACGATTGCCTTCATGATGGTGGTCCCGGGGTTGCTGGGGTATTGGCTCGATTCGTGGTTGGGAACGATACCGCTGTTCGCCGCCCTCGGGCTGGTAGCCGGCATCTCGGCCGGAGTCTGGCAGTTGATCAAGTTGGTGAATCGCGACGCGCGCAATTCCAAAAACCGTCCCTGATCGAAACCGATTGATCCCTGAATGATCCCGGCAACGCCTTTTCAAACGACCACCGCGACGGAGGGTCTTGCGCTGAAGTCCGGCCTGTTGCGATTGCTGGCGGTCTACGCGGCGTTGACACTGGTCGTCGTCGGGATGTGTATTTCGATGGGGCAATCGATGTCTGCGACTGCCGCCTTGCTTGCCTCGGTCGTTTGCTGGCTGGGTGCCAGCGCGGCCCACCTTCTCGGCATCTATCCGCGGGGCGAGGTGTTTCTCACGACTCGACTTTACGCTTCTTCGGCGGTACGGATCGCGCTGCCGGTGCTGTTATTGTTGGTTGTCAAGTTACGCTTTCCATCGCTGATGTCCGGGGGCATGGTCTACTATGTGATTTTGTTTTACCTTGCGGGACTTGTGACCGACGTGGCGAGCCAGTTCCAGCGACTTCGTGCCCTTCATTCCCGTTCCTCGATCACGGGCCGTTCGCGCAACGGACAATCGGAACCCTGATGCACCGAGACCCGAAAAACCACAGGGATGCCGAGCCGTCGCGCACGCGATTCTGGATGCTGACGCTCCTTGCGGTGGTGGGGCTTGTGCTGTTTTCCTGGCGCGGTGTCGTGGGCGGAACGCCGCTGCAGGACAACCACGCGCGCGATACGAATCCGCAAGCCACTTCGAAATCCGGGGAGAAGAATCATCTCCCTGCAGTTGACGCGAAGGGGCACGCCGTGGAGCCGCACGACGGACATGCCCACGTCAGTGATTACGATTATTTTCTCGGTTCGGATCACCTGATCAGCCACACCCAGGACATGCCGTATTTTGAACTTCCCTCGATGCGGCTGAACGCCGAGGACAAGGCTCGAAAAATCTGGATTCCCCGTCTTTCACCATGGACGGAAGAAGCACCCCTGATGAAGCAACCGGCGGGGCGGGCCGGCGAGTTTCTCGGACCGGTGACGTTTCAGCCAACCAAGTTCATTTTGCTGCAATTGCTGGCGGCCGTGCTCGTCGGCGGGACCTTTATCTGGCTCGCGAGAAAAATCGCAACGGATGAGCCGCCGAGAGGGCGCCGATGGAATCTTCTCGAGGCGTTCGTCGTCTACCTCCGCGACGAGGTTGCCAAACCGGCGATCGGCGTCCACGATTACAAGGCCTTCATGCCCTTTTTGCTGACTCTGTTTTTTTTCATCCTGACAATGAACCTGATGGGCATGTTCCCATTGCTGGGCACACCCACGGGGAATATCAGTGTCACCACCGCGCTGGCCCTCAGCGTTTTCGCACTCGTGCTGTTCGTCGGCATGAAGCGGCTGGGCGTGGTCGGATTCTGGAAAGCCCAGGTGCCGCACCTCGGGGTGAAGGGACCGTTCGGCGTCGTTCTCAATGTCGGCATCTGGTGCATCGAGGTCTTCGGACTGTTTATCAAGCACATGGTGCTGGCCGTTCGTTTGTTCGCCAACATGTTTGCCGGGCACCTCGTGCTCGCCGTATTCGTCGGATTCATCGGGGCGACGCTCGGATCGCTGGTCGCATGGATTGTGTGGCCCGCCGCGATTGGCGGTTCAGTCGCCATCAGTCTGCTCGAATTGCTGGTCGCGTTCATTCAGGCGTACGTTTTCACGTTCCTCGCGGCGCTTTTTATTGGTGCCGCGGTTCACCCGCACTGATTTTGGCCCTGAACAACTCAATCACGACATCTTCAAGACCCGTACTCATTCCAACCCGGAGATCATTCATGTTCAAAATCGTCCCGCTCGTTCTGGTCATTGCCGGATCGTTCCTCGTTTGCCTGCCCGCCGAGGCACAGGCGACCGGTCCGGTATTGTTGGCGCAGGAAACGGTTGAATACGTTCCTGGTTTGAAAGCGGTCGGTGCCGGTCTGGCGGTAATCGGAGCCGGCATCGGCATCGGTCGCATCGGCGGGTCGGCGTGCGAAAGCATCGCCCGCCAGCCGGACATGTCCGGGCAGATTCAGACGGCGATGATTATTGCCGCGGCGCTGATCGAAGGGGCGGCCTTTGCCGCGATTCTTCTCGGACTGTTTGTCGGCTAGAAAAACGCCGTCTTCCGGTCCTTTGTAAACGGGGAATTCGCTGATGTTCGCCAATATGCCAATACCGTTGATCTCGCTGCTGGCTGAAACCGCCGCCGCGGCACCGCCGGTCCAGTTTCGGCTCGACACGCTCGTCTTCAGCCTGTTGATTTTCGTGATCCTGGTCATTGTGCTCGCGAGGTACGCGTGGCATCCGATCATCGACGGCCTCGAACGGCGCGAGAAATCCATCGCCCGGAATATTGATGACGCAAGGACGGCCAACGAACAGGCCAAGGCAACGCTGGCCCAGTACGAACAGAAGATGAAGGCGACCGCCGAGGAAGCGCGGCGGATCGTCGATGAAGCGCGCAAGGATGGCGACCGCGCGAGGGAGAAGATCGTCGCCGAGGCCAACGCCGAAGCACAGCGGCAACGCGAGCGCGCGATCGCCGAAATCACGGCCGCGAAAAACGCCGCGATTCGCGAGCTGGCCGAACGAAGCGTTGATTCCGCCATCACACTTGCCGGCAACCTGGTCGGCAAGGAACTGCGGCCCGACGATCACGCGCGGCTCATCGAGCAGTCGTTGCAACGGTTCGAGGCATCGGCGAACTGAAAGGGCGCGATACGCATATTGACATGAGTGACGAAAACGGCAAACCGCATTCGGGCTTTGACACCGACCGCCAGTACCTCGGTGCTGTTTACGCCAAGGCACTGATGGGGATGAACACTTCGTCGGGAAATTCCGAGGCGCTGGTTGAGGAACTCGAGTCGTTCGTCGCGACGCTGGTAAAACTGCCGAAGCTGCGATCCGCGCTCGAATCACCACGAATTGGTTTTGTCGACAAGGAACGAATCATTGACCGCGCGCTGGCCAGCCGGGCGAGCAAGCCCTTTGTGAATTTCCTCAAGGTCGTTGCGCGAAAGGGGAGGACGGACTGTTTGGGATCGATTGCTCGTGCCGCGCGGCGGATGCACGACGAAGCCGCGGGTCGCCTTCAGGCAACGATGACGACCGCCCAACCCGTCGACGAATCGATCCAGCGGAACGTCGCCGAGCGATTGGGCCGCGTCCTCGGCAAGGAAATCAACCTGGCGACGCACGTTGACCCGGAAATCCTCGGCGGCCTGATGGTCCGCGTCGGCGACACGGTTTACGACGGGAGCATTCGCAACCAGCTTGACCGGATTCGCGTCCAGGTGATCGACCGCGCCAGCCACCGGATTCGCGGATCGCTGGAACGATTCGCAACGGAATCGTGAGCCTTTGATTTTTTAGTTCAGTTTCAGTTAGTTATCCGAATTCCGTTTGACAGAACCCGATCATGAAATTCAGTGCCGATGAAATCGCCTCGGTCATCCAGCAGGAGATCGAGCAATACGACAGCCAGATCGACGTCCGCGAAGTCGGTACCGTCCTCGAAGTGGGCGACGGGATCGCCCGCGTTCACGGATTGACCGGCGTCGCGGCGGGGGAAATGGTCGAGTTTCCCGGCGGCGTGATTGGCCTGGCGTTCAACCTCGAGGAAAACAGCGTCGGGGTCATCATTCTGGGTGACTACCTGAAGATCATGGAAGGAGACGAGGTCCGCGCGCTCAAGTCGCTGCTTTCGGTGCCGGTCGGCGACGCCGTGACGGGGCGCGTCGTTGACCCGCTTGGCAAACCGCTTGATGGAAAGGGTCCGGTCAACGCCACCGAAACGCGACCGGTGGAAGTGATTGCGCCGGGCGTGGCCGAGCGCCAGCCCGTGAGCGAACCGATGCAGTCGGGACTGAAGGCCGTCGACGCGATGACGCCCGTCGGACGCGGCCAGCGCGAGCTGATCATTGGCGACCGCAAGACGGGCAAGACGGCCATCGCCATCGACGCCATCATCAACCAGAAAGAGTCGGGCGTTAAGTGCTTTTACGTGGCGATTGGCCAAAAGGACAGTTCCGTGGCGGGCGTCATCCGCGTGCTGGAGGAAAAGGGCGCGATGGACTATACGACCGTAATTGTCGCCGGGGCCAGCGCGCCCGCTCCCTTGCAGTACATTGCTCCCTACGCGGGAACGGCGATGGCCGAACATTTCATGTGGCAGGGCCAGCACTGTCTGGTCGTTTATGATGACTTGTCCAAGCAGGCCGTCGCGTACCGCGAATTGTCGCTGCTCATGCGGCGCCCGCCGGGCCGCGAGGCGTATCCGGGCGACGTCTTTTATTGCCACAGCCGCCTTCTCGAACGATCGTGCAAGCTCAGCGATGAACTCGGTGCCGGATCGATCACGTCGCTGCCGATCATTGAAACGCTGGAGGGCGAGGTGTCCGCGTACATTCCGACCAACGTTATCTCGATTACCGACGGCCAGATTTACGTTCAGCCCGACCTCTTTTTTCGCGGCGTTCGCCCGGCGATGAACGCGGGGATTTCCGTCTCGCGAGTCGGCGGTGCCGCCCAGGTCAAGGCGATGAAAAATGTCGCGGGGGGACTTCGACTGGCGCTGGCCTCCTTTCGCGAACTGGAGGCCTTCGCACAACTCGGCACCGACCTCGACGCTGCGACCCAGTCCCAGCTCGATCGCGGATACCGCATGGTCGAACTGCTCAAGCAGGGCCAGTATCAGCCGCTCCACGTCGTCGACCAGATCATGATGATCTTCGCGGGCGAAAAGGGATTCCTTGACAAGGTCGCGGTCAAGGACATTCAGCGCTGGGAAAGGGAATTCCTCGAAACCATTCACGACAAGAAACAGGACGTATGGACGCTGCTCGACGAAACCAAAAACGAAGGCGACTCGATGAAAAAGGCCGATCATCCGGCAACGGTCGCCGTCAGCGAGGCAATGAAGGACTTTAACCAGTCGTTCGTCCCCGGCAACTGACCGATCGAAACCCTCCTGCCGGCAATTGAAACCCGACATCCGACTTTCCCCAAGTAACCGATGGCCAACCCCCGCGCACTGGACAAACGACGCAAGTCGATCCGCAATATCAAGAAGATCACGCGGACGATGGAGCTGATCGCCACTGCGCGGTTCAAGAAGGCGATGGACCGCGCCTCGGCGGCGACCGCCTACACGAACAGAATTACGCAAGTCGTCGCGGACCTCGCCAGCGCCGGTCTGGAAGTCTCGCACCCCCTGCTTGAGGGGCGTGACGAGATCAAGAATGCCCGATTGCTGGTCCTGACCGCAAACCGCGGGCTGTGCGGCGGCTACAACGGAAACGTGATTCGCATGGGGGTCAATCACCGCCGCGAACTGGGCGAAAGCGCGCGAAATCTGGTGCTCGACGTTTCCGGGAAGCGAGGCATCAACGGCTACAAGTTCCGCCAGATTTCCATGGACCAGGCGTTTCGCCAATTCAACGACCAGCCCGCGTGGGAGGAAGTCGAAAAGATCGCCGACGCGTACCTGCAACAATTCATCGCCGGCGAACTCGACCGGCTCGACGTCGTGTACACGCAATTCCATACGATCGCCAGGCAAACGGCAATCGTGGAAACGCTCTTGCCGCTCGGCACACTCGTTTCCGAGGCGGAATCAAAAGGAACGGACAAGGAGAAAAAGGCCCAGTCCATTTACGAATTCATTCCGACGGCAAAGAGCATTCTTGAAGAGGTCGTCCCCACCAGTTTCAAGGTCAAGTTGTTCAAGTGCTTCCTCGACGCCGCCGTGAGCGAGCAAATTGCCCGCATGGTGGCGATGAAAAGTGCCACCGAGAACGCGAACGACATGATCCGGTCCCTTTCGATGACCTACAACCGCGCTCGCCAGGCCAAAATCACCGGCGAGATCATGGAAGTCATCGGCGGCGTCAATGCACTTGAGGGGTAACAAATCACCATGGGGCCAGCGGAGGCAAGCGGGCCCGCGGATCGACGGTAACGAGGAGAACCTCAACTTTCAACTCTCAACACCCAACTTTCAACTCTCAACTTTCAACTCTCATGTCCACCGGTCAGATTACCCAAGTCATTGGCTCGACGTTCGACGCCGAGTTCCCTGAAACCAGCCTCCCCTCCATTTACAATGCCGTGACGGTCGAGATCAAGGAGGGTGAAGGGAACCGCCGCCTCACCGGCGAGATTTCCAGGCATCTTGGCGGTGGACGCGTCCGCTGTGTCGCTTTGGGCAGCACCGACGGCATGGTCCGCGGCCAGGATTGCGTCGATACCGGCGCGCCGGTCTCCGTCCCCGTCGGCAAGGAAACGCTCGGACGCGTATTCAACCTGCTTGGCGAACCGGTCGATGGACGCGGCCCGGTCAACGCCTCGGAACGACGGGCCATTCATCAACAGGCACCCGGCATCGAGGAACTTTCGACCAACACGGAATTGTTCGAAACGGGGATCAAGGTGATCGACTTGCTCACCCCGTTCGTCCGCGGCGGCAAGGCGGGACTCTTCGGCGGTGCGGGGCTTGGCAAGACGGTCATCCTCACCGAATTGATTGCGCGAATCGCCAGTTCGCACGGCGGTTACTCGGTTTTCGCGGGCGTGGGAGAGCGGACGCGCGAAGGGACCGACCTGTGGCTGGAGATGCAGGAAACGGAGATCGGCCAGACGGGCCGAAAGGTCATCGAGCAAACATGCATGGTCTTTGGCCAGATGAACGAGCCACCTGGCGCGCGACTTCGCGTGGCGCTTTCGGCACTGACGATGGCCGAATATTTTCGCGACGAGACGGGGGCGGATACGTTGCTCTTCGTCGATAACATTTTCCGCTTTTCACAAGCCGGTTCGGAAGTCTCCGCGCTGCTGGGCCGCATGCCCTCGGCGGTGGGATACCAGCCGACGCTCGCCACCGAAATGGGCGCGTTGCAGGAACGCATCGCATCGACTCGCAAAGGCGCCATCACCTCCGTCCAGGCCGTTTACGTTCCCGCCGACGACCCGACCGACCCCGCTCCGGCGACGGCGTTCGGACAGCTCGACGCATTCATCTATCTGGAACGGTCCATTTCCGAAAAGGGGATTTATCCGGCGGTCGATCCGCTTGCCTCTTCCAGCCGCATTCTCGATCCGCAATACGTGGGCGAGCAGCACTACGCGATTGCCCGCCGCGTCCAAACGACGTTGCAGCGCTATCGCGAGTTACAGGACATCATCGCGATTCTCGGCGTCGACGAATTGTCGGAAGAGGACAAACTGATCGTTCACCGCGCGCGGCGTATCGAGCGGTTTCTCTCGCAGCCCTTCCTTGTCGCCGAGGTATTCACCGGCAAGGCAGGTGAGATCACGCCGCTGGCGGAGACGATTCGCAGCTTCGAGGAAATTTGTGACGGCAAGTGGGACCACCTGCCCGAACAGGCGTTCATGTACGTCGGCGTGATCGAGCAGGCCGAGGAACAGGCGAAAAAAATGGCGGCGAAAAACTGATACTCTCAACCCTCAAACCCTCAACTCTCAAGTGTCCGGAATCCAGGTAGTCATTGTCACGCCCGAAGCCACGGTCCTCGACCGCAAGGCCGAGTTTGCGGCTCTCCCGCTGATCGACGGCGAGATCGGCGTACTTCCCGGCCACGCACCGACGATAGGGCGACTCGGTTTCGGCGAGATGCGGGTTCGCGACGGCGGTACGACGTTGCACTATTATGTTGACGGCGGGTTCACACAAATCGTCGACAACATCGTTTCCGTGTTGACGGGTCGCGCGATTCCGGTTTCGGAGCTGAACGCAGACGAGATTCGCCAGCGACTGTCGGAGGCCGAGCACAGTTCGGGGAGCGCCTCGGAAATGGCCCTTCGCCAACAAGCCGTCGCCCGTGCCCAGGCACAATTACGAATTCTTGCAAAGTCGTAACGGTCGCTCGATCAATAAGAGTCCGGGGCCTGTCGTCGTTGCTCGCCGCTCGACAAAAACGCCAGCGGCGCAAGTTCCAGTTTTGCACTTTTCTTTGGAGTGCGGGAAACCTGGTACCGCTTTGGATTCGTGAAGGCAGGAAATTATCGGCGGTGTGGAAGGCAAGGCCCCAAGCCAAAATCTGTCTCAATGCATCGCGTTTTCCGGGGCTAATCCAAAGCTCCGCCAGGCCGGAGCACTCCAAATTAGCAAAACTGGAAGTAAGGATCGCTCGATCCAATCAGGGCTGGATCGGGGCAGGTTCCGTTGCCAGCGAGTTGCGAAGCAGCGACACTCTGGACTTCTCTGTCCCCTCTCCCCCCGCTTCGAGGGGTCCGCGAAATCCGCGGACTCCGCTCCCCTGAATTCCCGCGTCAAACTATGCCCGAACTGTTGTTGACCATAGTCCGAAAGAATAATTATTGAACTGTGGCGCGAGACTTGCTCGATGACTTGCTCGATGATTTGGGTCGGACCAACTTTTTTTTGCACGCGGGTTTTTGCCTGAATCGTTGACGCGGCGCGCGTTTCCACGGATAACAGGGGTGAGTCCTTCATCCGGTTTTCCTTCAATACGGGAACTGTCATGTGTCTTGCTGTACCTGGACAAGTCAAGACGATCTTTGCCGCCCACGGCTTGCGCATGGGCAAAGTGAACTTCGGAGGCGTCGTCAAGGAAGTTTGCCTGGAATACTTGCCGGAAATCGAAGTCGGCGATTACACCCTCGTTCACGTCGGGTTTGCACTCTGTCGAGTCGATGAGTCTTCCGCGCGCGAGACGCTGGAGCTTTTCGAGGAGCTGGGCTTGCTCGACGAAGAACTCGACGAACTGCGTTCGACCGGATTTGAAACCGATAATGCGTCGGAAACCGGCGAGCTGTCGTGGGAGACCCCTTATGAAACATCTAACTGAATACCGGGACGGAAAAACAGCCTTGCGGCTGGCCGCCGAAATCGAGCGCCTCGCAACGCGGCCATGGGCCATCATGGAAGTCTGCGGCGGACAGACTCATTCGATTATCCGCAACGGCATCGACCAGATTCTGCCGGATGAGATCGAAATGATCCATGGACCGGGGTGCCCGGTTTGCGTCACTCCACTGGAAGTCATTGACCAGGCGCTGGCGATTGCGATGCGGCCCAACGTGATTTTCTGCTCCTTCGGCGATATGTTGCGCGTTCCCGGCTCGAAGGACGACTTGTTTCGCATCAAGGGTGCCGGGGCGGACGTTCGTGTTGTCTATTCACCGCTCGACTCGGTGCGGATCGCGCGTGAAAATCCCGATCGGGAAGTTGTCTTCCTTGCAATCGGGTTTGAAACGACGGCTCCCGCCAACGCGATGGCGGTGAAGTTCGCCGCCGATCATCGGATCAAGAACTTTTCGGCGCTGATTTCACATGTATTGGTGCCGCCGGCGATTGAAGCAATCATGAATTCGCCGGGAAATCGCGTCAACGCGTTTCTCGCCGCCGGCCACGTCTGTTGTGTGACGGGTTTTGCCGAGTATCCCAAACTCTGTCAGCAGTACGGAATTCCGATTGTGGTGACCGGGTTTGAGCCGCTCGATTTGCTCGAGGGAATTCGCCGGACGGTGCTGCAACTGGAGTCGGGCCGGGCGGAAGTCGAAAACGCCTATCCGCGCGTCGTCAACGAACAGGGGAACCCGGCGGCGATGCGCGTCATCAACGAAGTCTTCGAAGTCACCGACCGGGGCTGGCGCGGGATCGGAGTGATCCCGTACAGCGGCTGGAAACTGCGCGAAGCCTACCGTGAATTTGATGCGTGCGCGAGGTTCGATGTCGGCGACATCCAGACGACTGAATCGGGGCTGTGTCGCGCCGGTGAAGTGCTCAAGGGCGCGATCAAACCGAACGAGTGCGAGGCATTTGGCAAGGAATGCACGCCGCGCAATCCGCTTGGCGCCACGATGGTTTCCAGCGAAGGGGCCTGTGCCGCTTATTATAACTACGGACGCTTCGTGCACCTGGAAGCGGGGACGTCGGCGTGACCGTTGAAGCCAACGTCGCCAAGACGGTCGATCCGCGAAACCCGGACCGCGACGCGCCCTTGCAAACTTCGCAAACCCGTTCACCGGATTTTTCATCCGCGAGTTGTCCGTTGCCGTTGCGCGACTATCCGGCGATCATTCTCGGACATGGGGGCGGGGGGAAACTTTCGAGCGAGCTGATCGAGCATGTTTTCCTCCCGGCGTTTCGCAATGAGCGTCTGGAGGCGCTGGGGGACGCGGCGGTCTTTCCGGTCGAAGAAGGCCGCATGGCGTTTTCGACCGATTCGTATGTGGTGCAGCCACTCTTTTTCCCTGGCGGCTGTATCGGCGATCTGGCGGTCAATGGAACCGTCAACGATCTGGCGATGAGCGGTGCCCGACCGTTGTACCTGAGCGCCGGATTTATTCTGGAGGAAGGTTTCCCGGTCGCGCGGCTGCAACAAATTGCCGAGCGAATGGGTGCCGCGGCCCGCCATGCAAATGTCCAGATCATCACCGGCGATACCAAAGTCGTTGAGCGGGGACACGGCGACGGTTGTTACATCAACACATCGGGCGTCGGTGTCATCCCCGACGGGATCAAGATCGCTTCCCGTCGCGCGCGTCCAGGTGATGTCGTCGTTATCAGCGGCACCATCGGCGACCACGGAATGGCGATCATGAGCGTGCGCGAAGGCCTCGAGTTCGAGGCCCCCATTGAATCGGATTCGGCACCGTTGCATGAAATGGTGGCCGCGATGTTGCAGGCCTGTCCCGACATTCGGGCGCTCCGCGATCCAACGCGCGGCGGGCTGGCGATGAGTCTGAATGAAATCGCCGAGGCCTCCCGATGCGGCATCGAAATTGACGAGCCAAACGTGCCGATTGAACCGGCGGTCGCGTCGGCTTGTGAAATCCTCGGACTCGATCCGTTGCTGGTCGCCAACGAAGGCAAACTAGTCGGAATCGTTCCGGCTCAATCCGTTGATTCGGTCTTGCGTGCGATGCGTTCCAATGCATTGGGTGGCCGGTCATGCCGAATTGGCCGTGTCGTCGCGGAACATCCCGGAATTGTGATCGCCAAAACGTCAATCGGCGCCAATCGAATTATTGTCAGCCCCCTCGGCGAGCAACTGCCTAGAATCTGTTAGTGGGACAGCGTTACGTTTGAGCAAACAAGCCCGAAGCGCCAGTTTTGAAGTTGCACTATCGTTGGCGATGCTATCAGAATTGGAGTTGTCAAAAAACGGCGAGAACCTCCGAATGACCAGTTCATTTTTATTCTCACCAGCCACAACAAAGGCTCTCGCCATGATCATGATCGCCGAATCG
>JBGTFW010000134.1:0-4509 GCA_041747075.1 Pirellulaceae bacterium
ACGTGTTCAGTGTTAATTTCAGATTTCGGATTTGCGAGTTCAGCTTTTTTTCATCGCCGTGTTATTTGAACGCTTCGGGGAAATGCTTTCGGGCCGTTTCGAGCGGCTTGAAGGCGACCATGCCGAGTCCGCAAATCGAGCCTTCCTCCATCTCCCAGCTCACGTCTTCGGCCATCTTCAGGTCTTTTTGGTCGCGGCCTTCAATGAACTTGTGGACCTGACGTCTCAGGTACTGGGTTCCGATTCGGCACGGAGCGCACTGGCCGCAACTTTCCCGCTCGAAAAATTCAAGCTGCCACGCGACGGCCCGCGCCATGTCAACCGTCTCGTTGAGCACGACGACGCCGGAACTTCCCAGCATCGATCCGGCTTCGGCCAGATGCTTAAAGTCTAACGGCAAATCCCGATATTTCATCGGCAAAAACCCGCTGGAAGCCCCACCGGGACTGAAAGACAAGGGATTTCCGTCATATCCACCGGCCACTTCCACCAATTCGTCCAATGTGACGCCTAGCGGCAACTCGTAGACACCCGGCAAATGCACGTGCCCGGAAATGCAGTACAGCTTGGAACCCGGCTCCGTTCGGCCCTGCTCGCGAAACCACGGGCCGCCTCGTGCGACAATCGACGGGACGCAGGCGATCGTCTCGACGTTGTGCATCAGCGTCGGTTTGTTGCGAAAGCCTCGTTCGGTTGGAAATGGAGGCTTGAGTCGCGGCATCCCCCGTTTGCCTTCCATCGATTCGAGCAACGCCGTCTCCTCGCCACAAATGTAGGCACCGTGCCCGCGAACGATGTGGACAGTGATTTCGCCAAGTTGCGTTTCGGATTCCTTGATCGCCTGTTCAAGGGCGCGGACTTCGTTGACATACTCCCCGCGAATGTAGACGAAGATATCCGTGGCCTGGAGGACCGTCGCGGCGATCGCCAGCCCCTCCAGCATCAGGTGACAGCGGCGAAGGATCACTTCGCGGTCCTTAAACGTTCCCGGTTCGGCTTCATCGGCGTTGCAGACGACGTAGCGTTCCGCGTCGGCCTGCTGGAAAACGGCGTTCCACTTGAAGTGCGCGGGAAAACCGGCACCCCCCCGACCCTGCAAGCCGGAGGCCTTGATCTCCTCGATGATGGCCGCTGGGTCCATCGACCGCACTTTCTCGAGAATCGCATAAGTGCGATCGTCCTCGCCTCCCAGGTTCATCGGCAACCGGGGATCATCGGGCGTGACGCCGACCGCGCGACCGCCAAAGGTCACCAGTTCCATCTCTTCGTCGAGCACGGCCGGAGCGCGATCGCACTGGCCGAGGCAACTGACTCGCTCGACAGCCTTGCCATCGGCCGCAAGACGGCTTGCCAGTTCGTCCGCTCCCAACATTTGGCAGGTAAGTCCGTCGCAGACGCGCATTCGCCGACCAGGAGAGTTGATCAGCGTATAGAACATGCCCGCGCCCCAGATATCCGCTTCGGGAACACCGGTGATTTCGTGGACCTTGCGAACCGATTCCCCGGTAACGCCTCCCTCGTGTTCGAGAAGATCAAAAATGAGTTCGCGATTCGCGCCAAATTTTTCCATGAACTTTACAAAACGATTTCTTTCAACTCACAACCCTTGACCCGCACGAATACACATTAAAGCGTTCGGCGGAAGTAAATCCGATCAGTGTCATATTGTAGCGCAATGCCGTCTCGATCGCCAGGCTCGAGGGCGCACCGACCGCGACGAGCACCGGCAATCGGGCAACGAGGGCCTTTTGCATGATTTCAAAACTGACCCGGCCACTGACGATCATTCCGAACCGGTCGAGTGGCGTCCGGCCGTCAAGGAATTGTCTCCCGATCAGCTTGTCGACCGCGTTGTGTCGTCCAACGTCCTCGCGAATGCACGTGATCCGGCCCGCTGCGTCGAAGAGACCCGAACCATGCAGGCCGCCCGTCCGCGCGAAAGTCGCTTGCCCTGCGCGCAAAAGGTCGGGAAGGGAATGAACGACCCTTTCAGTTACCGGGACACTTTCGTCGTCGAGCCGCGTCAGGCCCTGCACCTCAAGCGCGTCGAGGGACGCCTTGCCGCACACTCCGCAACTGCTGGTCGTCAGAAAATTTCTTTGCAATCGCACCGGATCGAATGGAACTTCGGGCCGCAGATGGACGCGGACAATGTTGCCTGTTGGTCGGCCTTCGTTGTCGACGCCTCGCGTTTCAATTTTTTCAATTTCCTCGTGACTGGACAACAGTCCTTCGGTGAAGAGAAACCCGACGGCCAGTTCGTCCTCGTGCCCCGGCGTCCGCATCGTGATCGAAACATTTCGCATTGTCCGACGTTCGACCGGTCCGAACACGACGCGAATCTCCATCGGCTCCTCGGCCGCCACGAAATCCCGAGCCGCTTCGCGCCCCGACCGCCTGACCCGCGAAACCTCAAACTCACGCTCCGCGCCGTCGGGTGAATCGCTGACCGGTTTGGCGTCGGGATCTTTCATGACTCTATCCTGGTGAATTGTTGCATCTTGATTTTACGACAGGTCAAGTCATGACCGTGCGCCTAAATGGGTTCGGTGGCGGCCTGCCGGGTTTTCGCCGAAAGCCAATCCCGGTGTCGATCCGGTTTTGCTGGCAAAACCACCGATGGATCACTACAATGTCCAGCGGCGAGGCAATTCTGTCCGCAACCGCGGAAGTACACTGACCCAATGTAGTCTCGGATGCCACGGTAACGTCTTCCAATTCGCTTCAGTCCCAGAGTACCGACATCCAGCCAACGACTATCGCCTGTACAAGCGCGACGAGCTAGAGGCGTTCCTGCGGCAAATCAAACCGACCAACAAGACAACCCTTAAGCCCAAGTGATGAGCGAGCCGGGCCATGAAGAGCATTTTCGAGACGTGCGTTCCGCGCGAGGAAGTCCTGCGTGGGGAGTTGCACGAGCAGCAGTTCGCTGCTTCGCTCACGAAGGTGCTTCGTGGGACTGCCGATGAGGTGTACGGGAATGCGGAAACTTTTTTTGCGAACACGTACGCCACCGGTGGCCTCAAGTCGCTTCTTCGCGAAGGGTTGAGTCGGCTGACCGGCGACTCAACTCCCGAAGCTGGTTGTGTTGCACTACGACGCCGACAGCGTGAAAGCCACCGCTGCCGCGACGCCACCAGACCTCGTCGTCAAGCTGTTCGAGCACAAGGGAAGCATGGAGGAGCACAATCATGCTGGCGTGCCGTAAGCGGGAGAAGTCACCCGATACCGTTTGGTGGGATGACCTTAAGGGCAAGGTACGCGAGACAGCTCGCCAAAAGGCGGCCGAATTCGAGAAGCAAGGCATTCGTGGTGTTGACCTTTACATCAGCACATTCGGCCCAGTGTTGTCGATCATCTCCGAGAACTGGCCAGTCCTGACCAGCGAGACTGATCCGAAAACCGGCGATCCGCTGCCGCTCAAGCCGGGTGAGGCGCTCGACCTTGCCCGCGAAGAAGTGGTCAACTTGCGGAAGCAAGGGTTGCTGCTCGGTCGGTCGGTCGAGTTTGATCCGATCACCGACTGGTATCTGATGGCATGGGACGCCTTCCGCGCCCAGGAGTTCCCCGCCGACGAAGCCCGCAAGCTCGCGTTGGCTCTGGGACTCGACCTGGAACGCGACATCATTCGCGACAAGAAACTGGTCGCGAAGAAGTCGGGAACGGTTGTACTGTCGAAGCCAGCCGATCGTCGCAAGAAGAACATGGTCGATGAGGACGCCGAGTCCTTTCCGCACCTGATCGATGCTTTGCACACGGCAATGATGATCTACGACGAAGAAGGGTCGAAATTCTGTCAAGTCTTCGTGGATTGCAAAGGCCTGCGCAACGACAGCCGTGTCAAAGCCCTCGTCCAGGCGATGATGCAAGCCATCCCCACAACTCGCGGCAAAGAGACGGAAAGTTCCTCCGCCCCGAAATGACCACGCTCGACGCAATTCGAGTCCTGCTTTGGGACGACTTGCCCGCCCCCAGGGAAGAAGAACCGCCAAAGATCGACCTCCAGAAAGCTCTGTTCGACACGGAGCCAGATTTCAACGTAGATGAGGAACAGGCGCGGGAGACGACGCGGGTGAATCAAACATTTAACGAAGGAGACGAACAATGAATCGGCAAGAAATTCTCAAGCGAATAAGCATCGACCCGCGCGTGTGCGTCCGGCGCCTGAAGTAGCCTGTCGCGAAGCGCGGAACGATAGACCGCAAGGCTACGAATCGGTCGCCGCTTCGAGGCTCAAAAACGTGTTGTTAAAGTACGTCCGGGTGCCGAACCGGACTTTGACGTTTGGCTGCGCCCTGGCGGCGCAAAATCTCCTCACCCCGCCCCTCTCCCCCAAACGCTGATTGGCATTGCTGAAACAGTTTGGGGGAGAGGGTGCCAAGGTAGGCTGCGCCGTTGCGGCGGATTCACATGGAATTCGGGCGCATCGCGGACGAATCCCGAACTCTTGCGAGTCCGGCTACAAGAAGCTGCGGCCGCGCCGGCGGTTTACGGGTTGGCTGAGTCGGC
>JBGTFW010000135.1:0-6593 GCA_041747075.1 Pirellulaceae bacterium
AGCCGGGGGAGAGGGTGCAAGGATTGTGGCTCTTCCTCCAAAGTCGGCTCTCCTCCAAAGTCGGCTCTCCTCCAAAGTCGGCTCTCCTCCAAAGTCGGCGGGAAAGAGAGTGCATGAGGAGGAAATTTCAAATAAATCGCTCGACGAATCGCGGATCGAGCGGGATGTCGTCGATTTCAATGTCGGCAATCAGGTCGCGATGCAACCGGGAGTCGCGGTCCATGACAAGCCGCCCGATCGCGGCCCACGCCGATTGCAAATCCGGCGAGCATGATCGGCCATTCATTTTCAAGCTTGCTTCCAGATCGAGCGCTTCGGCGACTTGCAGGTATTCCGCCTGAGGCTTGTCGAGCGAGAGCGCGAAGCATAACGACGCCATCGAATGGCAAAGCTGGTCGAAAACGCCCCCTTCGTCACCAAGCAAAAAGCTCTGGTCCATAAACGACTTCTGGTAACGGGCGATGATCAGGAGAATGCGACGGCCGAGCACGCGATGTCTGCGCAGCGCACGCCGGACAAGGCGACGTTTTTCCGGAAACAGATTCTCGACACCGTTGAGCGACCCGGTCCATGGATTGAGTGAACCGGCGACCGTTCGCGCGAGATACCAGCCAAATTTTGCCTTGGCTCCCAAACCTGATTTTCCCTCCGCCTCGGCTAGCCCGATCGGTTCCAGGAATTCGCCGCGAATGGCGCGGGTCATCGCGTTGGGAGCTCCCACGTCGGCAAGCACCGGATTGGGGCCTTCGTAGACCGTGGCGATGGTGAACTCGTGCATGTTCTCGCCTATGTAATTCTCGACGGGGAATTCAGGCATCGAGCCCAACGTCTTGTTGTCCCCCAGGCGTGCCCGCAATCGCGTGTACTTGCGGCGCTCGTCGGTGTGAACCGAGCGGCCCCCCTGAATCTGGTAACAGTTAATCGCCGTTTGCAACAGTCCCTTCGTTGCATAAACCTTGGCGACCATCCCCTGCGTCTCGTCGCGCACATTGTTGGCTGCGAGGCGAAAACACAAATCGCCCAGGACGCGCCCGGCCAGTCCGTAACAGATCGAGCGGCCAATCCATGTCTGGATTCGCGGCGCGCAGCCGATCGGCTTGCCGAACGTCGCCCGAAACGAAGTCCATCCGCCACCGTCCGGTTCCCAACCTCCGTGCGAATCGCCAGAAGTTGCGGTTCGGTTCGCGCGGTCCGCGGTCGCGGCGACGGGAGACTTCTCTTCAAGCGCGATTTCCGGATCGAGAATAATCTGGGCAAGGCACTTGAAAGTCTTGGCGGCGCTGTTGACGCCAATACCGCCTCGTCCCTTGGCCAGCGAACTGAAGGCCTGCGCCAGCCCCTTGCCCGGCGGCCCGAGCAACGTATCGGCCGGCACGGCGAAGTCCGTTAAACGAAACCGTGCATTCCACAAATAATCAAACGCCGTCAGATCGTTGCGGACCATGCGAAAGTGGTCCGTGTCGGTCGGCGGCACCTCGAAAACCATCATGCCGGAATCACGTCCTTGCTTGAGTTCGTCATGCCCCAGCAGTTTAACCACAAGAATACAGACGCCGCCGTAGATCACGTTGGTGATCGGCCACTTGACGCCGTTGAGAATGTACCGGTCGCCATCGAGGCGCGCGGTCATGGCCAGGCGGCTCGGGTCCGCTCCAACTCCCGGTTCGGTCAATGCGAAGGACCCGAGCAATTCGCCGCGCGCCATACGCGGCAAGTACGATTCGCGCTGCGCCTCGACACCGAAATCGAGGATCGGCGTCACCGGGCCGAGAAAATTGTGGACCTCGAACATGACGGCAAGGTCCGGATGCACGAACGTCAACGCGCGAAGCAGCGGTCCGAGGTCGCCAAGCTTTGCCCCGCTGCCGCCGTACTTTTGAGGAATCGCAAGTCCAAAAAAGCCTCGCTCCGCCAAACCTGAAATCGTCTCGTCCTGAAAGAGCATTCGCTCATGATCGCAAAGTGTATCCGCGCGTTTCCGATGCATGAGGAATTCGAGGCACTCAGCCATCACGCGGGCGACTTCCGCCGATGGACTGAACCTCCCGGCGCGAAACTCGGCCGCCTTGCCCGTCCCGAAAAGGGACTCGATCGTCGGGGCCTGGCCCGAAAATTGCATTTCGGCCGAGCGATCAGCGGCGTCCAGTGCGGCGAGCGCGGCGACTTCGTCGGCGCTCTTGCCCGCCTGGCGAAGGATCATGGCAACCGCGTCCTGACCGGCCCTTGACGGGGACTTGCTCTGGCCGCGCGGGTGGCGGGCTTCTCGTTCGGTCTTTAACATGAAAAAAATCGGCGTGGAAGTGGCGGACGGGGTAGAGGGCCTTATTCTACTCGAAATTGCCGTGCCGATGCCAGCATTCCTGCCGGCCAGCACGCGACGGAGCCTGAACGGCTGAAGCAGGTCGTTGAAGCATCGTTCGCGGCGACCCGAGAGGGCTGGAGCTGAGATGAAGTGATCTTGCAAGACCCATTGAACCGGGAGTTCGTTGCAGCTTGCCAGGCGGCGTTGCCGGAGGTCGAAATTCACTCGTTTGGCCGGGACTCGCGGATGCAGGAGATTCGCGTTCGTCGCGCTTACGAGTCGGAACTGATCCGCAGCCGCCAGCCAAGATTCAACATCCGCCCGTGAGCGCTGAAACGTCGAGCGGTACGATATATCTCAACAACTGGCTTAAATGGGGGGATCGCGCGCGAATGACGACAAATCCCGTTCCCTCACCGGGTCGAACTGCAAGTAACCGCGCAGACATCGGCAGCTCAATTCGTTTTCATCCCGGCAAGCTGCGCCAGTCTTTTCGCCTTATCGTCGAAAGTGAGGAACTTCCCGCATTGCATCGTTCGCGCCGACGCGACATGCAGGACGTCATAGGTGCGAAATCCCTCGCGTGCTGTATGGCGTGCGACGAGCGCGTCGTACTCCGGTTCAATATCCTCCAACGACAGAGGCAAACGCGCCAGAAACCCGCCTTCACTCAGGTCTCGCTCAAAATCCGCAAGAGCCATGGCCGCTGATTCGGGCGTGATTCGCCAACGGCCGCCTGTCCGGCTTTCGAAAACCAGCCGTTGGAAGGCACTGATGATTTCGAATCGAAGCAAATCAGTCACCGGAAGAGGCCAAACCTGTCGGCTACTTCGGCGGCTCAGTAATTGAATTGCGTCTTCGCAACCTGGCAACTCAAGATACATGCGCACCAGAAAGTTGGTGTCAACATAAAGCTTCACGGCTCACCGGCGATGACCCGATTGATCGATACGTTCGCGGAATGCGTCGGGGGTACAAGGCCAGCTTCTCTCAACTCTTTCCAGCGAGCCGGGAAGTCCGGAAATTCGCGACTTCGCACTTTCTGATTCTTCTTCGCCGCGACCGTGAAAACCTCGCCGCCGCGCGTGCGAATCTCGACACTGCCGAATTTGCGCACTGCCTCCAGCACCTTGGCCGGCTGGCGGTTCAGATCACGCAAGGTAAAAACGGCAGTGGGAGGGCTTTTGCTCATGTCTGACAATAATAGCAGACATCAACGCGCCCGTCAAGTCAAGTCCCGTTCGCTCACTGGGTCGAACCGCAAGTAACCGCGCAGCCAGCGCACCGCAAGGTACATCGGGATCGTGTCGAGGAGGGCGGCGAGGAACTTGAACGCGTACCCGGTCGCGATGAAGAGCATCAGATGTTGCCAGATACCGCGGCCTTCGGGCGGTAATGGCAATGCTCGCGCGTAGAATTGCGTGATCAGAATCACGGCGACGGTATCGATGAGCTGACTGACCATCGTCGAGCCGTTGTTGCGCAGCCAGAGATGGCGTCCGCGCGTCAACCGCTTCCAGAAATGATACAGGTAAACATCGCAAAACTGGGCCGCCAGATAGGCGAGCATGGACGCAACGACCGCGCCGAACGTGAGAAACCGAATCCGGTAAAAGGCAAACCCGTCATTGTCAACCAGCGTGCCGCCGGAATCGATCGTCAGGTTGGCAACCGGCGGTAATCCCGTTTCCGCGTCCATCGCCGGGACCTCGGGCATTACGCCGCCAAGCCACAAGATAAAAACGACCCAGACATTGAGAATCAATCCGACGGTCACCACCCAGTTCGCGCGGCGACGCCCGTAAAACTCGCTTATCAGGTCGGTGCATAAAAACGTCAGCGGATAAGGCAACACGCCAACCGCGACGGCGAACGAGATGTCTCCCCAGCGACCCCACTGCCAGTTCCAGCCGGCCGCGTCCGGGTTGAGGCTGAAGAAAACGATAAAGCGGCTAATGCCGAGGATGTTCAGCATCGCCAGCGTCCCAAGGAACAAACCGGCAATGACAAGAAAGACCCGTTCCCGCCGGGCTTGCAGGGCGGACGCCTCGATCGGATGCAGATTCGCCGGACGAACTTCTCCCTCGGTCATTCTTCAGGCTGTCCCACGTCGATCTGCGACCAGTCAACTGGATCGCTCGTTCGCTGGATCGATTCAAGGAGCTTCGTTGCCTTGGCCAGATCCTTCGCGCTGACGATGACATTGACATATCCCGGTGCCTCAGCGCGAAAGCCGGCGGTGAAAGCGCCCGTGGTCGTCGCCTTGATCCCGGACTCCTCAAGGGACTGGGCAATCAGGGTTGCCTCGATCTCGTCTTCGGTGCGGATCAGCGTAACGAGTTTGTCGTGTCGGTCCATTTAAAGGCCCTGGTGGGTCGCGTAGTTCGCTCGACTTCCCTATTTTGGGCGCTGGCACGCCGTCTGGCCATATCCAGTAACGCTCCCCGCGCAAAAAAAACTGCTGCTCCGACTGTCTTGCCCTTTCGTTCTCGCCTAGAATGTCGGGCTGACTTCCTGAATCACGCGCGCTCGAAAATGTCCACCACTTCTGAGTTACTGAAAACTCCCCTCCACGACTGGCACGCATCCCGCGGCGGGCGGCTCGTCGATTTCGCCGGGTGGTCGATGCCGGTCCAGTACGCCTCGATCATCGACGAACACAATGCCACGCGAAACGCCGTCGGACTCTTTGACGTCTCGCACATGGGGCGTTTTTATTTTCGCGACCCGCGAGCCTGCGAGTTTCTTGACTCGCTAACGACGCGCCGCGTCTGGCCGATGGAGGCGGGCAAGATTCGATACTCGCTCATGACGCGAGACGACGGCGGCGTGCTCGATGATGTGCTCGTCTATTACCTTGAGGATCACGAGGGCCGGCCGTTTTGTTTCATGGTGGTGAACGCCAGCAATCGCGAAAAGATTCTTGCCTGGCTCCACGAACACGGCGACCTTGCAAAATACGGTTTTGAAGACCGCACGACCCGCACCGCGATGATCGCCGTGCAGGGGCCAAAGGCGCTTGCCGTCGTCGATCCGCTCTGTTCCGTCGCACCCTCAACCCTCGGTTATTACCACGGAATGAGCGCCGAAGTCCGCGGAATCAACGCGATCATCAGCCGAACGGGTTACACCGGCGAGGATGGCTGTGAATTGACCGTCGACGCCGACCACGCCGAGGAAATCTGGAAGCGAATTCTTAAGGACGCCGCGACCGTTGGCGGGTCCGCGGTCGGACTGGCGGCGCGCGACACCTTGCGGCTGGAGGCGGCGATGCCCCTCTACGGACATGAATTGTCCGAGGAGATCAACCCGGCAACCGCCGACGTCGACTTTGCGATCAACCTGAAAGATCGCGCCTTTCCAGGCCGCGACGCGATTGCAGCCGCCCGCGACGACAAGTCCTTGCCGCGCCGCGTCGGACTGGAAATGGAGGGCCGCCGCGCCGCGCGCGAACACTGCTGGGTGTATGCCGGTGACCGGCAAGTGGGTGAAGTGACCAGCGGGACGTTTTCACCCACTTTGCAAAAGCCGATCGCGATGGCCTTCGTTGATCCGTCGTTCACGGCAGCCGGAACCGCACTGGAAATCGATATTCGCGGCAAGCGCCTTTCCGCACGGGTGTGCCAGCTTCCCTTTTACAAGAGAGCCTGAAGCTTTGTTTCGACCAGGAGTCAGGGTCAAATCCTGGTAGCTGGACTCGCAAGAGTTCAGGAATTATCGAGCGAATCCGAATTCTTGCGAATCCGGCTACAATAAGAGACTCCAAACACAACAAAAAAACAAACTTTCACCGGAGTTTCCATGAACCAGGAAGAACTGCTCTACGCAACGACTCACGAATGGGTCCACGTCGACGATAACGATGTAGCGACGATCGGCATCACCGATTTCGCCGTCGAACAACTGACCGATCTGGTTTACATGGAATTGCCTGAAGTCGGCGCGAACGTCGAGGCGGGCGAGGAATTCGGAGAAGTCGAATCGGTCAAGGCCGTCAGCCCGCTCTACAGTCCCGTCGACGGCGAGGTCATCGAGGTCAACAGCGGATTGCCCGACGACCTGGAAATCCTTGGAAACGATGCCTTCGGCGCGGGATGGATTGCCAAGGTCAGGCTCGCCAGTCGCGACGCGCTCGCGAAGCTACTCGACCACACCGCTTATCAGAAGCAGATCGCCGAAGAGGGATAGAGCGTCATTCCCCGCGCAGGCGCGTCATCCCCGCGCAGGCGCGTCATCCCCGCGAGGCGCGTCATCCCCGCGCAGGCGGGGGCCCAGGGAAATTCGCCCTGAA
>JBGTFW010000136.1:0-9649 GCA_041747075.1 Pirellulaceae bacterium
ATTCGATCGCGTCCTCGGCGATGGCATCGACTCGTTCGTAGTCGCAAAAATTGCGCGCGATGCTTTCTACCAGCAGGCTGAGATAGGCGACCTCAAAGTTGCGCGCGTTGGTGGAAATCGCCGGACGCCCGTGCGACTTCGGAAACTGGTATTCGCCAGGCCCCTGGGAAAAGACGACAACCCCGTCCTTTTCCACGTCGTAAACCGTCGTTGTCAGCATCGTGCGCCCCTTGAACATCGTCGTTCCTTCGTGGATCGAGTACGAATCGATCTTGACGGCAACTACCTTCTGGGCACCGACGCCGCGACCGAGCGCCACGTAATCCACTTCGTTCCATCCATGAGTGTCCTTCCAGTTCTCGATCCGGTGCTGGTCGATCACCTTGATCTTGGGAACGTCGCGGGCCAGGCGGGCACCGAGCGCTTCTCCAACAACGCGCGTCAGGGAGTCGGGACCGTAGGACGAGGCGTCGGAGACGCAGACGACTGCCACGGTGGACTTTTCAAGGCCGTCGTAAAGGGCCTTAACCTTCAATCCCTTGACGACATAAAAGAGCTGGGCAACCGTACCGCAGCCCCCCAGTCCCGCGATGAGCGCGACAATCAAGACAAGTGACGTGAATTTAAACTGGACGCTGAAGTGGCCATCCATGGCGATTTCCGTTTGGCTTTGTTTCGTTTCGTTGTGTTTCGACTCCTGTTCGGAATCGACCAGTTCCCGCTATCGCGTCAGCCATTGCACGAGGGACGCCGCAAACGTGGCCGCCGAATAACCGATTAACAATACCGGATTGGGCCGGATCAAAAACCAGTTCCCGCGCAAGCCGCTTGCCACCAGCCATATTCCCAGCGGCATCGACGCGAGCGCCAGCATGAAACCACCGGCGTTGGCGTCAATACTTGCAACAACGTCGCCGCGAACAATTCGCGACCACGCCGTCGTCATACCGCACGACGGACAAGGCCGTCCAAGGGCGACGACGAATCCGCAAGGCGGAAAACCAAGTTGCTGGTGCGTTCCAAGCCCCGACGGGTCGGGACTCAAAATGCCGGCAACGATAAACAGACCGAGCAGGCAAACCCCTGAAACCAGGGTCCAGCCGCGACTCCATTTCGAGAACGCTGTTATCGAGGATCGGACCTGTCCCGTTGCCACCGCTTCCGGTAATTCGAGCTGGTCGCGGGACGTTAGGAGCATGGGAACAGGTCATCAAGTGCAATTTTTACACACTGCTCGAATGTAGCCGGACTCGCAAGAGTTCGGAACTGCCATTCGAGTCACCCATTGGTTGCCATTCCGGCTCCGGGAATCCTTCGCGACCGAATGGTTGCCAACCCGGCCACCTCGAAAGAACTACTCCGACAGCACCTCCCTGGGCCGCCAGACCGTTTCCAGTTCCCCCTTGGTCAGCGCCGTCAGTTCCTGCCACTCGACCTTGTCGGAAAGCCGCACCACGGCAATCGCCGCTGTCGGCATCGTCTCAAACTGTCCAGTCAAGGCGTAAACCCACCGTTCCACGCCAGGATTGTGCGAGACAATCATCACGGATTTCTCGCTGTCGGCACCCTCACGCAAAGAATCGCAAAACTCCTCAACGTCCGCGCGGTACAGATTTCGGTCCAGCCCCAGCCGCGTTCGTTTCCCAAGTCCCTTGACAAACAGCTCGGCAGTCGTCGCGGCGCGGACGGCGGTCGAACTGAGGATGAGTTCGGGAACGATATTCTTGCTTGCCGCCAGTTCGCCCATGAGCGGAGCGTCGCGCTGGCCGCGCGAGTTTAGCGGACGCTTTTCGTCGGGCAGGTTCGCATCGTCACGGCTGGACTTGGCGTGACGCATGATCAGCAATCGTTTCATGGGCAGGTTATTTGCCGGCAGGAATGGCGAATAATAAAGGCAACGGGCGCGACGGCCCTTGCGAACCGCGACCTTCCAATACTGGTATTAAAAAAATCAATCCGGGGCGGGTCAAGACTGTTCCCATAAGACGGTTCCCAAAATCGACGCTTACCCCCCTGAAAACCGGGCCCCCAGGGCTTCCCTGCCCGGCGTCCCTGTGACATGCAATGCTGTCCGCCGCCGGGTCTTCCTGTTAAAATCAACGTTTGCACAACGAACCGCGGCGGCACCAGGCAGCAAGGCAATCTCCACGACGCATGAATCCCGAACAGGCGCGAATCGAGGCCGATTTACGCGGACTGATCGACGGAGACGTCTTTTGCGATGATTTGTTTCGGCAAATGTACTCAACGGACGCCAGCATCCTCCAGATTTGTCCCGCAGGGGTCGTGCGTCCCCGCCACGTCAATGACGTCGTTGCGGTCGTTCGGTACGCGGCGGAAAACCGGCTGCCCGTTCATTCGCGCGGTGCCGGCTCGAACGTGGTCGGAGGGGCGATCGGACCGGGCCTTGTGCTTGACTTTTCCGTCTATATGCGGCGGATCGTCGGTGAAGACGCCGGGTCGGTTCGGGTACAGCCCGGTGCCGTACTTGCCGGTCTGAATCGACACCTGGCCAGCACGGGAATGATGTTCGGACCGGACCCGGCGACCCGCAGCGTCACGACCATCGGCGGCGTCCTTTCGCTCAACGCGACGGGAAGTCATTGGCTCAAGTACGGTTCGCCTCACGAGTCAATTCGGCGATTGCAAGTCGTGCTCGCCGACGGGACGCTCGCGGAAGTCGGCCCGGATGCCGCTCCCGACAAGGTTCCCCGGCAACTGGCCGACACCATTGAACTCGTTCTCGGAAGGCGGAGAACGATCATCGAGCAGCACCAGCCCGCCTCGCCGACCAACCACGCGGGCTACAACCTGACCGACCTGATTACCGAGGGACGGCTCGATCTGGCAAAACTGATCGCCGGTTCCGAAGGGACGCTGGCCGTTATCACCGAAGCGACCTTGCGCACCCGCCCGGTGCCGAAACATCGCGGCGTCGTGCTCTTTTTCTTTGACCAGATGAATTCGGCGGCGCGTGCCGCGGTGGAAATCCTCGAACACGACGTGGCCGCCTGCGATCTGCTCGATCGGCGCCTGCTCACTCTAATCCGGACGTTCGACGAGCGGTTTCAGGCGCTTGTTCCGGAAAGTGCCGAGGCGATGTTGCTGGTGGAAATCCAGGCCGACGACGACGACGAACTGCGATCGCGCGTCCAGTTGCTCGACGACCGCTACCGTCGTCGCAAGCTGGCGTTCTTTTCCCGCACGACCTGCGACGCCGACGAACGCAACCTTTACTGGCGAATGGCGCGTCGCGGAATCCCGCTCCAGTTCGGAATGAAAGGCCCCCGCCAGGCACTCCCCTTTGTCGAGGACGTGGCCGTCGAACCGGCCCGCTTGCCGGATTTACTTCACGATTTGCCGGGCATCCTCAATGCCTCCGAGATCACTGCCACCGTTTTTGCTCACGTCGGCCAGGGGGTCGTTCACCTTCGGCCCCAGCTCGATCTTGCGAACCCGGACGACGTTTCGCGGATCGAACAACTGACCGATCGATTGTTTGGCCGCGTCCTGGAAATGAACGGCACAATCACCGGTTCGCACGGCGACGGCCTCATTCGCACTCCGTGGCTGAGGCGCCAATACGGGCGGATGTACGAGGTCTTTGGCGAGGTGAAACGGGAATTCGATCGCACCAACACACTCAATCCGGGCAAGATCGTCGACAGTCCCCCTTTCGAGGTGTTACGGCACTTGCGGCAGTTTTCTCCTCGCGATTTGGGCGAACCAGCGCACGAAACAGCGCGTGAAATGGTGCTCCCCGCGGCGACGGCCGCCCCTCCGCTGACGGCGACGACCGGCACGTCCGAGCCGATCGAAACGGGCAACGGCAAAGCGCGGCGGCGACAACGGCGCGGCGCGATGCCGGCTTTGAAAGTAATTGAACCGCAATTGAACTGGGGACTCGGCGAACTCTCGGCGGTGGCGGCAAGTTGCAATGGCTGCGGGCGATGCCGAACGGCGTCGCCCGACGAGCGGATGTGTCCGATCTTTCGGCTCAACCCGATCGAGGAGGCGTCGCCTCGCGCCAAGGCGAACCTGATGCGCAATTTTCTCAATGCCAATATCAGCCCGTCGGAACTGAACTCCGGCGAACTGAAGGAGATTGCCGACTTGTGTGTCAACTGTCACCAGTGCCGGCTCGAATGCCCGGCGGGTGTCGACATCCCCGGCCTGATGATGGAGGCCAAGGCGCAACACGTTGCCGTCAACGGATTGCCCATGTCCGAATGGCTCCTTACGCGGCTCGACGTCCTCTATCGTTATGCGGCCCGAATGCCGCGGATTGTCAACTGGATGATCGCCAACCGGGCGATGCGATGGGCGCTCGACCGGCTCTTCGGGATCGCTCAGGGGCGCAAGCTGCCGCGCTTCGCCTCGCGGTCGTTCATGAAGTGGGCCGCGCGACAACGGCTAACACAACCGGCGCGGCGCGACGCGCGAAAGGTGCTTTATTTTGTCGACGCCTACGCGAACTGGAATGACGTCGAGCTGGCAATGGCGACCTGCGCCGTGCTCCGGCACAACGGCTTCGAGGTCTATGTGCCTCCGACGCAACAGATTTCCGGTATGTCAATGATCTCGGCGGGCGTTATCGACCGGGCAAGGAAAATCGCGGCGCGAAACGTCGAACTGCTCGCCGAGGGCGTTCGTCAGGGCTGCCACATTGTGACGACCGAGCCTTCCGCGGCCCTCGCGTTGCGGCACGAGTATCCGCGCTTTCTCGACGATCCCGATGCGGCCATCGTCGCGGCCAACTGTTCCGATATCAGCAGCTTTTTGTGGAACCTCCACTCCGGCGGCAAACTGGAACTCGATTTTCGCCCCTTGAACTACACCGTCGGCTATCATCTGCCCTGTCATCAACGCGCATTGAACCCCGCAGTCCCCGGAATCAGCCTGCTCCGCTTGATTCCCGGTCTCAAAGTGGAAAGAATCGAGAAAGGCTGTTCGGGGATGGCCGGGATTTACGGGTTGATTCGCTCGAATTACCGGCGCAGCCTTCGGGCAGGCCTGGGACTCATTACCGCCGTCCGGCAACCCCACATCACGGCGGGCGTCACCGAATGCAGCACTTGCAAGATTCAAATGGAACAGGGTTCGGTCAAGCCGACCGTTCATCCGGTAAAAATCCTCGCGATGGCTTACGGGCTGATGCCCGAACTGGACTCGCTCTTCGATCGCCGGGGAGACGAGTTGACTGTCTCGTAGCCGAGCGGCGTTCGTCGTCGCGGAGGGATACGGGCGCTTCGCGGACTTGTAAAGGAACAGGATTCGATGACTGTCACGGTTTTGATGTTCGCCCACGCGCGCGATCTGGCGGGCGGTACCGACCTGAAACTTGATCTCGCCGACAACGCGACCATTTGTGACGTGCGCGAGGCTTTGGTGAACGCTTGCCCCGAACTTCGAATCCTGATGCCACACTGTCTCTTTTCCGTCGATCAGCAATACGCCGAAGACGATGATCGTGTGACTGCGCAGTCGGAAATCGGCTGTATTCCTCCCGTCAGCGGAGGATAGGACGCGCGAATGATTCAAATTACACACGAACCAATTGACGCCGCCAGCGTGCTTGCCGCCGTTTCCGATAACAACGCGGGAGCAAACCTCCTCTTTGTCGGGACGACTCGGGAATGGACTTCCGGTACACGCACTGTCGAACTGCGGTATGAATGCTACGAACCGATGGCGGAACGCCAGCTTACGGGACTTTGCCACAACGCCCGCTCACGGTGGAACCTCACGGGGGTCGCGGTCGTGCATCGCGTCGGAGTCGTGCCGCCGGGTGAGGCAAGCCTCGCCGTGGCCGTCAGCAGTCCCCATCGACTCGCTTCGTTCGAGGCGGGACAATGGCTGATCGACCGTATCAAGCAAGTCGTCCCGGTCTGGAAACAGGAAATCGACGAAGACGGACAGGGGCACTGGGTCCACCCTGTCGACACGAATGAAACAATCGTTGGTCATTTTCCGCCGACGGACAAGGTGAGAACATGATCCAGGCAAACGAAAAAAGGTTGATTGACAGCTTTGGCCGCGTTCACACTTCGCTGCGTTTGAGCGTGACGGATCGCTGCAACATTCGCTGTTTCTATTGCATGCCGCATGAGAACGTCCGGTTCCTGCCACGGCCCGAGATATTGACGTTCGAGGAACTTGCCCGTCTGACGGAACTTTTTGCCCGCCTCGGAATCGACAAAGTGCGGTTAACCGGCGGCGAACCGCTTGTGCGACGCGAATTGCCGCGGCTCGTTGAAAAGTTGCGTGCGATTTCCGCGATTCGCGAAATTACGATGACGACCAACGGAATGTTGCTGGGCGACCAGGCGCAGGCATTACGCGACGCCGGACTCGACCGCATCAACATCAGTCTCGATACGCTCGATCGCCTCCAGTTTGAGGAGATCACGCGGCGCGACGGACTGGCGGCCGCTCTGGAAGGAATCGCGGCCGCGCGCGAAGCGGGTTTCGAGGACCTGCGAATCAATGCCGTCGCCGTCAAGGGTCTGATCGAATCACAAGTCGTGCCGCTGGCCCGCTTTGCGCTTGAAAACGACCTGACCCTTCGCTTCATTGAATTCATGCCGCTCAACGCTGCCGGCCAATGGTCCGACACCGACGTTCTCAGCGGCAATCATATTCGCGAGTTGCTGACGACCGAATTCGGCGAACTCGTCCCCCTGCCGCGCGACGACGTTTCGCAGCCGGCGACCGACTACACGCACTCGGGCGGTCGCGGACGAGTCGGATTTATCAACCCGGTTTCCGAACCGTTTTGCTCGGACTGTAACCGGCTCCGGTTGACGGCCGAGGGCAAGATGCGAAATTGCCTCTTCTCGCATGAGGAGTGGGACTTGCGCGGTCCGCTGCGTGACGGTGCCGACGAGGCGGAATTGACGAGGATTATTTTCGAGAGTGTCTCGCAAAAAAAGCAGGCTCACGGAATCGGCACAACGGGGTTCGAAAAACCGCAACGAGCCATGTACCAGATTGGAGGGTAACGTTTTGGCGGGGAAAACAGCCCAGGATCAACCGTGGTATGTCGAGGGACTGCGTTTTCGTTGCACGGGCTGCGGCGACTGTTGCACCGGCGCGCCGGGTTATGTATGGGTCAACAAGTCGGAAATCGCCGAACTGGCGAAGGCACTCGGATTCGACGATGTGGAAAAATTCGAGGAAAAATACGTCCGGAAAATCGGCGTCCGCCGAAGTCTCGTTGAATTTCCAAACGGCGACTGTGTCTTTTTTGACAACGAAACCCGCAAGTGCAATGTGTATGAGCAACGGCCCCGCCAATGTCGCACCTGGCCATTCTGGGATTCCAACTTGCGGACCGCGGGAGACTGGGAAGAAACCTGTGCGGTTTGCCCCGGCAGCGGCAAGGGGCGGCTCTACTCGCTGGAGAAAATCGAGGAACAGCGGTCAGTCATGAGAATTTGAGACGTACCGGAACTCGGCGCGTTGCAGAAAGTTTAACGATTATCCGGATTATTCCGGCGACTTGCCTGCCTTGCAGTAGCGGTCAAGCCAGTCAAAAAAGACGCGATGCCAGAGGACCCCGTTCTGCGGACCCATGACCCAGTGGCCTTCGTCGGGGAAATAAAGAAAGCGCGAATCGACACCCTGAACCTGGGCCGCCGTGAAGGCTTCCATCCCCTGCGACACCGGGACCCGGAAGTCCTTTTCCCCGTGAATCACCAGCAACGGGGTTTTCCATTGGCCCACAAAGCGATTGGGAGAGAACTGGTCGTACTCTTTCTGGATGTCCGGGCTCTTCCAGTAAGGTCCGCCGAGGTCCCAGTTCACAAAGAAAAGTTCCTCAGTCGCGCCATACATCGACTCCAGGTTAAACACCCCGCAATGGGCGATCATCGCCGCGAAGCGGTCTTCAGAATTGCCCATCATCCAGTAAACCGTATAGCCGCCAAAGCTGGCTCCGACCGCCGCCACATGCTCCTTGTCGATAAACGGTTCCTTCAGCATGTCGTCGGTGGCTGAAAGGAGGTCCTTCATCGCCTGACCTCCCCAGTCGCCGCTGATCTCATCGTTCCATTTTCGTCCGAAACCGGGAAGCCCGCGGCGGTTCGGAGCGAGCACGACGTATCCCCTGGCCGCCATCAAGTGAAAATTCCACCGGTACGAAAAGAACTGGCTGACCTGCCCCTGGGGTCCCCCCTGGCAGTAGGTCAACATCGGGTACTTTTTTGATTCGTCGAATCCGGGCGGGTAAATGACCCAGCAATGAATCTGCTTCCCGTCGGTCGCTTCCACCCAACGCTCGCGAACCGTGGGGAGCGTAAGAGAGCCGAAAACCTCGTCGTTGATGCTCGTCAATTTCGTATCGGACTTGTCTTGCAGGGAAAGACTGTGCAACTCGGCGGGGCGGACCATACTGGTTTTCGTGACCAGCAAGCGGTTTGTCCCCGGCAATTCACCAACGACGTCCCAGTCGTAGGCGCCTTCGGTTAACTGGCGCGCTTCGCCGCTGCCGGGGTCCATCTGAAACAACTGGTCAGAGCCACGGAACTCCGAGACGAAAATCATGCTCCCCGAATCGGCGGTCCACTGCGGATGGTTCGCATTTTGGTCCAAACCTGCCGTCAGCTCCTTGATTTCCTGCGACTGGCGGTCGTAGAGCATGATCATGTTGCGGTCTGATTCAAAGCCCGGCCGCGCCATTGAATTGAAAGCAATGAAGCGCCCGTCCGGGGAATAAAGCGGGTTGTTGTCGTATCCGTCGCGGCCGTCGGTAATGCAATCGGCCTCGCCGTTGCGGCTGCCGTCGTCGTTAATCGATACCACGTACAGGTCGCTGTCCGTCGATTCCGCCCATCGTTCAACGTCCTTGGCGGTATAGCAAATCTCGACACCGTCGGGAGACCACTCGATTTGCTCGCTCCCGCCAAATGGAGGGACCGGACAATCGACGCGCATCCCTTCCATCAGATCATGGGGAGTCCCAACCATGCCGTCGTCGCCAATCGGAGCGGCATGCAAATGCGAATACTTGTAATCGTGCCATGCGTTCCAGTGCCGGTACATGAGCGAATCAATGATCCGCGCGTCGGCCTTTGGAAGGTCCGCGTAAAGGTCGTTGACCGTGTCGTCAAGTTTTACATCGACGGTAAAAAGTACGTGTTTGCCGGTGGGCGAGATTTTCACGTTCGCAACGCCATCCTCGATGCTGCTGATGCGAACCGGTTCGCCGCGAGCTTCATCCAGACGGTAGATTTGTGACGTCCCGTCGTAGTCAGGCTTCTCCTCGTCGGCGGACGACTCGCCATCGTCGGCGGACGTTTCGCCGACGTCCGCTTCTGCCTTGTTGTTGTCGTCTTTTTCCGCTTCCGGCTCGTCCGCTTCCGGTTTCACGCCTGTGAAATAAAGCGTTTCCGCGTCTCCCCACTGGAGATCACTGATCGATCGCCATTTGGAGAGGACGGGGCGCGGGTCCTTGCCGTCGGCGGCCGAGACGAAGAGCGCCGAACCACCTTTGTTTTCAGAAAGTTCGAAAGTTCGCACGGTCCATGCGATTTGCCGGCCGTCGTTCGAGACCGCCGCTTCGCCGAGCCTGCCGAGTTTCCAGAGCAACTCGGGAGTCATCGCCTCTTCCTGTGCCAAGGCACGGGGCGCGGCGTTGAACCAGCAACTC
>JBGTFW010000137.1:0-10467 GCA_041747075.1 Pirellulaceae bacterium
TACAACCTGACGCATGTTCGCACCAGTCCGTACTATCCGCAGAGCAATGGCAAGCTCGAACGCTGGCACGGGTCGATCAAACAAGAATGCATTCGCATGACTTGTCCAGCAACAAAAGAAGAAGCCGAAAAACGGGTGACCCGTTACGTGGAGCATTACAACACCGCGCGGTTGCACAGCGCGATCGGCTACATCACGCCAGCCGATTGCCTTGCCGGTTTGGGCCCAGTGATCAGCCAGGAACGCGATCCCAAGCTCGAAGAGGCCCGCGCCCGGCGCCAGGCTCGACGCCAAAACGAAAAACGAGTTGCGTAGTCAGCGAGAGGAGACTACAACAAAGAACTTGCACGGAGGACAGGGCAACGCTGAGGAGCGACCCGAGCGCCGTGCAGTGCCGAAGCTGGAAAGGGCGTGGCCGCCGCGGCCACTCCCCCCACTTCCAACTTTGGCCCCATGCGCTAAACCTGAACCCTGAACCCACGACCCGCCGTAAAGGCTCACACTTTCTTACAGTTAACCTAAACAAAATTCCATTTCCCGCTGAACCAGGACACTTGCAAACTTGACGGTGCCCGTGCCGACTCCACAATAAAACCGAGTCGGCAGTAATTAGATAGTTAGGTTTCCGGATTTAACGATGAAGACCTACGATCATCACTTTCTTGTGGACCCTTTTAGCGACCTCAAAGTCAACGCCGCGATGGTCGGTATTTCAGACCGACGCTGGGAGTATGTTCCAGAGACAGAAGCTGGCGACGAAGTCGGCGTCCGCTTACGGATGCGTGACAAACGCTTCGACGTTTTGCCTATAGTAACTTCCGACGAAACACAAGAGTACTTCGTAACAGTCTCATGGAACGACTACGCAACTATCGTGCGGAAACCAATTAGAGCCGACGATCTGATTCCGTACGATACCGATCTACGAGAGGTGATAAGGCGTTTTGCCCTAGACAAAAGGCACTTCTACTTCTTAAGCGGCCCGAAACCCGTGGTGGGTCTCATCTCCGTCGTGAACCTGAATTGTAGACAGGTGAAGGTCTTTCTCTTCAATCTTATTGCTGAGTTGGAAATCATCTTGGCAGCATTGATAACCCGCAGTCTCCCGGACGCTGCCTTGCTCGCAATGGCAGAGGGGCGCACGGGAGCTTTTGGCGAATCCCTCAAGTACTATGAGAAGGCAAAGCGCGAGGGTGTTGACGCTCCGTTCGTCGAGTACCTAACCCTTCCCACGTTAATCAATGTGGGAACTTCTCAACGTCTCTATGAAGTGTTCGGATTCAGCAGAACCCGCTATGAGAAGCTCGGTAAATTGATAAAACTGCGAAACGCTGTTGCACATCCTGCGCGCTCCTTAGTCACAGATCCGTCATCATGTGTGAAGCTTTGGGAGAAACTTCAAATGATTGAGGACGTCCTTGCACGGCCGCGTGAAACCTAACATCGGCCTGCAGGCGACCGCCAATAGCCTACGCTCCTGCGTCGCTCCGGCTATCGGCGCGTGAGGCCTGGCGTTCGTCGAGCGGGCGAACTCCAGCGAATTGGCAAATGAAAATTGATCGTCGCCGCAGGGTGATCGGCGGCCGCACAACGGGCTGGGTGACCCGGCGATAATCGAGGGGCGAGTTGTTTGGTGACCGTCTCAAATGTCACACAATCTTTTCAGGACGGCGTAAATCTGTCATTCCGAGCCCAACCGTATGGCCAATCTGGGCCGGAGGCGTGGCATTGACTATATGGGCGGGCCCAAATGTTTCGTGCGCGGTTACCTTCACTGTCGGTCATCGCGGCAGCCAACCACCAGATTATCGACCGCTACCTATTTTTGCCAGGATTTGGAAACGGCTGTCATAACCCCATGCGCAGCCACGAAAACAAACCCAAAATGAAAAATCGAGACCGCAAAAAGGAAACCAAGTAAACGGTTCTGTTGGAGCCCAATATTGATAACATCGCTGTCAGAGCTCCGTTGTGTCGTACTTGAATCCGAACCAATACATGAAATACAGGCCGAGGACGGCAAAGATTACTCCAAGTGAGAGGTACGGCCGAAACCTGTCCGAGTCCGTTTGTGCGAAAGACTTCCAAATCTGACTGCCAGCGGTTTTTTGTTCAGGTAGCTCATTTATTGTCGCAGGTTCCGGTAGCCGCCAGATTCCGGACGCACTAGGTTGCCGGCGTTTCCGACGGACTGTATCCGAAAGCCGCGCGGCCTTGCATAAACGTGCCTCTGCGGGTGCCAGATTCAGTGTCTCGTGTTTGCGCACCAGTTGTAAATGCCTTTTGGTATCAGCGACACTGGGTTGTCACCGGTTGGCACTGGTTACTTTGTTAGCGCCTATGAAAAGCGCTTTTCCGTGGTGTTAACGTTTTGACTGGTGACAACTGGTGTCACTGACCCGTTTCGCTCGGCAAAATGCGACTCTCCCGGCGCGACCAGTTCAACGCCCCGATATATCACTTTTCGGCGGAATTCTCCCGCAGTTGGCTTATCCTTCTCGAACCGTTCAGCCATCACCCGGCCCCAATAAGTCTGGCTCCACTTGCCCCCCCAATGGACGTAGCTGGCGAACAGATTCGCGGATGTTGACTCGGCCTCGGGATGGCAGGCGCAGCACTCGTCAAGCCAGTCGGCCAGCGGGTCGCAGTCGGTTCGGTAGTGGCCCGTCGCTACCTGAACGGTGGCCGGCTCACCTAGTCCCTCGGCGAGGTACAACTGGTAGCCCTCGACCAGCCAGCGAAGAATGCCCGGCCCCTCGTGCTTCACAAGCCACTTGTCGAAGTCCGGCTTGGGGGTCGTGACCTGCCGCAGGTCCACCGAAAACGGAATGAGTTTGACACGCCGCCAGATCCCCTCGTCGCCGCCGTCGATTCGTGGCAGATGGTTTGTTGACAGCCAGAAAGTGTGCGTCCGGCGAAACTCCCAAAAGTCCTCGCGCATGCGTCGCGCGGTTATGGTGCCGTCGCCGGTCAGTTCCTTGACTCGTGCTTCGCGCAGCTTCGCGCCGCGTTCCGGTTCACTGATCGCAACGAACCGCTTGCCGAACAGAATGGCGCGGTCGGTCGGGTGGTTCGAACCGTCGCCAAGCAAAAGGCTTTCAGGTGCCAGCGCCGCGTAGTCGCCAAGCAGCGCGGTTACTGCGTTCCAGACAGTGCTTTTGCCGTTGCAGCCGGTGCCGGAACATATCGGCAGAATGTGCTCGCCCGTGTCGCCGGTCGTGCTGTAGCCCAGCAACTTTTTGACGAACCGAATCAGCTCGCGATTGCCGGCGAAAATCAGGTCAAGCGTGGCAAGCCATTGCGGGCACTCGGCGGTCGCGATGTACTCCACCGGTGCCAGTTGCGTAAGCAGGTCGCCTGGATCGTGCGGGCGCAGTCCGCCGGTGTTCAGGTCGATCGTGCCATTGGCGATGTTCAGAATGTTCGGCCACTCGTTCAGTTCATCCACGGAAACTGCGACACGGGAATCGGCGCGGGCGAGGCTCAGCATCGCCGTGATACCGCTCGCGGAGTTTAGCCGGCGTATGAAACTCCGGACGGGCAACAGCTCTTTGGCTTCAACATCGTCCCGCTTGGCCAGGTCCGCAAACTCCTGCCAGTAGCCGGCGCCGTGCTTTCGGGCAAGTCGCATAACGTGAACACTGTTCGCGTCGTCCTTCCACCGCTTTCCATCCCACGCCAGCCATCTGCCCCACGCCGAAACGTAGCGCACTTCCGCACTGTGGCAATCAATGAATTCAACAGCCGCGCGGTTCTCGGTGCGGAAACTGTCGCGCAGCAGCCGGCCGGCGTCGGGCCGCTCAATGGTGGCGGTCATCGCCCGGCCTCCAAGTATTACAGGTAATAGTGCTTGTAAGCCTGACGCCCGTGTGAAGCTCAGCGCGGACGCCCGCGTCGGGTCGCTGCACGAATCGACATACGTCTACCGGTGCAACGATTGCACTGGTAGCCGAGGAGCTTTTAGGTCCGTCGTGAATTGCAGCTCGCATCCGTGCATCCTCTCTAGACGTACTGCCTCACTGGTCGCGGCTGGTCGCGAAGTGCTTCCGCTGAAGCTTTAAACGTGCTGTTTGATCGGACGCGGCGGACGCTGCCGACGCTCAGACGCGCCGCACTGATTGCTGTGACGGTCGCGAAATTCAAGATAGTCCGCCCAAAGAATTGTCCATCTTGGACGCTGGTCGCCGTTGGACTCGTTGCACGCGCGAATCTTGCCCGCCCGAATCCATTGGTGCACAGATGCGCAGCTCTTGTTCAGGCGTTTCGCCAACTGCGGAACCGTAAGAATTTCCTGCGTTGCGATCATTCGATTTGACCTCAATAAAAAAACGCACATGGGTTTCCCCGTGTGCGTTTGATCGTCAAATCAGTACAGCACACGGAATAAATGGCGAGGCTGATTCCTCACCACATACTGGGCGAGGCTTGTAGGCCTCGCCATCCGTGCGCTGTTCTAAGTCGCGCAACCCCTCGATAGCGTCCCGGCTGAGACGAAGGGGTCGCCACACTCCCGCCGGTTTAGGGATTACCGGTCTCGACGGGGTTGCTGTGTGACACCTCAGGCGATCGGGCTTGGTCACCGAAACTCACGTCATTCGCCTATTGGATCCCGGCTCGTGACGCAAGTGCACCTTAATTTGTATTGCCGTCACCTACCATTGTCAAGTGGTCCCGTTCTTAGTTTAGCCAATTTTCTACATGCTTGGCGATGGCCACCTGTCGCGGGTCAAAAATGCTGTGAATGTAGTTCGCTGTTATCGATCGGTCAGCGTGCCCTACTGAAATCTGTACCGCCAGCCGGTCGCCGGTTTCATTCGCGGCCGTGATGAACGTATGTCGCAACCACTGAAAGCCGGCCCGCTCGCGAGTGATTCCCGCCGCGGTCCGATACTTTGGGAATTCCTTCGCCAGGCAGTTGCGACCGTGCCACGAATTGCCAGACCCGGAAACGAAAACCAGGTCATCGTCGTCATGCTCGCGATTCGCCACCATGCGGCGCAGCGCCTTCAGCGTCCGTGCCCAAAGTTTCGCCCTCCGCTGCTTCCCGGTTTTCTTGCGAGGCTGGTTGTACCACCCGCCGCGCCAGTCGATATGCCGGAAGCGTAGCGTCTGCACGTCCTCATTCTGGCAGCCGGTATTGATGGCCAGCAGAATTGCCGCGTGCATCCTCAGGTCCGCCACGCCGTCACCGTGCGAGGCTTTCAGCAGCCCGCGCACTTCCGCCCGGGTGAAGTGCTTCGCGTCCTGTTCATTCCGGTGGTTGTCGATCTCGACTTGCCCTGGCGGATCGAACCCGATCCCGAATTGCGGCAGGGACTTGATATGCCCGGCCTTCACCAGCCAGTTGAACAGCCCGCGCGTCCGGTGGTTGTGCCCGCGGCTTGTGACCGGTGACGCCTCGACAAGGACAACTTTACCTTTCGCCGTCCGTTTTTCCTTGTGGTCGAACCGCTCCTGCAATTCCTTGAAGTCATCCGGCCCGATGGACTCGATCGCCCAGTTCCGGCCAACGGTTTCGCAGATCAAGGCGCAGGTGCGTTTAGCGTCCTGATACCAATGGTGCGTTCGCCGGCCCTTGCTGACTTGCGCCTCGATATGGTCCAGGTACAGATTGCAGCCGTCCGATACGGAGACGCTTCGCGACGTCGCCTTTGCACGAGGCTTGCGCCCGGCAAGCAGATCGTCCTTTTGATCCAGCCACCGATTCAGCGCGCCATTTGGATCGCTCCACGGGCCAAAGTAGTGCAGCCGTCCGCGAACTTTCTTCGCCCATCGCCCCGTCGCATGCGGGAAAAGCGGCCAGTCCTTGCGCGGCTTGGCGGGCTTGGCGGATTTGCTCGTTGCTTTGCGAGAATGCAAAGACGGTGTAGAATTTGCCATTCGGCATCACCTCCGGTCAAAGGGTTAGTGGTGTCGTTGACACCCGCGATGCTACATACTTTGCGGGTGTCGTTTTTCGACGCCTGTAATCCTACCAGACCGCGTGCAGGTGTCAAACCGGGTGTCAGTTCCCGCCACGAATTGCAGAAAACCCCGGACGGATGGCTGAGTCTGGTTTAAGGCACCGGTTTTGAAAACCGGCGTGGGGGTAACCTCACCGGGGGTTCGAATCCCTCTCCGTCCGCTGTTACGGTACGATCGTGATGGTGTCGCGCGCGGTCAGTTGCGATGGGCTTCGCGCACTGGTCACCTGGACCTCGAACGTCGCTGTCCCCTCGCGCATTGCCTGAAGCTGGACCGGAAAGGTCAGTCGCTCTCCGGCACGTATCTCCGCACGAGGCTCGAAACGCACGCGCGTGCCGTCCGGCGACTGTTCCGCGATCCGCAGTCCCGTTTGCAGCGGGTCGATTGGCTGCAATCGAGCGCCTGGCGGAATCAGCAGGCTGATCACCACGTTCTGGTCCGTGATGGGCCGGTCGTTGACAAGTGTGATCTGAAAGGTCGCGTTGTTGCGGACCGCCACCGTGCGGTCGATCGCCTGAATGTCGAGTTGCAGCCCGGTGCCAGCCGGCCCGGCGGGAATTCCCGGTGGAGTCTCGCCGCCAGGCAATGGCGTGCCGCCCCCCGTTGCCGGTTCGATCCGGATCGAAACCCCCGTTTGTTCGCTGACGCCGATTGGATTGGTGACGGTGACCCGGTTGAATGCGTCACCGTCGACTCCGGTCGTTTCAAACAACAGTTCGACGAGTTGTTCCTGGCCCGGTTCGAGCCGCCCGATGTCGAATGCCAAATCGTCGCCGATCCAGCGATGGGGAAGCGGCGAACGCTGAATGGGTGTCAGCGATCGGGAGAATGAATTGAGGACGGTGACGTCGTTGAGCGGGATCGTGCCCACGTTGGTAACACGGGTGCGGACAAGGACTTGTTCGCCCAGCCGCACGACGCGATGACTTTCCATGTCGACGCGGACGCGCGGTACCATGACGTTTTCCACTTCGACACACCGCCGGGCGCGAGCCACGTCGCCCGCTGCCGAGCGAATCTCAAGCGTAAAGCACCGTGCTCCACTTTGCAGAATCCGGAACGTCAGTGGCGGAAGGTTGTAGACCTCGCCGGGGGCGAGTCGTGCGATCGGGCCGATTTCGACCGGATTGGCGACTTCCCCTTCGGCCGCCAGGCCCTCGTCCCAGGCCAGCCTCACGACAAGGTTCTCCAGTGGTCGATCGCACTGGTTGGTAATGTCAAAATTAAATGTCGCGTTGTCGCCGACGTTCGCGGTGGTCGGTCCGTTAATCTTCAATCCGATGCACGGCACGGTGATTTCTGTTTCGGCGCAGGCTTCCGTTTTCAACTGGTCGGATTGGCTGGCCACTTCAAAGCATAATTGTTTGGGACCTCGTTCCGACGAACGCATCTGGACATCGATGATCGCGGGAGCGGCACCGGGCACGATGTCCCCGAGGCTCCATTGGAGGCGCTCGCCGAACTGGCCTGGGTTGGGATTACTTGAGATGTATTCGCCGTCGCCGGAAATATCCTCGCTGCTGACGACGACTCCGCGCGCCACCTGATCGCCCGGATTGGAGATTTCAATGCGATAGTTGAATGGCTGGCCGACGCCGGCGGTGCGGGGTCCAATGGCACGAATCGTCAGAGCCGGAGAACTCCAGTTCACGGAAGTGATTCCGCTTTCAAGGATGACCTCGCGCTCGCCCGCGAACGAGGGGCGGACGATCTCGACGCGAACCTGCGTGGGACCGGCGATGGCCTGCCCGGCTGGCTGCCGAATCTGGACGGGTGCCTGGCCTTGTGCGTTGGTTGTCACTTCGATGATTTGTCCGCCATCCGGGTGAAATTCGGCGGGAACACCCCCGACAATCTGGTAACGGACTTTCCAGCCGGCGACTCCACTGCCATCGGTCGATCGGTTAATAGTTGCATTCAGCGGAGCGATCGTTCCGGCGGTCGCCGAAGAGGGCAGGGGAATCGCCCACACGCCGTCGATCCAGTGAATCAAAGTCGAACTTTTTCGCTCGGGCCACGACTCGGTTTTCGGTGCGACGCAAGTCAGGTAGCTGGTCCCTTCCGACGCGGAACTGAGACTGATCCACGTTTGGCCCTCGTCGACCTGAATGTCATCGACGCATGTTTCGGTGCCGCGGTCAATCACGTGCGGCTTCAGTCCGGTGCGTCCCCAGGCGTAGTCGCCGGCGAATTTTTTCGACGAAGGCGGAACCAGGTTGTTGAAGAGACTGTGGTCCATCCCGCCGACCTCGACAATTTGCCCGGCGCTGTCTTGGGAAATCATCCATTCGAGCGGCTGGTTCTTGATGAAGTAGCCGTCACCGCCGCAGATTCCTGCCAGCACGACGACTTCGGCGCCCACCGGCGCGACGATTCGCGCGGGAGTCGTCGTCAGCGTTCCGGGGTGGTGGCTGTTGCGATGGTGAGCGTGATGGGAGACCAGGGATCCGGTCGGCTGCAAGTGCGGTCGGCCCAGCCGCGCGCCACAGTGTCCTCCCGGGCAGTTGGCCGGTGCGGGCGGTTGCTGGAACGCGGGACCGGTCGCCGCCTGGGCGGAGAGCGGCGTGAGGATTTCGGTCGAACCGGGCGCAGGCGCGAAAATGCGGCGACCCAGCGGATCGATTTGGGGAATTCGCAACTGCGCACAGCCAAGTGACATTGCCGTCCAGACGAGCAAGCCAATCAGTGTTGCAAGTTTTGAGGTGGTGGTGCGCATGGTTCTCCGGAGCGTTGAAGAACCAGTTCGCCAGGTCGGAATTGGCCGCCCGAAGCGCATAGTTCAACTCGCTTTGAAAATTTGCCACGCGAATCACCCGGTGAGGCCTTTCGTCAACATGGATGGGTGAGAAAAGGCAACATCATGGTGCGAAATTGGCGGGTTGGGGGATTCTGAGGGCGTGGGCAGGAATTGCTGGCAAGGTCACGGGCGGTCGCAAACGGCTTGCCGCCCCGGCAAAACCGGAATTTTCGGAAACCGCCACCCGTCGAAGTGACCCCGCTGCGTGCCGGGCCACTCAGACCAGTCAAGAGGTTTCGGACGTCCGGGCGGTATTCTGGCAGTTCGTGCAGGGCAGCCCGTTCCGCGGTTAGCACAGGTGTGCATCCGTTGGTGACAGTGCTCGAAACTCAAGTTGCAAGGAATCTGGAAACCCGTTTCCCCGGACAGCCTTTTTTAGCTTTTCTTGACCGTTTCACTGAGTATCATGCTCGTTCCAAAGCGCTGATTAACGTTGGTGAGTTTTACAAGCAAGCGGTCAACTGCGCTGGCCCTTTCCATTGGCCGGTTCAAGTTTTTTTCGTGGATGAGGATGAAATGCCAAGTGATCGCCATACGTTGAAATTCGAGAGGCTTGAGCCGCGAAACCTGTTGGCAGCCCTGACGGTAACCACACCTCTGGACATGGTCGATTCGGGCGACGGGTTGCTTTCCTTGCGAGAGGCGATTATTGAGGCCAACACCAATGGCGAAGACGATGTGATTCAGTTGGCGGCCGAGACTTACTCGATTTCAATTGCTGGCATTTATGAAGACGCCGGACTGACGGGTGACTTTGACATTTTGGCCGATGCCGGGCATCGCCTGGAAATTCAGGGGCATGTCGATGGCACCATCATCGATGGAGCGCAGCTCGATCGTGTCTTTGACATCCATGGCGGCTCGGATGTTTCGATGACGCAAGTTACCGTTCGCAATGGCAGCTTGCTCTTTGAACCCGTGGGAACCGGGTTGCGCGGCGGCGCTATCAAGAGCACGCAATCCAATTTGTCGCTGGTGCAAGTTGAGGTGCGTGACAGTACGGCGGGTCAGTCCGGCGCTGGTGGCGGTGTCTGGATTTCCGGCGGTACGTACGACATTGTGAAGTCCGTCATCGAAGGAAATTCTGCCGGTTTCGATGGGACGGCATTGTTTGTCAGAAATGCAACAGGCGTAATCACCCTGCAATCAGGTGTTTTCCAAAACCCTGTCCTGGTGGCGCCTGATGGCAATTGGGAATTCAATGCCGGTGCTGTGACGGTCGTTGGCGGATCGCTGGAGATATCAGGAACAAAAATTGACTTCAACACCCGGGCAACCGGGATCAAAGTCGTCGATGGATTGCTGGATGCCGTTCATATCCGCATCAAAAATTCAGCGAATGGGATCCATGCTGTGGATTCGCAAGTTCGCGTAACCGATTCGCGAATTTCGAGCGTTGTCGACGCGATTTTCGCCAAAGGCGACTCGGATCTGACAGTTACCGACATGTATTTTGGTTCCAACTTGTTCAGTGCAATTGGTTTTGAGGGCCAAACCCTGACGGCAACTTCGATCGTGATTGACCAGACGTTTAAAAAAAACAATGATGCGCCTATTGATATTTCCGCAGGCGGTAACACCAATCAACAAATCCAGATCGATCAGGTTGAATTACGGAAAGGCAGGAGGCCTGTAATAGTCATTGATACACCAGGTACCGGCGGAAACGTGGTCCTGAGTAATATTTCCGTTTCCGACGTTACGAC
>JBGTFW010000138.1:0-1930 GCA_041747075.1 Pirellulaceae bacterium
GGCTTGAGCGGATCGCGGAGGATATCGAAAAGACCGGGTTGCGCAATCCTTTTTTCAGTGTCCACGAAGGATGCATCGGTGATACGACCATCATTGACGGTCGCGAATTGATTTCGTTCGCCAGTTACAACTACCTCGGACTTTCCGGCAACCCGGCGGTCACGAGGGCTGCCGTGGACGCGATCGACCGGTTTGGGACAAGTGTCTCTGCCAGTCGAATCGTATCGGGCGAAAAAACGATTCACGGACAACTGGAAGCGGAACTGTCCGATTTCCTTGGTGTCGACGACGTAATTACGTTTCCCGGCGGCCACGCAACGAACCAATCGGTTGTGGGGCACTTGGTGGGTACCGGCGATTTGATCATTCATGACAGCCTCGCCCACAACAGCATCATTGAAGGAGCAAAACTTTCAGGAGCCCGACGTCGGCCCTTCGACCACAATGACTTCGGACATCTTGATTCGATCCTCCGCCAGATTCGCAATGATTACCGCAGGGTATTAATCGCGATCGAGGGGCTGTACAGCATGGATGGCGACTACCCGGATTTGCCAAAGTTCGTAGAAATCAAAAACAAATACAAGGCCTGGCTCTATGTCGACGAAGCCCACTCGATTGGCACCCTGGGTGATACCGGCCGCGGCCTGGCCGAGGTTTACGAAGTCGAAAGGAGTGCGGTTGAATGTTGGATGGGAACACTCAGCAAGTCGTTTGGCAGCTGCGGCGGCTTCATTGGCGGGTCTCGGGCGCTGATTCGTTATTTGAGGTATACCACACCCGGTTTCGTTTTTGCCGCTGGCATGCCGCCCGCCAATGTCGGAGCCGCATTAGGTGCGCTCCAGGTTTTGCGCCGGGAACCCGACCGGGTCCGTCAGTTGGCAGAAAATTCACTTCTGTTTTTGGAATTGGCCCGCGCCGCCGGACTGGACACGGGTATGAGCCAGGGCACACCGATTATCCCAATCATTACGCGCAGCTCCATCAAGGCGCTGCAGCTTGCCCAACGGCTGTTCGACAACGGTATCAACGCGCAACCGATTCTCTACCCGGCAGTCGCTGAGGAAGAAACGCGGGTTCGCATTTTCATGACGTCGTTGCACAACGAGGATCAGATTCGCCACAGCGTGGAAATCATCGGCCAGCAATGGAGTTTGATCAACGGCGATGCGGCACATTCGGCGGTACAACCCGTCGCCTGATCGGTGCCTGCCGCGCTTGCATTCCGAGCCCGGCGTCATTCCAGCGTGGGCCGGATGTCATTCCCGCGCAGAGCCTGCCCCCAGCGAAGGCGGGGGCGGGAATCCATCGCTTTTTCTCTGGTTCCCCGCCTGCGCGGGGATGACGATTAAGGATCTTGCTTCGGGACTGTTCCTTTGCGGCGGAAACAAAAAAGGAGTCGGCGAAACGCCGACTCCTTGATCTTTCGGTTTCCCGGATCGGGAACTAACCCTGCCGGGAAAAACACCGTATCAGCTTGTGAGCAGGTCAACGAACAGCGACACATCCAACAGATTGACCACACCGTCCATATTGATGTCGGCTTCTGCCTGGAATCCGCCGTTTGTCAGCAATTCGATAAACGGGCTCACGTCCAACAAATTGACCATGCCGTCACCGTTGAGATCACCCAGAATAATGTCGTCGGCACATTCAAGAATTTGAATCTGCACGGCGTCCACTCCCGCCTCGACAACCGAGCCTCCACCCAAATCGGACGCATTGAATCGCACCCGCATTTGGTTGGTGGGCGCAACAACGTCGGAGATTACGTGCTGGATTCGGATCCAGCCACCGGAAACCCCAGCGCCGGCAGGTCCAACCGTTTCAAGATTGGTCCAAGTCGAGCCGCCATTGTTGGAAATTTCCACGACGAAAGTATCCGCCATCGGATTGCCGCCGGCCGTGTTGTCGTACCAACGGAAATAGG
>JBGTFW010000139.1:0-11093 GCA_041747075.1 Pirellulaceae bacterium
GACCGCTCGCCCGGGCGATGACCGCTCGCCCGGGCGATGACCGCTCGACACGATCGCGAGTTTATCGTCGTCTGGTGGTCCGTTTTGGAATAACCAGCAAGTCAAAAGTGTGAAACGTCTCGTCTCCCGTGCCGCCCTTGACGTTGATGACGACCGAGACGAACCCTTCGGGCATGCCTTTGGATGGAGTCCAGGTAACCAATCCGGATTCCGAAACGCGCAATCCGTCGGGTCCTTCGCTCAAATTGAATTCGATATTTTCACTGTTCGTTTTGCATTGAATCTGGTAGGACAACTGTTTACCCTTGAATGCAATGAGCGGCGGCAATGACTCGACGAACAGGTAATCTTCGCCTGATTCGCCCAGTCGCCCGAGAAAATCATATTTTCGGACATGAACGCGTTTGGAGTCATAACTTGTATTTGCAATCAAATTGGCCCAGGGAACGTAGTGAATTTTCGTCTGGCCCGAACTTAATTGGCGCGACCTATGGTGTATGGAGTTGCTGTTGCCGTCGGGAGCGAGCTCGTGCAAATCGGTCATTCCGTGGACTATTCGGAGATCGGATGCGGTGCAAATGTCAACCCTTGTGATGAATTTGTCCCTTGACTGGCTAACAAATCGGACTGCAATGAAGTAACGCGGATCGACGGTGGGGAACGTCTCGCTCCCGTCAAGCCAGGCGGGAGACATGTCTTTCAGAACCGCGTTGAATACCTTGCCGCCCGGCAAGAAAAACAGACGCCCGTTGGCACTTGGCCGTGCATATCGAAAGGCGTTTGAAGTGCCGCCGAATTTCTCAGTCAGGATAGAGTCATCGACAATCATCACGGCCTCATAGGACACCGGGCCATAACCCGTGGGAATGGTCCCGAATGCCGTGCCGTCCGCGGAGACATTGATCGAATAGCCGTACTGCAAGGTCTGGTGCAGCAATGTTTGTCCTTCAATTTCCAGTGGCTTCAGACGGTTGACGTCAAATCGTCTTCGTCAAACTTGGCGATTTCAACAAGAATGCGCGTTTCATCCGGTGTACCGGGATTCAATATCAACGGAATGCGTTCCGTCTCACCGGTAACCACATGATGATTCGTCAGAAAAAATCCGCGGGCATCGATGCAAAATGCGGTCCCGAAGCCGTCTCCAGACGGTCGTTCCACCAGGGCAGTTGCGGCCTTGGCCCGATCGACCATTTCCCGTCCAAACTGGGCAAATACGGGTTCGCCGACGCACAGCACAAGAAACAGTACACTTGGGAAAACCAGGACAGGGATTCGAAGGAAGGTTTTCATGGTTAATTTGACCCATTTCAGAGAGTAAGCCTTCGATCATCATACACCAGTATGGCCGATTGTACATTCATTGGAAATGAACGGAAAATGTTGTCCAACCAGTCTTCAGTTTCCAGGGCCATTTCAGCCTCGCGGGCCTGATCCCGCCAACCCTCTCCCCCAGGAGAGGGAGCAAACTGCGTCTGGCTGATCTGGTCGTGGCCGATCGTGTAGACTCCAACTCAGCGCTACGCCGCGGCGCGTTGCGGGGTTGCCGGGTTGCTCGACAGTGAGCGGCAGATATTGTGCTGACGAATGATTTCCAGCACCTGGCGGTCGCGCCAGTAATAACTGTGGCCGCGCCGCGCGACGGCGTGATTGGTGTAGTCGCCACGCACCGCCTGCGGCAACGAATCGGGAAACCGGATGTCGGTTCCCACGTAGTCGTCGATGCGAAAGATATTCAGCCAGCGGCTGACCCGGTCGCGGAAATTCTTCCACGCCGGAGTGTCGAGCGCGGGATAGAAATGGGTGAAATACTGCTGGTAAATATGCGTGAAGGGCGAACCGAGCGTAATGAAATTCACGCGGCTGAACTTGTCGCGCGTCCAGTCAAGTTCTTCGTCGTTGAGCACCTCGATGGCGATGATCGAACCCTGGGAATGACTGACGATCGTCAGCGCCGGCTTGCCGGGGATCGTGCGGCGGTAGTAATCGAGAATTCGCTTCATGCGCCGGTGAATCGAGTCGCGCCGCGAGAAATAGTATTCTCCCCGATTGAATGTCACTTCATCAATGTCGTAGTCCTCGCCATGGTTCTTGCGGCGGTCATCGCTCGTTGCGCTGCGGAAATAGAAGTGATTGATCACGTCCAGCAGGATGTCCAGCGCGGGACGGAGGAAGCGAAGACTGACGACCAGCACCCCCGCGATCGGAACGAGAAATCCGACGGCGTACTTGTTCGCCTCGGTCGTCCATGCGCATAGCCAGTCCTCCTCGTCGTGATGACCGACCACGAATTCGTGAATTCCCAGGTACATGACCAGGATCATGCCGATCGTCGCGCATGTAATGAGGAGAAACTGGATCACCTCGTTGACAATCAGCCGCGGAGGGCGGCGTCCGCCCTGGAATTGCTCGATCGTCGTCTTGTCCGCCCACTTCATGTACCGACCCAGTTGCGCAATGAGCACGGCACCGAGAAAGAGCGTCATGAGGAACTGCACGCCAAACAGCGGAACGGCGTTGTCAAACATTTGTTTCAGTTGCTGGCGAACGACCGCCGACTTGTCGTCGGGTGCCGCCGGAGCCGTCGCAACTGGAGAGGGTGTTGCAAGGCCCTTTAACATCAGGTTCCACAAGTTCGCCGGGGCCGGACCTGGCGGTTCGATCTCGTCCGCCAGCGATTCACTTTCCACCACGGGGCGAATCAGGCTCAGCACCGACGACGATCCGCTGAGCCACATCATCGGCAATACCTGACCCCAGATACCGACCGCCATGGCCGGCAAAATAAACGCGACGTGGAGGGCCGGACGGTACACTCCCTTTTGAAAGAGCGCGCAGAACCAGCAGCCGAACATCACCAGCAGACCCGCCACCAGCGCTATCCACTGGAAACCCAGCATCGTGACCATCACGTTGCAGTAATCGACCAGCGGAAACGTCCTTTGCGTGAGGAGGTTCCACATCATCAGTGCATTGACGAACATCGAAGTCACCATCACCCAGTACCAGAAGCGGTGACATACGCTGTTGTGCGTCAGCTTCCAGCCGAGGAAACTGGCAAGCAAGCAGACCAGCACACAGCCAATAATAAGCAGATTGGCCCAACGCGCGACGTGTGACGATCCGGGCCACATCGCCTCGGTACCCGCGACCGTGAGAATCAACATCGCGAGCACGAAATTCACCGCAAGGACCGGCCCGTGCAGCGTTCGCGAACAGATCAGCCCGAGCGCCTGGAGTCCGCGGACCGCCCAGCCCGTTTGCTCGGCGGCGACGAACGCGACGTAACGCAATCCAAAGACAATCGAGATCAGCCCTGACAACACGCCAAGGATGCCGCGATTCACTCGCGACAAGTCACCCCAGTAGACTTCCGCGAGTGTCGAGCGATAATCGCCAAACGCCAGATGCCGCGTATGACATGGAAACGTGGCGACGTCGCGGTCCTGGGGGTTGTCCGGTTCGTCCGTCAGCCAGAGGATTTCCTGGTGTTCCGTCAGCGGATGGTGCGCCTCGGCGACGCTTCGCGAAAAGAGGCTCAGCGTCTCACCGGGCTGCGGATCGCCCACGCCGTGTACGACAATCACCAATTCGTCAACCGCACGGTGGCCATGACTGTGCGAAAGTTCGTCGTGAGGCACGGGAGGGAACCTGAACCCTGGTGAAAGTTCGGCGATAATCGGGAAGAAATACGGATGACCGGATACCAATAAACCAGCCTCCGTGTCCAGACAAGTGGTGCTAGCGGGATTGAAGCTGAGACCCGCTACCCGCTACCCGCTTCCCAGTACCCTGTACACCTGAATTCCTGAAAGTGCAACCTGAGCCTGAAACCTGATCGCCTGACCGGAACATCGTATTTGGAGAATGTCGATGACGAACCGATTGCTTGTTCTAGCGGCTCTCGTGGGCCTGACCATTCCGAACGCCCGGCTGTCGGCGCAGCAAAGGTTCGCGCGAGTTTCGCCCGCCGAAGCCGTCGTCGCCTCGGAAGTTTCCATCGCAATCAATCCGGCGAATTTCAACAACCTCGTTGCCGGCAGCCTCGTCCGCGGAATCCCCGGTTCCTCCGAACCCAGCCTTACCTACTATTCTCTCGATGGCGGGGCGACCTGGACGTCTGTTGCCGTCCCCAATCCGGACAAGCGAACTCAGGGGGACGACATTGTGCTTTTCAACCGCGAGGGATTGTGCGTCCGCGCCTTCATCAGTTTCACGGGATTGTGGGAGGAGTTCCCCGAACGGGCCGCCAACGGCATAGCCATCACGCGTTCAACTGACGGCGGAGTTACCTGGTCGGACCCGACCGCCGTCGCCGATCACTTCAATACCAAATCGCCCATGGAAGACAAACCCTGGCTCGTCTTTGACCGGACCCGGAGTTCACCGCATGTTGGCAATCTCTACTGTGCGTGGACCCGGTTCGATGTATATGGCAGTGACGATCCCCAGGACACTTCGCAGATCATGTTCGCGCGCAGCCGCGACGGCGGCGAGACCTTTGAACCGGTCATTCGGGTCAGTGACCAGGGGGGCGACTGCCTCGACGACGACAACACGGTCGAGGGTGCCGTGCCGTGCGTCCATCCCGACGGTACCGTGTTCATTGTATGGGCCGGACCGCGCGGTCTGGAAATGGACGCTTCGACGGATGGAGGCAGGACTTTTGGCACGGATCGAGTCATTGGCGACATGCCCGGCGGTTGGTCGCAGCATATCGAAGGGGTGAGTCGGCACAACGGGATGCCGGTGACCGGCGTCGACCACTCGGGCGGGCCAAACCGGGGAAGTCTTTATGTAAACTGGATCGACGAGCGCAACGAGGACGCCGATGTATTCGTCAAGCATTCGCGCGACAAGGGAGCAACGTGGAGTGATCCCGTTCGCGTTAACGATGACCCCGATGAGGAGGGCCGCGACCAGCTCTTTACCTGGATGGCCGTCGATCCGCTCGACGGTTCGGTCAATGTCGTCTTTTACGACCGTCGTGATACGGTGGGGACGGGGACACGCTTGACATTGGCGCGGAGTATCGACGGCGGGCTGACGTTCAGGAACATTCCGCTGGACTTCCCGGAGTTCGAGTGCGGCGATCCGAAACTGTTTTTCGGCGACTATCTGGGGATCGACGCGATTGGCGGTCGGGTGGCGACCGCCTTTATGCATTACGACGGGCGGACACGGATCGCCATATCGTCATGCGTGACGGATTTCCGGCGGGGGACACTGGACTTCGCCGTGTCGCCGCCTGGTTCGGGCGAACCGGAGTTTGTCACGGTTCAGCACTTGCTCGTCGCGTTCGAGGGGACGATTCCCGACAAGCAAATATCACGGAGCCGTGACGAAGCCGAGGCATTGGCTCGCGACTTGTACGAGCGGGCGCGCACGGGAGCGGACTTTGACGAACTGATACGACTTCACACCGACGACGAGCATCCGGGCATTTACCAAATGGCCAACTTTTGCTCGCCGTCTGATATGAAAGCGGAGGCGACCGGGGAGAAGGTTTTTCCGCGAAGCTTGATGGTTTCCGCGTTTGGCGACACGGGTTTTGGCCTGGTTGTGGACGAGATCGGATTGGCTGAGTACCATCCGGTCAACAGCAAATACGGCTGGCACATCATCAAGCGCATCCGGTGACGAGCGATGTCTACACTGCTGCTGGCGTTCACGGCCAGCGCCGCGGGAAAGGCTCGCTCGAACTCCCCGGCTTGACATATGTTCATGGGGCCGGGCAAGAAGGCCCAACCTGCGTTTTTTTTCAGACTGTGCGCAGCGGCGGAAATCCGTTACAAACGAGTACAATCAATGGTTTGGATGGTCTCCGCTGGAATCCTCTTCACCCGGAAAGTCGAAGGTATTATGAAACGATTCGTTGTCGCGGCCACCGCCGCCTGTTTGCTGTTGGTCACGTCGGTCGGATGTTCCGACAAGCCCTACACGGACCCCGGCGACGTGGATGGGGTGGAAGTTGAAGGCGTTCCGCCGCTGGACGGGGATACGTCGGGCGACGAGAAGATGGACAAGTAGCTTGTCCGCGCAGTCGGCCACCGCGCCACGGGGCGGGACCGTCCCTGTTCACCGCATCGTTGCGTCGGGGTCGGGCGTTTCGCGCGATCCTGAGGGTCGCGTTGTCCGGGAACGCCCCTGTTCACCCTCCCGTCGCCGGTGGATAATGGGAGCGCGGGCTTGAGGGGCGTTCGCCCGGGAAGTCGCGATCGGCGAGGTTGGCGAGCCGTAGCGCTCATTTTCTTTTCTTGACATGTCCAAGCTCCTTGTCATTTCGGGTTCTGAGCAAGGGATGGAGTTCGCGCTGGACGACGTGATGGTCACCATCGGTCGCGACCCGCGCAACACCATTCACCTTACGGACAAGGAGGTTTCGCGCGCCCACGCCTACATCAAGATTTCCGGGGAAGGCTTTGAACTGGTCGACAAGGAGAGTTCCAACGGAACCTTTCTCAACGAACAGCGAATCACGCGGCAAAAGCTCGCGACGCGCGACGTGATTCGCGTCGGCCAGACGAAGCTGAAATTCGACTTCAAGCCGGTACGGGCGATGGTCGATGTCTCGCGGTTCGTCCGAGTCAACCGAACGGCCAGGGACGAATCGAAGTCCCAGATTGTCCAGACGATGGACGCCAGGGTCGCGATGCCGGCCTATGACGATGACAGCCAGATCACCGACTCGTTCCTCGAACACCTCGAGGAGAACATCCATGTGATCTACAAGTCCGCGGTCGCGACGAGTTGCATCACCGATATCACGGAGTTGCACCAGAAGATACTTTCGCTTGTCTTTGAGTTCACCAAGGCCGACCGCGGCTGTATCCTGTTGAATGACGAAAAGACGGGGCGCATCACGCCCGCGGCATTCCGGCAGCGCGAGGCACTGAATCGATCGGACCCGATCGACGTCAACCAGGAAGCCTTGAAGACGGCCCAGGCACACAAACAGGGGGTTATTCATTCGGAGACAATTCTTGATCCCCGGAAGCACCCGGGGTTGGAACATCTCAAGCCTGGCTCGACGGTCCAGTCGATGTGCGCGCCGATGCAGGGGCGGATGGGCACGGTGGGATTTATCTACGTGGAGAACCTGATTCCGCCGGTGGCAAAAAAGCCACGCCCGAAGTTGACGATCGTCGCAAAGGATGACGACGAGACGAAGGGTGAGAAGTTTGAGAAACTTTTCTCGACACCCCAGCTCAAGATGCTGTTGGCGATCGGCCACCAGGCCGCGCTGGCGACCGAGAACGCCTCGTACTATTCGGCCATGAAGCGAAATGCCCAGCTTGCCGCCGTGGGCGAAACGTTTACGCAGATCGCGCATCACATCCGCAATATGCTGGGGGGGCTTGACCAGGCCAAGCGGCGGATGAACCAGGGGCTGGACCGGAAAAACTGGGACTCCTTGCTTGAAGGCTGGCGGGAAATCGAACCGCTCACCGGGCGAATTTATGAACTTTCCCTCAACCTCCTCTCGTTCAGCAGGCCGCGCGAGCCGCAGGTCCAGAACGACAGCATCAACGACTGCATTGGCGACGTCGTGGGGACGGTGGAATCAAGGGCGACCGCGCGGGGAATTCGAATCGACTGGACGCCCAACCTTTCACTCAAGAATTTTTATTTTGAAGCCGAGGCGATGTACCGCGCCGTGCTCAACGTCGTTCAGAACGCGGTGGACGCGTGCAAGCTTGGTTGTGTGATAAAAATCCGCGTCATCGAAAGCGATGGCAACGTCGAAATCTCCGTGATCGACGACGGAGAAGGGATCGATCCGCGAAAGATCGATGTGATCTTTCAGCCCTTCGCGACGACGCGGGGAGAATTGGGGACAGGCATTGGATTGCCGGTCACGCAGAAAATACTTCGCGAACATGGCGGGGAAGTCATCGTGGCGAGTACGCTCGGTCACGGCACCAGCTTTACCCTGAAGCTGCCCGCCCGCCGCGAACGGACGCTCGAGGACATTGACGACGATTCGCCCGATACCGCGCACGACGAAATCCTCTAGAGTACCCCAATGGAAGCCAACACCACCGCCCGTGGCGCGACGCCGGTTGTGCGAACCGCCGGGGGTCGGCGGGAACGAAAAAACGGGGGGAACTTCGGAACCTTTGGCGGAGTCTTCACGCCCTGCACGCTGACCATCCTCGGCGTGATTATGTTTCTCCGATTCGGATACGTCGTCGGGAACGCGGGTCTGCTCGGCGCGTTGGCGATTCTCGTCTCCGCCAAACTGATCACGACGCTCACGACGTTGTCACTCTCGGCAATCGCCACGAACACACGCGTCGAGGGAGGCGGTGCCTATTTTCTCATCAGCCGGTCACTCGGAGTGGAGTTTGGCGGCGCGATCGGCGTCGTCTTTTTTCTTGCCCAGGCAATTTCGGTGGCGATGTACGTCATCGGGTTCACCGAGGCGCTCGTCGCCGTCAGTGGAGACGCAATCTCCTTTCGGCTCGCCGCCTTGCTCACCAACGTCGTCGTTTTTGTCTGCGTGTTTATCGGCGCGGGCTGGACCATCAAGGTCCAGTTTCTCATCCTCGCGACGCTGGCGCTTTCGCTGGTATCGTTTTTTCTGGGCGGATTTGACCAGTTCTCGTTCGGAAAAGTGCGCGACAACTTGCAGCCCGATTATGTCGCGGGTGAAAGCTTCTTTACCATCTTCGCACTCTTCTTTCCCGCCGTGACGGGGATCATGGCCGGTGCGAACATGTCGGGCGATTTGCGAAGTCCCGCGAAAAGTATTCCGCGCGGGACGTTGTGGGCGATCGCCGTTACGGCAGTCGTTTACGCGGGAATGGCGTTCTTTCTGGCGGGCGCGCGGCCCTCCGGCGAACTGGTCTCGAATAACCTGATCGCAGGCGATATTGCCCGTTGGCCAGCCCTTATCACCGCTGGCATCTTCGCCGCGACGCTTTCAAGTGCCCTTGGAAGCATGATGGGGGCTCCGCGAATCCTCCAGGCAGTCGCCCGCGACAAGATATTTCCGTCGCTCCGCTGGTTCAGTGCCGGGAGCGGCGCGAATCTCGAACCGCGACGAGCAATCGCACTGACGTTCGCAATTTCGACTTTGTGCATACTGACGGCGGATCTGAACTCGATCGCGCCGCTGATCACAATGGCGTTCATGATTACCTACGGGACGATCAACCTTGCGACGTTCTACGAAGGGATCACGCGCAATCCCAGCTACCGTCCCACCTTTCGCTACAGCCACTGGAGCATCTCGCTCGCTGGCGCCGTCGGATGTCTTGTAGTGATGGTTTTGATTAATTGGCTGTGGGCGATCTTCGCGATCCTTGGCATGGTGGCGATCTACTTTTTCATTTACCGCAAGCAGGTCGAGTCGCGATGGGGCGATTTGGGAAGCGGGCTTCTCTTCGAACGGACGCGGAAAAACCTTCTTCGGCTCGAACGAACGCTTTATCATCCCAAGAACTGGCGGCCGATCATTCTCGCAATGAGCGGAGGAACGCACTCGCGACTTCACCTGACGATTCTCGGTCACTGGTTGACCAGCGGTCACGGCATCCTCAATCTCGGCCAGGTCATCCAGGGGGACGTCGAGGACCGGGTGCAGCGAATCGCCAGCCAGGAGGAGATTCTGGAAAAGTTCATCATCGACGAGGAGCTGGATGCCTTTCCCAACGTCGTCGCTGCGCCAACTCCGATCGAGGGAATTGAGTATCTGGTTCAGTGCAGCGGGCTGGGAGCGCTGCGTCCGAACACGCTTTTGCTCGGTTGGCCCGGTGAAGAGTCGAAGGCCGAGGCGCTCGTTTCCAGCCTCCGTGTGATTGCCTCACTGGGACGGAACATTATCCTTGCCCGTTTCGTGGACTCGCCGGACGACCCGCGCGACGCGCCGCGCGGTACCATCGACGTCTGGTGGCGCGGGCACCAGAACGGGGAACTCATGTTGTTGCTCGCCCATTTGCTGCGACAGAATCCCGAGTGGCGAAACCGGAAAATCCGGCTGATGCGAGTCATTGCCGACGAGGCGGCGAGGAGCGAAGTCTTCGATCACCTGCGGAACCTTGCGACAACGTCGCGGATCGAGGTGGAAGCCCTTGTCTTTGCCTCATCCGATCCCCGCAAGCTTATCGGCGAATTGTCGCGAGATGCGGCAATCGTCTTTCTCGGATTCGAAATGCCCGGACCAGGTCTTGAGGCCGAGTTCTTTCACAATATGGAAGGACTCACGCGGGATATTCCCCGTGCGCTGATCGTCGATAGCGTCGGTGACATGCGGCTGGATAGTTGAGATTGCTACACTCTGGGTGACGCCAAAAGTGCAATAGATTGAATGCGCCATTTTTTCTGTCACGTCGGGAATGGTTCAACACACTTGAAAGGAAAACCCGGTTGTCCTTGAATGTCCCGAACCTTATTCCGGTCCTCCAATGGTCTCAAACCCGCAATTCGCACCGAGCGACGTCTGGCACAGCGTACTTGCCGGCGACGTCACCGCCTATCAGCAGGTCGTTGAACGTCATCAGTCGGCGGTCTCGGCCGTCGCGTTCAGCATTCTTGGCGATTTTTCTTCCAGCCAGGACGTCGCCCAGGAGACCTTTTGGGTGGCGTGGACGCGCCGCAATACGCTGCGCGATGTGTCGCGTCTCGGTTCGTGGCTTTGCGGGATTGCGCGAAACCTTGCCCGCCAGCTTCGCCGCCGCCAGCGCCGCGAGATCACTTCACAAGAGGAACTGCTGAGAATCCGGGCCGTCGACCGGGAGACCGGTCCCCTGGAGCAAGCGGTTTCGGCCGAGGAACGCGAATTGGTGTGGGGCGCGCTCGAACAGATTCCGGAAAAGCACCGGGAAGTCGTCGCACTGTATTATCGACAGGGCAAATCGATCGCCGAGGTTGCGGCGGTCACCGGTATTTCCGATGAAGCAGCACGGCAGCGCCTCAGCCGCGGCAGGACAATGCTTCGCGGCCGAGTCGCTCAACTGATCGAGGGCGTGCTTGAGCGCAGCGCGCCGGATTCGACCTTCACCGCGCGCGTGATGGCGGCCATCATTGGCGCGGGGGTCACCGGCAAGGTCTCGGCTGCATCGGCGTCCGTGGTGTCGCTCAAGTCGGCC
>JBGTFW010000140.1:0-13334 GCA_041747075.1 Pirellulaceae bacterium
AGCGGCGCGACGATTGGCGCGTTTGAGCTGCTGAACAAGAAAGGCGGGAACTTCTCCACGGCCGACGAGGCGGCATTGGCGGAACTGGCGAGCCACGCCGCCGTCGCAATCGAAAATACACGTCAGGTCGAGGGACTCAGCAGCAGCCGCCGAACGATCGCCGACGAGGCGGCGGGCAAGGTCCGCATGATCGGCAACAGTCCCCAACTCGATCGGCTCCGCACGACGGTGCAACGAGTCGCCGCGACCGAACTGGCGGTATTGATCCTTGGCGAAAACGGAACTGGCAAGGAAGTCGTCGCGCAATTGATTCACTACCTCAGCCCCCGGCGCGATAACGTGATGGTTGCAGTCAACTGCGCCGCGATCACCGAATCGCTTCTCGAAAGCGAGTTGTTTGGCCACGAACGCGGCGCGTTCACCGACGCCCGCGACATGCGGCAGGGGAAATTCGAACTGGCGAGCGGCGGAACGCTGTTTCTCGACGAGATCGGCGACATGAGTCCCGGCGGCCAGGCCAAGTTGCTCCGAGTGCTCGACGAAAAGATCGTCGTCCGCGTCGGCGGCTCCCAGCCGATTCCCGTCGATACGCGAATCATCGCCGCGACCAACCAGGACCTTGCCGCACTCGTCCGCGAGAAAAAGTTCCGCGAAGACCTCTTCTTTCGACTCAACGTCGTCAACCTTGAAGTCCCTCCGCTGCGGGATCGGGGCGACGATATTCTCCTCCTCGCGGAATATTTTCTCGAGGACTTCGCGGCGCGAGCGCGGCGACCCGTTCCCCTCCTTGCGGCGGCGGCCCGGAAAAAACTTCTTGGCCACCAATGGCCCGGAAACGTCCGCGAACTGAGAAACCTCATGGAGCGGCTTGCCTACCTCTCCCCCGACGACACGATTGACGCCGGCGACCTGTCGTTTGTCATGTCCCCGCGCCGCGACGACGAGATGCCAACGGACCTGTCGCTCACCGACGCAACCCGGTACTTCCAGGGCCAGTACATCGAGAAACACGTTGAACGGGCGCGGGGGAACATGACCGACGCCGCCGCGCGACTCGGCCTGCACCGGTCCAATCTTTACCGGAAAATGAAGCAACTGGGGATGGACCCCGGCGACGAAAATAGCTGATCGGTCCCGGCGATCGGGAGCCGCTCCGCGAGGCGCTCTCCATCCGTGGGGTCTTGATTCGCGGGCCTCGACGGACACCTCCCGATTCGCTACAATTCGCGATTCCAAATTGAGAGACCGAAGCCCCCGTGGTCGCGCTGGTCATTCCATTCCCGACAACCCCTCAGCAAGCCATTTTCTCCCAGCCATGTACGCCATTATTTCCGACAGCGGCCGCCAGTATAAAGTCGAACCCGGACAGACGCTCGACGTCGACCTTCGCGAAGGGGTCGAGGCGGGGGATGCCTTGATTTTTGAAAGAGTTCTCGCCGTAGGTGGCGACGAGGGGTTTCGACTCGGCCAGCCGCTCGTCGCGGGCGCTTCGGTTTCGGCGACCGTCGTCGACGTGGTGAAAGCCGAAAAGATTTACGTTCAGAAATTCCGTCGCCGCAAGAACAGCCGGCGGCGAACCGGCCACCGCCAGAAATACCTTCGCGTCCGCGTCGACGCGATCGCGTAGTAGAACGAACTGCCGTTCGTTGTTCCTGGCTCGCTTGTCGCAGCCTTTCGCTCGATCATTCGACGTCGAACCGAATGTCGCGGTGACTCATTTGCTCCCGGCGTCCGGATCGCCGCCGATCCCCAGATCGCTGAGCAGTTTCGGCCAATAGCCGATGATCAACCCGACCATGAGACCGACGCCGTGCGCCCAGTTGGCGATCCGAATGCCAAACAACTCCCCAAAGCCTGGCATCATGCACATCACGAGCCAGATCAAAAGGACCGCGGCAGTCGAGGAACTCACCAGCAAACCAGATCTCGCGTCAAACATCACCTTCATCCACGTGTATCCAAACAAACCGTAGACGACGCCGGACATCCCGCCCAGCAATACCGTCCAGTGCGATCCGACCGGCGCAATGGCGATCCCGTCCATCTCTTCGGGAACAAGCATGCCCGCGATATTGGACGGAACCGCAACCAGGACGACCAGAAGGAGCAGCCATCCGGTCCCGTACCGGCTTTCGATTTGCCTGCCAAAGATGACCAGCCAGTACATATTGAAAATCAGGTGGAACACGCCGTGATGAATGAAGACCGGCGTGACCGCGCGCCAAACCTCGCCGCCGAGGAGACTACCGATGCGGACCTTGACGTCCCATGGATTGATCTCGGCCCCATTGGCAATTTCCGATGCCTGTTCGGCTGTCAACGAGGTGAGAGCCAGCGCGCGAAAGGTCGCGCCATCGACATCGTTACCGAAATTCGTGAGCAGGGCGATGATCCCGCTGACGACGATCATCGCCATCGTCAGCGGCGCGACGCGATGCAAGGGCGCGTTCCACCGATCGGTCGTCAGGTCGACCTGTTGGCTCCGCGCCTGGAGCTCCTTTTTTTTCTTTTCGCGAACGAGTCGATTCGCTTCATCGACGGCGGCGCGGTAGCGGGGTGCGTCCGGATCGGCCTGAAACGACTGCAGTTCCCCGGCGGCCTCGTCAATCTGGTCCTCGTCGCGGACCCAGATTTCCCAGCGACCATTCTCTTCCTCGCAACGAATCGCGATGTCGCGCGTCAACATCCATGCCGTAATCCGTTCGGCTTGCTGTTTCGTGCCTACCTGTCCAATTCGTCGCATTTCGGCCTGACGGGTTCGCCGCTTTTCCTTGTGTCAATCGATAAAAGACGCCGCGATGCTAGCGGCTACTCTATCCGATCTTCCCCTTTCCACCACCCCCAGCCCACTTCCGATCGACGTCCGCCGGGTTCGGCTTGCCGCGAAAGGCGAATTCCGCGACAGTCCCCTACCCTTTTCCCAGCGAGACCCAACCAATGCCGCCAACAACGGATTCCCTTTCAGATTCAGTTCTTGCCGGTGGCCACGGACCGCGCGTGGGGCCACCCTCGGATCATCTGTCGAAATCGGGTTCAAAAACGGCGGACGACTCGTTCGTCGATCGCGAGTTGATCGAAGAGACGAGGAACCAGATACGATCTCTCGTCGAGGAGATCCATCTCATTGCGCAGTCGGATTGCGGACGGACGGAATTCTACCAGGGTTTCCTGACGCGCGTGACCGGCGCGCTCGCATCAACCGGTGGAGCGATCTGGAGCGTCGCGCCAGGCGGAGAGATGTCGTTGGAATATCAGATCAATCTCGGGCGGACAGGCCTCGCCGACGACGCCGGAAAACAGCTCGCGCACGGACGTTTGCTCGAGCAACTTGCCATCAGCGGGGAGCCAACCCTTGTCCCTCCGCGAAGTGGTTCCGGCGACGAGCGCGGCAACCCGACCGACATGTTGCTGGTAATCGCCCCGTTAACGATCGAGCAACGGGTCGTCGGATTGGTGGAGATTTTCCAGCGACCGGGCTCGGGGCCGACGACTCAGCGAGGTTACCTGCGGTTTCTGGCGCAGGTTGCCCGGGTCGCCGGAGATTTTCTTCGCAATGACCAGTTACGCAGCTTCACACGGCGTGAATCGATGTGGAATCGCCTGGAATCGTTCGTCGCCGCGGTCCATGGGAGTCTCGACTCGCGGCAAACGGTTTACGCAATCGCCAATGAAGGGCGTCGCGTGCTCGAATGTGAACGCGTCAGCGTGGCGGTGCGCATTGGCGGGCGGATGGTGGTTCAGGCCGTCAGCGGGCTCGACTCGATCGAGCGCCGCGCCGATCAGGTCAAGCGCCTTGGACGACTCGCATCGTCGGTCGCTCGCGCCGGTCAACCGCTCTGGTACACCGGAGACGATTCGCGGCTTCCGCCGCAAATCGAAAGTCAGCTACATGAATATCTCGACGTTTCCCACTCCAAACTGGTGATCATCCAGCCTCTCCGCCGGCCGCTCGCGCCGCGACCCGGCGAAAATGAAGACGAAGACGGATCGCGCCGCGAGGGACCCGTGATCGGCGCGTTGATCGTCGAGCAACTGGGGGACGAGCGGGCGGCGGCCGCGCTCCGCGAACGCGTGGAAACCGTGACCGGCCACGCCAATGTCGCGCTTGCCAATGCGCTGGACTACAGCAGCCTGTTCCTCGCGCCGTTGTGGACGAGGCTGGGACGGATTTCATCAGCCGTCACCGCGCCAGGCTGGCCGCGACGGTTGACCATTCCCGCGCTCCTCCTCCTTGCCGTCATTTCGTTGTGGTTCCTTCCCGCCGCGTTCACGTTGCGGGCCAGTGGACGACTCGTTCCCGAAATGCGAACGGAAATTTTCGCGGAAGTCGACGACGCGGTGTTGCAGGAACTGCGCGTCCCCGAAGACCCCGACGCGATTGTTGAAAAAGGAGACATTCTCGGCGTGATGACAAGCAACCGGCTCGACGTGGAAATCCAGAACCTTCGCGGCCAGGTGACGATGGCCGAGGAAAAGGCCCGCAAACTGCAACGGGCCGTCACCGAACCGGGACTCAGCCCCGTCGATCGCGGTTTGATCGACGGCGACCTCACCGAAGCCGTCGAGCTGTATGAAAGCGTTCGTCGGCAACTTGAGATGAGAATGACTGAACTGGAGAAACTGACGATCATCGCACCAGCCAGCGGACATGTCGTGAACTGGCAATTGCGACAGAACTTGTTGCGCCGACCGGTCACACGCGGCCAGAACCTGATGACGATCGTCAGTCCCGAAACGCCGTGGCAGCTCGAACTGGAGTTTCCCGAGCGGCGCGTCGTTCACCTGGTCAACGCCATGACCAAATCCGCTGAACCACTGACCGTGACGTTCACGCTGGCGTCGCATCCGGGCGCGGAGTTTCACGGGCGACTTGTCAGCATCGATAACAAGCTCGATGTTCGTGGCGACGAAGGGAACGCGCTGCTCGTGCGCGTGGCGTTTGACTCGAACCAGATGCCACGGGAACTGCTGCGCGGCGGGACACGGGTGACCGCGCAAATCCACGCCGGCAACCGCTCGCTCGGCTACGTCTGGTTTCACGAGTTGCTGGAGACGGCGCACGCAACGTGGCTTCTCTGGTTTTAACTGACCAGGCGGTGCCAGTTCCATTCGTCGCTCGACCAGGAAACTGACGCGAGGACCAGCATGAGCATCGCCGCCGCCAGGTGCAGCGGGTGAAGCAAGGGGAGGTGACACGACATTTCGATGAGCTGAACCGGCGGATCGATTGAGACATCGATCGGTCGCCAGCCCTTTCGGGTTTGCCGCCATTGCTGATTCTCCTGGGCATTCCAGACGGCGTTGCGTACGGTGACTCCCGCCTTTTTTTGACCGCTTGCAATCGTGAATGAGGAATTCCGAACGATGGGCAGTTGCCCGTTGGCTGCTTCAACGGAATGGGCAGGCAATCGGTCGTCGGCAGGCTGGTAGCCTGCACCCCGGGAGGACGCGGCGGGATGGAAAAAGCCTGCGCACCAGACGCTTGCGAACATCGTTGCCCGAAGGAGAGCCGCAACCGGATGCCTTGTGGGTTTGAAAGCCCGCATGATTTTTCTTCGGGAAGCACGGGAGTCAAAAAACGTCGTCCGCTTGGGAGACGCTGGAAACCGAAAAAAAATGTTGCAAGTGGCGGACCGGACGCCGGAACACCCCGCTTTCGCACGGGTTCTCCCTGTCACGCCGGTTATTCAGGGCGATTTTCCGCCGACGCCAATATAAGGGTCGTGAAAAGGCATCCTTGGGGTTGTTCGCAAGGTTGATTTTCAGAATCATCCGGTGAAACACCGATAACAAGGGATGCTTGCCGAACTGGATGCATCCAGGAGGTGGCTGCCATGAGTGGCCCGGTAACGACAACTTGCAACCAGCGGCGCATTTTGCGCGAGGCCGAAGGTCTGCTGGAACTGGCAACCCTCTTCGACGACCAGTTTGGGCTGGATCAGGCGCAGCGGACGGTGCTTGCCGACCTGTGCCTGAAGACGCTCGATCGGGTTTCGACGCGCGGACGACGGAGGTTGCGCGTACTCTACCTTGGCGGCCAGGCCCATCGACTGGCGGAGCGATATCGCCTTGCGATCGCGGACTTGCTGGCGGCGTGGGAACTGGACCCCACGAACCTTCACACTTGCCTGGCGCTCGGCTGGTGCCACAAGCGACTGGGCGAGATGGACCTCGCGGTGCGAGCCCTTCAAAACGGACTGACGATCGACAGCCGCTGCGGCATCCTCCATTTCAACCTCGCGTGTTACATGTCGCTGGCCGGCCAGTCGAGGATGGCCATCATTCACCTCGCCCGCGCGATCGAACTCGATGGCAACTTCCGCAGGCTCGCCATGACCGAAGCGGACTTCGACGCAATTCGAGAAGAGCCGGGCTTTCGCGAGTTGGCAATGGCGGTCGCTTGAACCGACAGCGGCCCCGCCACTACAAGCACGCCGCGCCAGCAAGTGAAGCCCTTGCTGGCGCGGCGGGCTGGTATTGGGATAGGCTCTTACTGAAACGGCGTTTTGTCCGGACGCACGTCGGCGATAGACTCTCGTGTATGCGCCCGCCCTCCGATCGATTGCCGCACGATTTTCTGGAACGACTGCGCCGCATTGTGCCCGGGGACCAGATCGAACAAGTTCTCGCAAGTTTTCACGAGCCGAAAATGCTCGCCTTTCGCGTCAATCCGCTGCGAACTTCCATCGATGAGGCGTCCGCCGAATTGCAGCGGCAGGGAATCCCCGCTGAACCCGTTGCGTGGAGCGCCGGGACATTTCTTGTGGATCCCGAATACCGGGCGGCGCTCACCCACTCCTCCCTTTGCGAATCCGGCGCAATTTACGTTCAGGGACTGTCGAGCATTCTTGCGACGCAGGTTCTCGATCCGCAACCTGGCGAGCAGGTCCTTGACCTCGCCGCGGCACCGGGCGGCAAGGCGACGCACATCGCGGCGCTGATGAAAAATCAGGGCTGGCTCTCCGTCGTCGAGCCGATTCGCGCGCGGATGTACACGCTTGCGGAAATCCTCAATCGAGCCGGGGTCACGATCGCCCACACGTATCTGATGGACGGCCGGCGCGTGGGGCGCAAGGTTCCGGGGCGCTTCGACCGGGTCATGCTCGACGCACCGTGCAGCGGCGAAGCGCGTTTTCACACGTCCAGGCCGGACGCATGGAAGTTCTGGAGCGAACGAAAACTCCGCGAGCAGTCGCGCAAGCAAATCGGCCTGATCCGCTCGGCATTCCAGTCACTGCGTCCGGGCGGGCGGATGCTCTACGGAACTTGCAGCTTTGCACCGGAAGAGAACGAGGCGATTGTCGATCACTTGCTCGCCTCGTTCCCGAAGGACGCCGATCTGGAGTCGGTTAGCCTGCCTGTTGACCATTGGCAGCAAGGGCTGACCTGTTTCCATGGACGGACGTTTGACGAGCGGCTGAAGCACGCCTGGCGCATTCTTCCCAATTCGCGGCATGACGGGTACTTTCTCGCCCTCGTCACGCAGCGGGCGATTGACCCGGCAGTTGGTCGAAGGAATACAATGAATAGCCCGGATTTGTTGCCGCACCGGCAGTAACCTCAACCAGTCGCCTCCACCGGAATCGTTCGCATGGCTAATCAACTTCACGACAAAGGTTTCCACAACCCGCTGGCGCGCGACATCATGAAAACCAAACTCATTACGCTTTCGCCCGAAATGGACGTCTTTGATGGCGTGGAAATACTTGTCAAGAACAGGATTTCCGGAGCGCCGGTCGTCGATTCGCAATATTGCCTGCTCGGAACGTTCTCGGAAAAGTCGGTGATGAAGGTGCTTGTTGAGACGACCTACGAGCAATTGCCGTCGAATCGCATTGACGCGTTCATGAACCGGGAGCCGCGAACGATCGACGAAAACATGCACCTGATGTCCATCGCGCATATTTTTTTGACGACGCCGCGACGCCGGCTGCCGGTGATCCGCGACGGCCGGCTGATTGGTCAGGTGAGCCGTCGCGACGTAGTCGAGGCGGCGCTCAAACTGGTCCGCCAGCATCCGACGTACGAGAAGCAACTGTTGTATCTCTCGGCGCTCCGCGCGATGGACGAGGCACCGAACGTCTGAACCGACCGTCAGGGCCGGCAGGAAATCGCGCGTAGTGAGGTTGGGTCTCGCCAATCGATTCGTTAACGCGCCGACAGACCGGGTGCATCCGATCGTTCAAGTGAGCCGCTGTCGCAGCGGGTGTGTTGTGTCCTGGATTGTTGAGTTTTTTCCTTTCCCTCAACAAGGAGTTTTTGCGATGTCTCAGGTTTCCAGCAGGACTGGGTGGTGATGAAGGCGCTGGAGTCAGGTGCCTGGGGTCAATACTTCGCTGGGCCGCGACGCTTGGCAGACTGGCGCAACCGCTCAAACGCGTGCTCGGCTTGGGAGGCTCGACCTCCCGGATCAACGGCAGCATCTCGGCAGCCGCCGCCTGCTTGAACTGGGCTTTCTCCAGCATCGACCGGGTGTTGAACGTCGTCCAGGCGTCGGGCTCCCGCTTTTAGCGGATGGCCAAGCACTCGCGCAATGCAGCGTCCAGGTCGGCTCGCTTTCGAGCAGGTTCAAAAGCAAGCCTGGCAAGTTCGCCGGCAAATAAAAGCGAGTCGGCCCTGAGTCGCTCCTTGACTACTGCCGGCCACTTCCGCTGCAATGCCGACCGGCGCTCGGATGTTATGGCTTTTTCTTCGTTGCGGCGGCCTTGATTGCTTCTAACTCCGTGCGCCATTTCGCGGCCTCGACTGGCTTTGCCCCGGCGTCGTAGAAGGCCACCAACCGGGCGGCGGCACCAGCAAGGCGCATCAACTCGTGTTTCGGAATGTTCTCGGAGCGATCTTTCATGCCCTTGTAGCCGGATTTCAATAATGACTCGGCGTCGGTGAACTTCTGCTGTCCGGCGAGTGCGGCGCCGAGCAGGTTTCTCACATAGAAGTGCTGGTAATGGTCAGGCGTGCGCAGCTCGAAGATGGTAAGGGCGACCCGCAATTCGGATTCGGCTTGCGCAAATCGCTTCTCGGCGATATGGACCTGACCGAGACCCATTCGCGAGGCTCCAACCATTGGGTGCTCTGCGCCGAGCCACTTCGTCAATTCAGCGTGGGAATCTTCAAATGCCTTCAGGGATTCCGGATATTTACCCTGGAGGAAGTACACCTCCCCCAGCACCGAATCCAGCGTGAGTATGTTGAACGCGCCGGTTGGCTGGAACTTCGCGGAGAGTTGTTTCAGGGCGAGTTCGGCTTCCAGGTACTTGCCATCGAACATATGGTTCATTGCTTCCGCCAGCATTTCGATCTGTTCAGCGTGAGATTCCAAATAGTCCGTTAGTCGGTCCAGTACCGGGTCCAGTACCGGGTCACGATCCGTCGCTTCTGGTGCAGTCGCAAGCGAATCCAAGTGCTTTATGAAATTCTCGCTCATCTGTACCATCGCCTTACTCGAGTTGTTCGTTTCGAGGCCCACTCTCATTGCAACCAGCATGTCAACGTACATCTTGGCATCCGGGTCCACCTCAACGAGGCGACGCGCATTATCTTCCGCCGTCTGTAACGGCAAAACGGCTTTCTTCAACTGTCCTTGTTCGACGTAGATCGCTGACAATTCCATCAGCGTGTCAATGTACATCTCGGCTTCAATGGATTGGGTTTCTTCACTCTTGTCCTTATCCAGTTCGGCTCGGTACAGTTCACAGACCCGTTCCAAATGCAATTGGGCGTCGTAATACAGGCCGCGACCGACATACGACGAGGCGATCGCATGCCGAACCGATGCCTCCAACAGCGGTTGATCATTGAATCGTTCAGAAATCTTCGTGGCCGCGCGATCAATGGCGGTGACGAGTTTGAGGTCCGGATCGGGCTTGTCGCCGCTAATCACAGCAGCAAATACATTTGCTTGGGCAATCAATTCCGTTTCAAGGAACTTCTTGACCTCTTCGGCGATTTCGGCCTGCTTCCTGGCCTCGGCTTCCTGCTCCTTCGCTTTGGCTTGCTGCGTCTGAGCCTCGGCCCGCGCGGCGTCGGCCTGCTTGCGCTGCTCGGTCTCGGACTTCTGGGCCAGCACGGCGATGTCGCGCTGGTCGCGGGCCACCTGCGCCTGCCACGCGAAGCCGATCATGCCGATGAGCAGCGCCGCCGCGACCGCGCCACTCGCTGTCACCATCACCCGGTTGCGGCGGATGAACTTCTTCAACCGGTACACCGAGCTTGGCGGCGCGGCCACCACCGCCTCGCCGGACAGATGCCGCAGAATGTCTGCGGCCAGACCGTTGGCCGTTTCGTAACGGCGGCCGCGTTCCTTCTCCAGCGCCTTCATAACGACCCAGTCCAGATCGCCAGTCATACTTCGAGTCAGGTGCCTGGGGTCGATACTGCGTTGCGCTGCCACGCCCGGCAGACTGGCACTGCCGCTCAAACGGGTGCTGGGTTTGGGGGGTTCGACTTCCTTGATCAGTCGCATGATTTCGTTGAAAGCAGCCTCCTTGAGTTGCTGTTTCTCCAGCGGCGTGCTGCCGGTCAGCAGTTCATAAAGTATGACGCCCAGTGAATAGACGTCGGTCCGGGTATCGATATCGAGGTTGTTGTGTTCGGCCTGTTCGGGACTCATGTACAACGGCGTCCCCAACATCATCCCGTGGGCCGTGTAAAGCGACTGGTCGGTCAGCGAGTGATGCATCGCCTTGGCGAGGCCGAAGTCGATCACTTTCGGGACGGGTTTGCCGTCGTACAGACAGACCAGGATGTTGGACGGTTTGAGGTCGCGGTGAATGATCCCCTTCTGATGCGCATGCTGGACCGCGTTGCAGATTGGCAGAAACAATTCAAGGCGTTCCTTGACCGACAGTTTCGCTTGGTCGCAGTACTCAGTCAGTGGGACGCCTTTGACGTATTCCATCGCGAAGTAGGGCCGACCTTGCTCAGTCATGCCACCGTCCAACACGCGGGCGATATTGGCATGATCCATCATGGCCAGCGCCTGGCGTTCGGCTCCGAAGCGGGCCAGCACCGATTTGGAATCCATCCCGGCTTTGATCAGCTTGATCGCTACTTTGCGTTTGATCGGTTCGGACTGCTGGGCGATCCACACCGAACCCATCCCTCCTTCGCCGATTTCCTCGAGCAGTTTGTATGGGCCGATCGTTTCACCCGCACGCATCGAAGCGGTCGTATGCATCGCCGTTTGCTCAACGGCCGCACTTGATTGCGCAAACACTTCTTCCTGTCTGGAAGCAGCGAGGAAGTCACCGGACCTGTTGTGCGCCTGTACCAGGGCATGAACCCGTTGGCGAACCTGATCATCGCCACCACATGCCTGTTCGACCAAGGCGAGGACCTGATCCGGCGGTTGATCAAGAGATTCCAGAAAAATCTCGCGGGCTCTGGATTCCGTGTCGTTCATTTGGGTTCTCCGGAGAAACAAGGGGTGCAATAACCAATGCCCCATCCGCGCAGGAGTTGCACCGAAACTCCCAGAAGATTCTTCGGATTAATCCGCTGCCTGGCCCCAAAGGGCCAGTCCCCTTCGGGGATCCCTTGCCAACCTCAATCCCGGCTCAGTTGGTCGAACAACCAGGCCCGGGCAAAGGCCCATAACCGGTCCCCTTGCCGACGAGTCAGTCCCAGACTTGCCGCGGCGTCATTCATGCTCAAACCGGCAAAGAACCTTAGCTTGACCAGGTTGGCCGATACCGGATCCTGCTCTTCAAGCAGTTGGATTGCCTCGTCCAGTTCGATCAGAACTTCATTCGGCGTGTCGGCAGCAACCGAGACATGGGACAGATCAATTCGAACACGACCGCCACCCCGTTTCAGGCGTTTTTGATCACGAGCCCGATTGATCAGAATCCTGCGCATCGCCATGGCGGCCGAGGCGAAGAAATGGCCTTTGTTTTCCCAATTCTGGCCATTGTCAATTCCAACCAGCCGCAGGTAGGCCTCGTGAACCAGGGCCGTGGCGGTCAGCGATTGTCCGGGTTGTTCATGCCACAGCTTCGCGGCCGCCAGCCTGCGCAGCTCTTCATAAACCAGTGGCACTAGCTGTTCTGCCGCCAGTGGATCGTCGGATTCAATCTGCTGCAGGATTTGGCTAACGTCCGACATCGAATCAGGCTCGCACTAACACATGTTCCCCCCGCAACCCCGCCGTGTACCCGGCGATGAGTCAACTTGAGCGTAGCAAACCGGGACGCAATGTGCAAACGGATCGTTTTTTCCAATCTGTCCTGCTTTCGCAACTAGCTCCGGGGCCGTAAACATATGGCGACAGTCGGGAGAAATCCCAAAATCACAACCTGAAGCGTCAGCGATGATACTGTGCGGGCACTCGCCAACGCTTCGGATTACGATAAATTCAAAGCCTTTTTGAATGATCATGAGAGGCCAGGATGATCACAAAAAACAAGAATCATCAGGCGCAACTGCATTGCAAAAGAACCAGGTTTATGGGCGGCTTCGGTGCAGTCTTTCTTCGTCACGAGTTTCTCTTTTTGTGGTGATCAAGCGGTTACTGATTCCCGGCCATCGGTTGATTCGCCTCTTCATGCCCGTTCTCGCCGAAGGCACTAATTCCGTCTTGTTCCAGTTTCGTCAACACCTCGGCCACTTCGGTCCAATGCCTGGTGTATTCGGCCCGTTCTTCGGTCGGCAGTTTCGCCAGGGAATTGTTGTCGCGAAGGTCGGTGAAATCGCTGACCAGTTGCCAGTGCGACAGTGAGGCAAGCGCCTCTGTTCGGTCGTCAGGTGATCCGGTTTTGAGTTGATTGGTGTGCAGGGCGAAGTCAGCGCGAAGCCAGTTGAGGGCCTGCATGCGCAGACGGGATCGCTCATTGTCGTCCAGGTCGGCTGCGCCCTCGCCTTCGCCTGACGCGGCGCGTGCCGCGGAACGGGCCATGTCGTATCGATAGCCTGAATCAAGATTGTTGCCAAGCCCGGGATCGGCTGCGTACGCCTCGACTGCAAAACGGACGGCAGCGGCATGCATCTGTTTGTGCCGGCACATCACGGCGATATCGAGAAATTCCTGGGCGGAGGCGGGTTGTTCCTGACCCTCTACCAACGCAGGAAACCGCTCTTCGAGTTTCTCGAGCCGTGCACAATTCTCAATCATCTGAGTTAACAACTCTTCGTTAGTGTCGTTATCGGGCAGCAACTCAACGGCGCGTTCCAGGGCGGCCCGTGCTTCGGCATACCGCCCCTTGTCCAGCATGGTTTCGCCCATCCCAATGTGGGCGTAGCAAAGTGACGGTTTGAGTTCAATGGCCTTTTGAAAGCTGGCAATTGCTGCGTCCAACTGACCATTGCTGCGCAGAGATCGTCCCAGGGAAAGATGAATC
>JBGTFW010000141.1:0-8629 GCA_041747075.1 Pirellulaceae bacterium
TCCCCGCGAAGGCGGGGATCGAGTGCCTTAAGCCATGCAGCGGCCTTTGCTGCCGCGCAATGCGGCGTATCGAATCGCTTGGGTTCCCGCCTTCGCGGGAATGACGGAAGCTCCACCGGCGCGGGAATGACGGAAGGGTGGGCCACGGCTGGTCAACGAGACGGTGCAACACACTATCCGTCAGATGTTCTCGCGGGAATGACGGAAGGGTGGGCCAAGGCGGGTCAGCAGGAATCTACGGACCTTTTCCCGGGTTCGGCGTATTCGCCAATCAGGTCCCACGCGAGGGGCGTCCCGCGAACCATGTCGCGCGCGGCGGCGCGGCCCAGTATATGCGGCAAGTACCGGGGTGCCAGTCCATGGCCGGGACGGATGCTTCGCACGTTGTCGCGGGTCAACGGCTCTCCCGCCGCGACGTCCTCGACGACGAAAAGACTGCGGCGAAAGGCCATGCAAGCCTGCTCGTCGTCCCCCACCCCGTAGCGGACTTCCCCGAGAGCCGATTCGGTGACGCGAACCGCATCGACCATCGAACGAAATTCATCCGGTTCAAGCGAAAAGGCACTGTCCGGACCGCCGAGGGACCGCGACATCGTAAAATGCTTTTCGATCACCAGCGCGCCGAGGGCAACCGCCGCAACCGGAACTTCAATTCCCGTCGTGTGATCCGACAGACCCGCGACGACTCCAAATCGCTCCGCCAGACCGGGGATCGCCCGCAGGTTCATTGCCGTTGGGGACGCCGGATACGCGCTGGTGCATTTAAGCAACGCCAGTGGCGCGCCGCATCCTCGCACGACCGAAACGGCTTCGCCGATTTCTGAAAGGCTCGCCATGCCGGTCGAAAGAATGATCGGCCGTCCCTTGCCCGCGACGTATTCAATCAATGGCAAGTCAACCAGCTCAAACGAAGCGATCTTGTACGCCGGCGGCCGAAACTGTTCGAGGAAATCGACGGAGGTCGTGTCAAAGGGAGTCGAGAAACAGTCCATCCCCAACGACGCCGCCAGCTCAAACAACCCGGCGTGCCATTCCCATGGCGTCGCCGCCTCGGCATAGAGTTCGTGCAGCCGTCGCCCCTCCCACCGGGTTCCAGACCTAATGCGAAAACAGGCGTTGTCACAATCGAGTGTCATCGTGTCGGGCGTGTACGTTTGGAGCTTGACGGCGTCGGCGCCTGCCTCGCGCATCGCGTGAATCATTTCGAGCGCCAAGGTGCGCTGGCGGCAATGGTTGGCCGACATCTCCGCGACGATCCACACCGGCTGGCCGGGAGCAATCGTTCGTCCGTTGATGGTGATGGAGGGCATTTAGGTTGTTTCTGACTGTCACTCCCAAGTCATGCCCAAGTCATGCCCAAGTCGATGCATTTCGAATTGCGTGGCAAACTCGTGAGGCACCGCGTCCGTCGACGAGCCGCCGCCCGGCTTCACGCATCGAGTGGTGAAGCGACGCATCGGAGGACAGCCGCTCGATCGCCGTCGCAATCATTCCGCCTGTAACGTCGGCATGCCAGCCAAGGTTGATGCACGCGCCCGCGCTCTCCAGCGCCTGGGCGATCGTTCGCTGGTTGTCGGCGAGGACAATCACCGCGCGGGGAACGCCGAACAGGCACATTTCCCAGTTCGTACTCCCTCCGCCGCACACCGCGAAATCGCAATCGCGCATCAATTCTGGCATTTTGTCGGACCAGGGAACAAGAGAGATTTTCGTCCCGATCCGCCGGGCATCGCGTCCTGGCTCGACGATCGTTGAGATCAGATCGGTTCGGCCTTGGACTTGAATCGCTTCAATGACGCGGTCGATCAACGTCAATTCAGAACCGCCGCCTCCGAGCGAGACCAGCAATTGAAGGTGCGATTTCCCGATCAGCGGCGACTGGCGATTTGCCAGTTTCAGAAACTCGTCGCGAATCAGGGCAAATTCCAGTCCCGCGAGGACTCGCGCCTCGCACTTTTCCCGATACGCCGCGGCCGTGGCATAAGGGTTCTGGTTGAGAATCAGGTCGGCGTGATAACCAGCGGCCTTGCCTTCGTCGTCGATGAGTAACAGCGGTCGCGCGTCGGCGTGGACGACTTGCTGCCACGACCGGTCAAATTCGTAACCATCGACGACCAGTGCCGTCGCCGACCGGGCGCGCGCCAGTTCAAGGAATTCCCTGGCGTCGTCGACGAGGTTCGTGAACGTGCTCATTTCCACCAGTTCGAGCCCGCTGGTTTTCAGGCGCGCGGCGACCGGTGGTGGAAGCGAGCGGGACGCGAAGCAAACGGGTCCCGTTTCATTCCGCCACGCTTCGGCAAGCGCAATGCACCGAATAACGTGCCCGGTTCCCGATTGGCGATTTGCGTCAGCGCGGATGAGCAATCGGGCAGGTGCGCCGCTCATTTGAGAAACTCCCGCGCGCGAAAAAGTGCTTCGGCGCGCACCCAGTCTTCCGGCGTATCGATATCCTGAACGCGGTGCCTTGGGACGACGACGGGCGCGGACCTGGCCGTGAACAGCCGGTCGTGTTTGAGGAATGACTCGCGCCGCCCGAAATAGAACTGGCCCGCGTCGTGCCACGCTTCGGGCAATTCCTGAGATCGCGTCAACTCGTGTTCCGGCCAGAACATCGAGACCCGATGGTTCTCGATCCGCAGCGCTCGGAAGATCGGAAAGGCAAACGTCGTCACCGCAAAGGCAAACTCGAGGTCTCGATCGTCGCGAAGCAGGTCGCGGGCCTGGCGCAAGTCCCCTGCATCGAGCATCGGTGCCGTGGCGTAAATGCAGCAAACCAATTCGGGCGATTCGCCCGTCAATGCGAGTTCTTCGATTGCGTGCCTGATCACGGGGAGCGTCGGAGTCCGCTCGTCGGCCAGTTCGGCAGGTCGCAGGAAGGGGACGGTTGCACCGTGGTGCCTTGCGACCTCGGCAATCCGTGGACTGTCGGTGGAAACGATGACTTGTGAAAAGAGCGACGACTCAAGGGCCGCCTCGATCGACCAGGCAATGATGGGCTTCCCGCAAAAATCCCGGATGTTCTTGTCGCGAATTCGCTGGCTGCCGCCGCGGGCGGGCACAATGGCGACGTTCACCGGCAAGCTCCCGAATTTCCCTTCGACGGACAAACCGCCCGATTCGACATCGTGGTAAACTTTTTTTCGTAACGAAACCAGGCGAAGCCAGTTGTATCCTTCCAATTCGTCATGTCCAGCAACCTTTTGGCAAGTCTTGCCCTTTTACTCGTCGTCGTCGCGCCGCCATTGGGAGAATTCCGGCAGGTCCGGATCGTTCCGGCGTCTCCGCAAAAGGATTCGGGGAAGGAAACCCTCTCGGAACAAATCGATTTTGACCGGGGCGAGGTTTTTCACGAAGTCGTCTCGATTGTCGAGAGCCATTTTTATGACAAAAACCGGCTCGACGCGACGTGGCGGGAACAAGTCCCGCGGTTGCGTGAGAAAGCGACGCGTGCCGCAACCCATGACGAGTTTTCAGCGGCAATAAACGAGCTACTGGAAACACTCAAAACGAGCCATACGCGGTATTTCTCCACACTTGAACCGAAGCGCTATCAGCTCCTTGGTGTTTTTCACGCGCTTTTCGAAGCTGATCGCAGCGATCTGTTTGTGTACGAGGGGATCGGCATCGACACGGTTGTCGAAAATGGCACACACCATGTGAACGCCGTTTATGACGGCTTGCCCGGTGCCCTCGCCGGCCTCCGGTTTGGCGATCAATTGATTGCCGTCGATGGCGAGCCATTTCATCCCATACTTTCCTTTGCGGACAAGGGAGGCAGGGTCGTCAAGATCGAGATCGCCAGATCGGGAAAGCGGCTTTTGCTCGATGCGACGGTCGAGTCGCTCGATGGGCGCACGATGTTTGAAAGGGCGCTTCAGGCGAGTATCCGCGTCATTGAACGCGAGGGCAAAAAGATCGGATACCTTCATGCGTGGTCTTATGCCGGATCGAAATATCATGAAGCGATCAGTTCGGAGATTCTGTACGGAAGTCTGTCAAAGTGCGACGCACTGATCCTCGACTTGCGAGACGGATGGGGAGGCGCGAGTCCAGCGTTTCTGAACCTTTTTCGGACTCCATTGTTCATGCTCGAATCGATTCCCCGCACGGGGGCACCTCAAAATTATTCCGGCACGTGGGACAAACCGGTTGGGTTGCTGATCAATGGCGGAACGACCAGCGGCAAGGAGCTGTTCGCCTACGGATTCGCCAAGTTGAAACGAGGGCCGATTGTCGGGGAAAACACGGCGGGTGCCGTCGTCGCCGGCCAGATGTTTCTCCTCTCGCAGGGTGACGTGCTGTATCTGGCGGTCACGGATATTCGGGTCGACGGGAGACGACTGGAAGGAACCGGCGTCGCACCGGATTACGATGTGCCGCGCGAGCGAGACTCGGACGCGAACAACGACGCGCAGGTCGAATCGGCGGTGACGCGCCTGGTTGAGGCTTTGGAATCGAGCCGCAAGGGCTCGGACAGGCCGTAGCCGATGTAAAACTCGGCAAGCTGGCAGCTTGCCCCACGTCGCGCTTGCCCCACGCCGGCAATCTGGCAGCTTGCCCCACGTCGCGCTGGCTCCACGCCGACCCAAGCACATCAACGGGAAGAGACCGCCTGAATGATGCAATCCGCGACCGCCGCGCCGAGCGGACGGCTGGCAGGATAATCGAACGCAAGCGAATTGCCTTCCCACCATTTCCGAAAGATGCCGTCGCTGTCGTCCGCGACGACTTGCCACAAATCGCAAACGTGAATCTCCGGAAACTCGCGAAGCAACGGCGCGACCCAGTCGTTTTGCAGTTTCATCCGGCCCTCGACCAGGCCGAGCGGCTGACTCCCTCGACGCGGTTCGGGAAATCCCCGGGGGATCGGCGTTGTCGTGATCCATATCAGTTGGGCACCCGTTGCCTGAAGAATTTCGATCGATCGCCGAATGTTCTCCGTCAGTATCGATTGCGATGTCGTTTCATCGTGCAATCCAAAATTGAACGCAATAACGTCCCACCGCCGCGAGCCACCATCCGGATTCGCCAGCCAGTGATGGAGCATCCGCCAATTCTCCGAGCCGCCACAATTGGCCGGAGGGTGATGGACGTTGACCCTGCCCGCCAGCGTCTCGCGAAGCGCCCGATCGTAGTTCAGCGACGTTTGGTCACCGATGACGAGTACGTTGGGAAGACCGGGCCGGAAACGAGCGAACGGGTCGCCCACGGGTTGAAACCGGATCCGGCTGGCGACGAGCGCGTCGGCTTCGAAATTCCCCTCGACAATAACTTCCGTCTCGTTGGGGCGCAGGTCAACGACCGACGCATGGGCCAACAGACCCCGTCGCGGCCCCAGCTCCACGGGCATGACTTGAGCCTCGTTTTCCAGGCGATACTGGCCGGGTTGGCGGCCTGGCATGAGACGTCCCTGAATCGCCAGCTCATCGGGCGCTGCCGGGCGGCCAGAGAGAACAAAACTGTCGAGCCGGCGGATGCCCTCCTTGCTCAGGACGTTCGCTCGGCTCGCCGTGTCGGAAAATTCGGCGGACAGGAACAGCGGATCGGGAATGGGCCGGCCAAGTCGTGTGTTATTGCGATAGTCGCCGTCGGGTGCCGAGACCAGCAACTCGACCGACAGCAGGCGCTTGTCGAAATCGATCTCGGGCATCGTCAGCTTCATATAGAGCGGAGTTCCGTTGGGAACGATGATCCGATAATCGCGATCGAGTCCGCGCAGCGTGAACGAATATTTCTGGTGCTCCACGACCAGACCGTCGACGCGAACTTCCGACTGCTGGGCGACCGACCGGGATGAGAAGGATACGGCGAAGAGCAGGGCCACGCCGAGGAGCCAGCGCGTTGGCGTCGAAGCGTACATGGGTTGAATTCGGCCCGGATGGATTTGGCGTGATCGGTGGCTGTTGCGGGCAAGTCAGCGACATTGCCGGTGAGTTTGTATGAATTCCAGCATAATTGGTCCCTGCCAAAACGCGAATCTCGATTTTTCCCTCTCAAGGCGGAGGTATCAGGGTCGTCGCGCCGAGCCTGCCGGCTTTAGCGGAACGCCGGTCCGCGATATGATGGCGGCTCATTGTTTGTCAAAAGCAAAAAAGTACCTTTTCACGGCGAGGCGAGAGATGAAGCGCTGGTTTTTGACTGCGGCCCTTCTGGGCTGCATTTCCCTCAATGGACTTATGACAGCTCAGGAAATGACTTATCCGGAAACACGAACCGTTGACGTCGTGGACGACTATCACGGCGTCATGGTCCCCGACTGGTTCCAGTGGCTGGAGAACGACGTCCGCGTGGACGAGGAAGTCGCCCAATGGGTCGAGGCCCAGAACAAGGTGACGTTCGCCTATCTCGAATCGCTTCCGTATCGCAAGGAGATCGAGGCGCGAATGACCGAGCTGTGGGACTATGAAAAGTACGGCACGCCCTCGAAGGTCGCCGACACGTACTACTTCAGCAAAAACGACGGGCTGCAAAACCAGAATGTGCTGTACCGGATGGACACGCTCGAGAGCGAGCCGGTCATGGTGCTCGATCCGAACACATGGTCCGAGGATGGTACGATCGCGCTCGGCGGACTCTCGTTCAGCGACGACGGCCAGTACATGGCGTACGGAATCCAGGACGGTGGAACGGACTGGCGGACATGGCGCATCATGAAGGCCGCCTCGCTGGAACTGCTCGATGATGAACTGAAGTGGCTCAAGTTCGGCGGCATTTCGTGGACGCTCGACAACGCGGGCTTTTACTACAGCCGCTTTCCCGAACCCGCCGAGGGAGAAACCTTCCAAAGCACCAACCTGAACAACAAGATTTATTACCACCGCCTCGGCACGCCGCAATCCGAAGACGTGCTCGTATACGAAGACCCCGGGAATCCCGAGTGGGGCTTCATCCCGACCGTGACCGAGGATGGCGATTACCTCGTCATCACCGTGTGGAAGGGAACCGACGACCGCTACCAGATTTATTACAAGGCGATCGGCCCCGATCACAAGCCCGGCGAAGGCGAATTCGTCAAACTGATCGACCACTTCGAGAACGAATACTCATATATCGGCAATGACGGAAGTCTCTTTTATTTTCAAACCAATCTGGACGCCCCCAACCGGCGCGTCATCGCGATCGACGTCGCCAGTCCGGAGCGCAAAAACTGGCGGACGATCGTTCCCGAAGCCGAGGAAACGCTGTCGGGCGTCAGCCTCGTCAATGATACGCTGATTTGCGATTACCTGAAGGACGCCGTCACGCAAATCCGAATGTTCGATCGCGAGGGGAATCATGTTCGCGATGTTATTTTTCCGGGTATCGGCACGGCCAGCGGATTCGGCGGCGAAAAGGATGACACCGAGACGTTTTATTCATTCAGCAGTTTCGCGACGGCGCCGCGCGTCTACCAGTACGACATGAAATCGGGCGAAAGCCGACTTTTCCGCGAGGCGACCGTGGATTTCGATCCCGATGACTACGAAGTCCGGCAAGTCTTTTACGAAAGCAAGGACGGGACGCGCGTTCCGATGTTCATTGCCAACAAGAAGGGGATTGTGCTCAACGGGAAGAATCCGACGCTCCTCTACGGATACGGCGGCTTCAATATTTCGCTCACGCCGTCGTTCAACGTCGCGCGCCTGCAATGGATGGAAATGGGGGGCGTTTTCGCAGTCCCCAACCTCCGCGGCGGCGGCGAGTACGGAGAGACGTGGCACAAGGCCGGTACGAAAATCAACAAGCAAAATGTCTTTAACGATTTCATCGCGGCCGCCGAGTGGCTGATTGCCAACAAGTACACTTCACCTGAGCAGCTTGGAATTCACGGGGGGAGCAACGGCGGGTTGCTCGTCGGTGCTTGCATGACGCAGCGGCCCGACCTGTTCGGTGCCTGCCTGCCCGCCGTCGGCGTGATGGACATGCTCAAGTTCCAGAACTGGACCGCTGGCCGATACTGGGTCGACGACTACGGTGCGGCGACGGCAAGCAAGGAGGAGTTTGATGCCCTCTACGCGTATTCGCCCTATCACAATCTGAAAGACGGGACGAAGTACCCGCCGACGCTCATCACGACCGCCGACACGGACGACCGCGTTGTGCCGGGACACAGTTTCAAGTTCGCTGCGCGATTGCAGCAGACGCACGAAGGGGACAACCCGGTACTCATCCGCATCGAGACGCGCGCCGGCCACGGCAGCGGCAAGCCGACGGCGATGTTGATCGAGGAGGCTGCCGACCAGTGGGCGTTCCTCGCCTATCACCTCGGACTCGAACCGAAATTTCCTGGCGGATAAGTTACCGCGGCTGGAGGCCTCGGCCACCGAGGGTCCTTAACGCCAAACCGGAACAGACCTGACATGCCAAACGAGTCGCCAGGGCAACTTTACTGGAATTGTGTTAACCACAATGAAGTATTCGAGGTCGAGGATTTTTAGCAGCGCCGTGAGCGTCAATTCCGACCGAATTCGGCTGGCCCTGCCGCGCGACCAGTCCTGGCTGACCTGGCAGTTGCGGCGGATAATCGACGATGAAAAATCCGGACGCGACCAGACCACCCCGCGCCAGCGGTGGACCAGGCGGCTCGAACAGTCGATCGACCTCCGCGAGTCGCGCGCCCGCGCGCTGGCGATCGCGAGCGCGGGCCGGT
>JBGTFW010000142.1:0-2197 GCA_041747075.1 Pirellulaceae bacterium
GTTTTTTCCACCCGTTGCGACGTTTTCAAACCAGCTGTCGGATCGACTGCCCAACTCAGGCGAAACCACGGAGCTTTCCAATGAACGTACAAGAAACAAATACCGATCCGGAACAAGTCGCCACGGATGAAATTGCAACGGCGCCCGCATCGCGATCACGCATGGCTGCATTCTGGTTTGGCGTTCGTATGCTGGAAGTTCGCCTGCGATTTATTGCCGTTTTGGTCGGACTGGGTTTGGCGATTGGTTACTGGGACACGCTGCAGAACTACTGGGACCGCTGGACGCGGCCAGCGGTTGCAGGTTCCAGTACCGCGGCCAGCGATACCGAGTTCTATTGCCCCATGGACCCCAGTGTGATTCGGGACGGGCTCGAACCCAACGGAGCAATTCCCAAATGCCCCATCTGCGGGATGCCTCTTTCGCTCCGTAAAAAAGGTGCGCCCATGTCGTTGCCACCCGGAGTGGTTGGTCGCGTGAGCCTGACTCCCGACCGCGTTCGGATGGCCGGGATTCGAACCGCTGAAATTGGCATTCGTCCCATGAATCGGGTGATCCGCGCTGTTGGCGCAGTGGCCTACAACCAGAGCAGACAATCGCAAATCGTCACGAGAGTCGGTGGCTATCTGGAAAGGCTGATGGTGGACAAGACCTTCATGAAAGTAAATCAGGGCGATCCACTTGCCGAGATTTACAGCCCGGAACTGTACGCAGCCATTCAGGAACTCAAGATTGCGAAGGGAATTACCGGATCGTCACTTGCGAAAATCGCACGCGAGAAAGTGCGGCTGTTGGGAATTGATGACAAGGAAATCGACGGGATGCTGGAGGCGACCAACGGAAAATACCGGATCGTCATTCGTTCGCCGGCCGATGGCTACGTGATTCAAAAGATGGTGCAACAGGGCGCCAGCGTGGAGCCGGGGCAATTGCTGTTCGAAATCGCCGACCTTTCCTCGGTTTGGATTGAAGCGGACATTTACGAACGCGATATCGCGATGCTTCACGAAGGCCAACAGGTCACCACCACGGTAGACGCCTGGCCCAACCGTCAGTTTTCGGGAACCGTTTCGCTAATCTATCCGGAAATGCAGATTGCAACACGCACCAATCGGGTCCGCTTTGAAGTCGAAAACGCCGAGTTGTTATTGAAGCCAGGCATGTACGCCACGGTCAATTTTGAGGAATCGATTCAACAAAGCGAGCCATTTCATTCGATTCTGGTTTCCTCGCTAAAACCACCGGTCGATCCGGCCGCCGCCATTTTGCAACAATCGATTTGTCCCGTTACCGGAGCAAAACTTGGCAGCATGGGCGATCCCGTTCCGGTGATTGCTAACGGTCAAACAGTTTACCTCTGCTGCGCAGGCTGCAAGGGAGCCATCGAAAAACGTCCTGACTACTATCTGTCCCGCATAAGAACGGTTACTGACAACGGAGTGCTGGCCGTTCCCGAAACCGCCGTTATCGACACGGGCGATCAAAAAATCGTTTACGTCGAACGGGAGAAAGGTGTTTTCGAAGGACTGGAAGTCAAGCTGGGTCCGAAGGTAGACGGCTACTATTCCGTGGTCTCGGGATTGTTGCCGGGCGATCAGGTTGCGGCTGCCGGTGCGTTCCTGATTGACGCTGAAACGCGACTCAATCCTGCCGCGTCCGCCGCCTATTTTGGTGCCGGTGGGAGTCCATCGGGCGGATCGGCAGGGGCCACTTCAACAACCCCTGCCACGGTTCCGGGACCAGATTCTTCTGCTGACGGATTGCCTCCGTTGATTCTTCCGCCACCTGGAATTTTGCCGCCTGCATCGAACAACCCGAATCAGTCCGCACCAAACGCTTCGCCGTCGAGACTGACGGCTGAGGAACTTGCCAACATTGGCAAGCTCAGCCTGGAAGAACAGGAACTTGCGCAACTCCAGGTGTTGTGTCCGATTACCGACATGGCTTTGGGTTCGATGGGCGTACCAATGTCCATCGTGGTGGCCAACGAGAAGGTGATGATCTGCTGCGCGGGCTGTGAAGAAATGGCCAGGCGGGATGCTGCGGGGACTTTGGAAAAAGTCAAACGCTGGAAGTCCGAAAATCGGAAGGAAACGAAGTAGCATCCATGATCGAAAAAATCATTGAGTATTCCATTCGAAATCCTCTCGTAATCTGCTTCCTTGCAGCGGGACTGGTCGCATGGGGAATTCACTCG
>JBGTFW010000143.1:0-3876 GCA_041747075.1 Pirellulaceae bacterium
CCCGGAGGGAGGGTAGCAGCCAGCGGCAACCCGTTGGAGAAACAAAAATTCTCTTTTCTTCAAAAAATCCGGAAAATAGATCCGTTCACGACTTACCGGGGCAAAACCGATAGCAATTCCATAAATATCCTTGGGAATCGATAGCGCCTGATAGACTGTTCGTTCACTTTCAGTTGCTCCACCTCCTGTCACCAGAACGCATTTACTTTCAGTTGGCCGAAGTGTGCATGCCTAACAGGGACTTTCACCCTGTCAGCAAAACACGCTCGCAGGCGCAAGTGCCGCCGCTTCGCGGCTTCGCGAATGGGGCCGATCGGGTCCATGAGGTTTCGTCTGCCTCCGGCAGACTCCACCTCATGCTTCAGGCTTTCGTAGCGTCGCCACTCTTCCCGTAGTCCGGCGGACGTCCCGCGGATGCAGTTCCGTTTTCAAACGGAACGGACCACGTGCATCGCCTCGGCGACAAGTCTCTCCGTCGTTTGTTCATCCGCCGCCTCGCCGATGATCCGAACGATCGGCTCGGTGTTGCTGGGACGAACGAGCAACCATCGATCGGGCCAGTCAAACCGCAAGCCGTCCAGCTCGCTGGTCGCGGCCCCGGAAAAAAGCTCTTTCAACCGCCCATTGATGCGAGGCAATTGACTCCGATCGACTGTCGCCCTTGCCTTGTGAATCGCGTAGCGCGGGATGTCTTCAACCAGTTCCGCGATGGACTTTCCACTGGCGGCCATCAACTCGAGGACCTGCGCCATTCCGACCAGGCTGTCACGCACATAGCCGACGCGCGGATCGATGGGGCCTCCATTGCCCTCGCCGCCATACACTGCTCCAGTTTCAATCATCATGTCGCAGACGTTGGCCTCGCCCACGGCGCTCAGGTGGCAAACGCATCCGAATTCCGCTGCGATATCGATCGCCATTCGGCTCGTGGCGCAATTGATCACGCAATCGCCCGGCGAGCGCGACAAGCGATTCTTGAGCGTCAGCGCAAGCGTGTATTCTTCGCCAATATAATTGCCACTTGAATCGATGATTGCCAGCCGATCCGCGTCCGGGTCCTGGCAAAAGACAACCGCGATGCCCTGCTCGCGCGCCCGGGTAGCGACGGAACGCAGGTTCTCGCGAGTTGGTTCGGGAGGGTGCTCGAACTGGCCGTCGGGCTGTCCGCCCACGACCACGACTTCACATCCCAAGGCGTCAAGCAATCGCAGGCCCGCCAGGCTGCCGGCACCATGGTTGCTGTCGAGCATGACACGGAATCGCCGGTCGCGAATCGAAGGGACGTCAACGGTGGCGAGCACCCGTTCGATATGGGCCTTGTGGGGATCGTCGATTCGCCGCACCGCGCCCAGTTGATCGAACGTCACCCACTCGGGTTCGTCCGCCATGCGGTCGATAACGGCTTGGCCGGACGGAGCGGAAATGACGCGGCCATCCTGACCAAAGAGCTTGATTCCGTTGTATTCGGGCGGGTTGTGGCTGGCGGAGATTTGCACTCCTCCGGACGCACCGAGCGTGCGGACCAGTACGCCCGTCGTCGGAGTGGCCGCGACATCGCCGTCCAGCACGTCGCGCCCCACCGCCATCAGGGCGGATCGGATCGCATGGGCGAGCATCGGTCCGCTGGATCGCCCGTCACGAGTCAACACGACCGGGCCTGGCGGGAGGCTCGCCGCAAACGCGGTCACGTATTTAACGACAACAGGCGGTGCAAGACTTTCGCCGATGATCCCGCGCAGTCCGGAGACGCTGATGATTGGTTCTTGCATGGGTGTGGGCGGGATTCTGGATTGGAATCATGTATGATGGCCGTTGCAGAATATCGGGTCCCGAGCGCGATTGACAAGTCGCATTATGCATCAAGTCCGAATCGAATTCCATGAACATTCCGGAAGTCTCTGAAACCGGCCCTCCCCTTCTCGAAGAAGTCAACCGCGCCGTTCAGGCTGGTGAACTGAGTGCCTCGGCGCAAGAGAACCTCCGCAACTGGTTGACCGATCCGCGCTACACCCCCTGGCGGGGTGCGATCAACGAGCACGTCCGCGCCCGGCGATGGCGCGAGCTGGACGACGTCTTCTGGACCGTCATTCCATTCGGAACGGGCGGACGGCGCGGCAAGATGTACCCGTTCGGAAGCAACGCGATCAACGAACGCACCATTGGCGAAAGTGCCCAGGGGCTTGCCACGTACGTTCGCCGCTGCAAGGTCGACGGGCCGTGGTCGTGCGGCATCGCCTACGACACGCGACACCGGTCTCGCGAGTTCGCCGAGCTGTGCGCGTCGGTGATGGCGGCCAACGATTTTCTGGTTTACTTCATCGACGACTACCGGAGCACGCCGGAACTGAGCTTTTTGATACGCTTCAAGAATTGCGAGTGCGGGATCATGGTGACCGCCAGCCACAACCCGCCGAGTGACAACGCCGTCAAGGTTTACTGGTCCAACGGTGCTCAACTCGTTCCGCCGCACGACAAGGCCGTGATCGAGGAGGTGATGAAAGTCGGCGAAATTCCCAAAGTGGATTTTCCCGCTGCCGTTGCCGGGGGTAACATCGAGCTGTGCAAGGAATCGATCGACGCCGCCTTTCTCGTCGAGCAAATGCGACAAAGTTACGATGGACCGCGCGAGCTGAACATTATCTATTCCCCCTTGCACGGGGTCGGTGAATTCAATGTGAAAACGTTGCTCAACGCCGTCGGCTTCGATCACGTTGAAATTTATGCCCCGCATCGTGAACCAGATGGCGATTTTCCCAACGTTCCCGGACACGTCTCGAATCCGGAAAACCCCGAAGTCTTTACGAGAATCATCGAGCGCGCTCGAGAGATCAACGCCCAATTGATTCTGGCCACCGACCCCGACTGCGACCGGATGGGGGCGGCGGCACCGGTGACGCTGGACCCGCAAGGCGAATGGCAAACGCTCAATGGCAATCAACTGGGTGCCTTGCTTGTCGATTTTGTTCTCTGCAAGCGTCGGGAAACGGGGCGTGTCACCAATGAAGACTACGTCGTGACGACTCTCGTTACGACGCCGATGACGTGCCGCATTACTGAAAGCTACGGAGCGCGGTGTCACAACAACAATCTGGTGGGCTTCAAGTGGATTTGCAGCCTCATCGACGAGGTCGGTCCCGCCGGTTTTGTCTTCGGCACCGAGGAGTCGCACGGGTACCTGGTCGGAACGTACGCGCGCGACAAGGATGGCGCGGTCGCCTGTATGCTGATGAGCGAACTGGCCGCCGAGTGCCGCGCGGCTGGCACGTCGGTTCATCAACGGCTCGACGAATTGTACCTCGCGCACGGTTATCATGGTGAAGAGCTTGCGACGATTCGCATGGAAGGCTCCGACGGCATGAAGCGCATGAACGAACTGATGAACCGCTTGCGAATTGACGGACCGACGACCCTCGGCGGCCTGGGCGTCACGTCGGTCCGCGACTATCTCAAGTCTGTGACTCGCCGCGCGGACGGGTCGGAAACGCCACTCGACGGGCCGGTCGACAATCTGCTCATTCTCGAAACGGAAGTCGAAGGTAACCGCGTCGCTGTTCGCCCGTCGGGAACCGAGCCGAAAGTCAAAATGTACCTGTTCACGTTCGTTCCTCCGGATCAGATTGACGAACTGTCGGCGACCAAACAGGCGATGAGCGAACGCCTCGACGCCTTTGCCCGCGATATCAACGAATTCGCCCGGTCGGACAAGGATGCCCAACCTGCGTGAGGTGGACTAGTCCGGTCCCTGGCGATCGGCCTGCTCAAAGAGCCAGGTGAGAGAGAGCCCGAAACCTGGCAGCACCTCTCCGCCATCGAGGTCGCCGCCTTGCGGAATCTCGGTGAAGCGATCGATGGCCGAATAACTGACGGCAGATTGGC
>JBGTFW010000144.1:0-2270 GCA_041747075.1 Pirellulaceae bacterium
GAATAAAGTGGACTCGCCTGCGTTCGGGTGGAAACTGGTCGAATGCCTCAGGCGTTGAAAGTACGTCTGGTTCCAGCAAACGCCACAGGCCGTACCAGGGATAGTCCTTGCCCTGGTGCGGCGTTGCCGTGAGCAACAACAAATGGTGGGCCGACCAGGGCATTCGCCAGGCGGAATCAAGCCCGCGCAATCCGGCCAGGGCTTCCGCGAGTTTGTAGCGGTCCGTTTTGCGAACCCGAAAATCGTTGCCCCGATCGACGGACAGTTTGTGTGCTTCATCAAAAACGATCAGGTCGTAAGGTTCAACGTGTGATTCGCGAAGGCGGGCAAACATTCGCTCCCCCGCCAAAGTGTCCACACTGACGATCATCCGATCACTTGCAGTGCCCACAAACGGATTCGTATTTTTGGCGTCTACGCCCGCGGCAACGCTGAACGGGAGATTAAAAAGTTTCTGCAATTCGCTTTGCCAGTTTCCGATCAATCCAGCCGGAGGAACGATCAAGACGCGACGAAGCAGCCTCCGGGAGATCATTTCCCGGATATACAACCCGGTCATGATCGTTTTGCCGGCACCGGCGTCGTCGGCGAGCAGAAACCTCAGCGGCGACTGCTGAAGCATGTGGTCGTAGACCGCAATTCTCTGGTGAGGAAGCGGGTCGATGTTGGACGTTTCAGTGGCAAAGGCCGGGTTTGCCAAATGGCCGAATGAAAGTCGCTCGCCCTCAACCAATGCTGACACGACGTCCGGCTTTGCCGTGAAGTCGAGAACCGGTGACTCCCGGCTCTCGACATCGTTCGCGGCGGAGACGGACTCACTCAGCTCTCCGGTAATTTCCAGCAGGCGGTTCCAAGACAACTGCGACGGAACCGATTTGCCATTCTCCCAACGATTGACCGTCGGAAAAGAAACCCCCAACCGTTCCGCCAGCATTACCTGTGTCAACCCAAGGCGAGCGCGAAGCTGCTTGATTTGATTGGGGTAATCGGTTGGCGAGTTGTCCATAAATACAGCTCTCAGGGACGCCGGTTTTTCCAGGATTTATATCAGGTGATATATTGTGAGTCAAATAGTCACGCGATCAATCGTTTCACCACTTGGTTTGCCGCTATTTTCAAGTGATTTCAAACAAAGTGTCCACAAAGGAGATTTTGCGCCTCGGCCAAGCGCGGGATCTGCGGGCGGTTTTGAAGAGTTTTCTTCACGGTCGATTCGAGGGCTGGCGGAAACGGTGAACAACACATTCGTTCCTTGGGTGAACGGCAGGCCTTCGGCCACCACATGGCGTCGAGGCGATCGAAGGCGCGACGTCCGGCTGCGGTTAACTTTGCGCTTGTCGTGGGCCAGAACTCATCGATCAGCCTTTTTTCGGCGGGGGCGCTGTTTGGCCGCTATCGATCGAATGATCAGTTTCCCACGCCGTTTCTCCGGCAAAGGAACGGTGGATTGGATGACCGCAGCTTTCAACAGGGCCTCCACATCCGGCCGATCCAGATCGCTCGCCGATTCCAAACGGACGAAACGCGTTTGCTTGCCCGATCCCTGCAATACGCGTTTGGGATCAGGCAGTTTTGCACCGTGAATAAAACAAAGTCCCACGCCGTTTGCGCGGGCCGCGATGGAGATAAAGGCGTCAGAAGGTCTTTCGGTGGGAGAGTAGCCGATTACGAGAAAATTGTAGTTGTCCCAAACGAGTTCATGGGCTGAAGTGAATCGCTTGCGAACGGCTTTGCGGATGCTCCTGATGAGTTTCCTGTCGGCCGGGGAAAACTTGTCAATGAAGGCTTTGAGCTTCGCTTCGGAATCACTCACAAAGTCACCTGAAACGTCCGGACAAGGGGGGCCCCCTCCGATTGTCAATCAAGCGAGCCCCAATTGGCAATACTGACAATTCCCAAGGTCGATTCACGGATGCCGGAATTGTAAAAAACGTCGATTCGGCCGGCTCAGGAACCTTGCTTACAAATCGCCTCGCGACACAAGAACACCCCCCCCGTCTGCGTTTGCGGCACCGACCGGCACGCGCGCCATGCCATCAGCACGGCCACGATCGCGTCGACCGTTTTACCGCCTCCCGAAAATCCGCTCCTGGTTGGCCCGCCACCGCTCGACGTCGAACACCTGGTGGCGATCGAAGATCGAGTGCGGGCGCTGCGGCTTGCGGGGCGGGGCCGGCTTCGGCTCGCGCTGAGCTTCCTCCACCAAACGCACGCCGCAGGAATAGCCCGCCGCACAGGCGTTGTACAGCGCGTCCAGCCAGTGGTTCTGC
>JBGTFW010000145.1:0-1861 GCA_041747075.1 Pirellulaceae bacterium
CTGAGCCTCACGAGTTGACGACCACTGCTCCAGATGTCTAGCCTTGACCCACGAATCGTGAAGTCTCCGACCCAACTTTCTGAACACCGCTTCGACATCGGCTGCGCGCTCGTTTGAAACGGCAGTTGGGAGCCTTCCGCGGGCGATCGCCGCGTGTCCCATGAACGCCTTCCAATCTTCCGAATCACGCTCCAAATGCAGCGAATCGGCATAGGTCTGGAGCAGTTCCAGTGATTCCGGGGGCTTCTTTAGGCGAATGCTCGAAAAAGAACTACCGGTTACGGCGCGTTGGGTTTGATCGTGAGGCTCCACTTGGGAAGCGTTGCCGAACGTTCGAAGCGGGCGGCAAGGGCGCGGAAGGTGGCGCCGGTCACGCGCACGCCCCGTTCGTACGTCCCCGTCAGTTCACGGACGATCGGACGCAAGCCCTTCCACGTCATCGTCCCGACCCACGACAACGCCGTGGGGATCGTCTCCAGCAAGGTACCGTTCCAGTGCCGTTCCAACACGCCCCAACAATGCTCGATCGGGTTGTACTTGCTGTGGTAGGGCGGAAAGTACACCAGCTCGATCTCCAGCCCGTGCCGATCCGCGAATTCCTGCAGCCGTTTCAGAAACTGCGTCCGCGAACTGCCCAACTCGGGGCCGTTGTCGAGTTCGATCTGCAGACGGCGCACGTCCGGATGGACCGGGCGGCGTTCGTTCCACCAGAGTTCCAGGGCATCCACGATGAAGTCGCTGGTCTCGCGCGAACGACCGAAGACGAGCCACAGTTGCTGCAGGTCGGTTGCTCCCCGCGACATTTCCAGCACGCCGAAGGGCGTCAGCATGGCCTCTGGATGGAAATCATGATCGCAGGCCTTCGGCGACGATTTGCCGCGGGCCTTGCCGCGCCGCGAAAACGGTCCGATCGGCACTTTGGCCTTGCCGTCGATGGAAATCCGCAGGCAGGCGGGGTCTAGCCGAGCCCGTTCGCGCGCCGCGTCGATGTGGGCAAAGATGGCGTCGGTCTCGCGAATTTTTTTTGAGGGCGCGCCTTGATCACCGGCCGCAGCCGGAACCCCAATCGATTGAGCATGCTGCCGACCGTTTGGCGGCAAGGCACGAGCGGCGCCAGCTCCTCCTCGGCTTGCAAGGCGGTGCGGACGGCCGCGGCCGTCACGCGGGTGAACGCCAAGGTGGTTTGAAAGGTGGGATCGGTCTGGGAGGTCGGCTCGACGAGCTGACGGATGGCCGCGGCGATCTGCGGTGACTGGTCTTCGGTCTTGCGACGACCGCGAACCCGGACATTGTCGATGCAACGGATGCCGGAGCGGCGTTCGTGCAGGCCGGTTTGTACGGCCGCGCGTCCCCAGCCGAAGACCGATTCCGCCTTCCGAGCACTGCCGTCGCAATACTTGATCGCCATCTCCGCCTGAAACTCTCGCCGCCGATAACCGGTGAGTTTGGCGGCCGCGGAGCAAATCACTTCGAACAACTCGGCCAAGACGCGCACCGCCATCGTTTCCTCCGTGAGCTTGAGTCCCTCTTCCTCCTCTTTACGCGCCGTGCTTATACTCGAAATCCCGACTTCATTGGTAGATCATTTTCAAGCGTTCGCCTTAGGGAAGCTGGCGAATCCACTACGGACCGCGCGATTACATAAACCGCCGCGGCGGCGACTTGGTGGTGGTCGTTGATGAAACCACGGGACAAACGGAAAGAAAAATTGTGTGCGGCCACCCCGAATCCCCAGGTCTCCTACGGCATTCAGCGACTCGCGGTCGGTTCCGATTCCCGCTCAACGCTGTTGACCGCGCGCACGCGATAGGTTGGCAGGTCGCCCGACGGAGCGGATAGGTCGGTGAACTGCATTGTCGGC
>JBGTFW010000146.1:0-2275 GCA_041747075.1 Pirellulaceae bacterium
TCCGCGCCATCAACGCCAATCTGCGCTACGACGATTTCCTCACGTGGCAACTCGCTGGAGACCTGATGCCCGACGCCACCTCGGACCAGATTCTGGCGACGGCCTGGAACCGGCTTCACCGGATGACCAACGAGGGCGGCAGCCTCGAACCTGAATGGCGCACCGAGTACGTCGCGGATCGCGTCAACACGTTTGGAACAGCGATGCTCGGACTGACGATCGAATGCGCCCGGTGCCACGACCACAAATTCGACCCGGTCTCGCAAAAGGACTACTACAATCTGTTTGCATTCTTCAACAGCATCGACGAATGGGGCATGTACCACGACGGCAGCCGTGTCCCCTCGCCCTCCCTCTTGTTGCCGGACGAACAACAGACCGCGGCGATCGAGGCGGCGCAATCGGAACTGCTGGCGGCGACTCGCGCTGTCGACGAATTTCCGGAAGCATTTCGCGATCGACAACAAGACCTTCGCGTCGAAACCGTTTCGCTGTTGGGTCCGCCGGTTGCCCGCTTTCGATTCGAGAAACTGGAGGACGGGAAATGGCTTGCCAATTCATTGCGCCCCGATCAGTTGGGTAACACCAGCGATGCCAACCAGATCGTCGCGGGTCATCGGGGGAACGCACTTCGACTGAGCGGCGACGACGTCGTCGAGTTTCCGCACCTTGAATCGGGCTTGCAGCCGTGGGAGCGATTCGCCGTCTCGCTGTGGATTCACGTCCCGCAAGGACTTGACGACGCCGTCCTCCTCTATCACCAGGGGGGCACGGACGTTGGAGTATTCGGGACCGAGCTGCGGCTGACCGGGGGCAAGTTGCGACTCGTGATCGCGAGATTCTGGCCCGGCAACGCCCTTGCCGTCGAAAGCGGCGAGCGAATCCCCGTGGACCAGTGGGTTCACGTCGTCGCGGCGAACCAGGCAAGCGGTGGTGCCGACGGGTTGCAATTGTTTGTCGATGGCAAGAACCAGACGGTTGTAATTCGCGATTCGCTGACCGGGCGGCCCGACCCGCCCGGAAACGGATTCTCGATCGGCGCGCGGTTTCGTTCAGCGGGTTTCCGCGGCGGCATGATCGATGAGCTGGAGGTGTTTGACAGGCCGCTTTCCACGATCGAGGTCGGGCTGGTCGCAAACGGAAAGTCGATGGCGACCTGCGACGAATTTCCAGACGCCCAGGTGCTCGAACACCAAATATCCCGAACGCCCGAATTCGGACAACTTCAGCAACGCCGCGCCGCCAGCTACAGGAAACTGCTCGATTCGCGGAACGGCGTGGTGGAAGTGCCGGTCATGAGGGAACTGGACGCGCCGCGGCCGGCGTGGGTGTTGGCGCGCGGCGAGTACGATGCGCCCACGTCCGAAGCGGATCACGCGACGCGGCGCGCTCCCGCCGCGTTCCCGCCGTTGCCCGTCGATGCACCGAGCGATCGGCTGGGGCTGGCGCGGTGGTTGACCGCGCCCGATCATCCGCTGGCGGCGCGAGTGGCCGTGAATCGGCTGTGGCACAACTTTTTCGGGAACGGGCTTGTTGCCACGATGAATGACTTCGGCGTGCAGGGGCAGCGGCCTTCGCATCCGGAACTGCTCGACTGGCTGGCACGCGACTTTGTCAATTCCGGCTGGGACCTGAAGCGCCTGTGCAAACAGATCGCGCTCAGCGCGACCTATCGCCAGGATTCCGCGGCGACGCGGGAGGCGTGGGCTGCCGATCCGCAAAACGTCGCCCTTGCGCGTGGCCCTTCGCGGCGCCTGACCGCCGAAATGCTCCGCGATCAGGCATTGTTCGCTTCCGGGTTGCTGAATGAAAACCAGGGCGGTCCGCCGGTCAGTCCGTACCAGCCTGAAAACCTCTGGCGGGAGTTCAACGTGATGACTCCCGAGTACCAGCAATCCGTCGGCAGGGACCTGTACCGACGCAGCTTGTACACGGTCTGGAAGCGAACTTCGCCGATTCCCAATATGCTTCTCTTCGACGCCTCGGGGCGCGAAGTGTGCAGCATGCAGCGGACGCCGACCAACACGCCGCTGCAGGCCCTCGTATTGCTCAATGATCCGCAGTTCGTCGAAGCGGCGAGGTTCCTGGCTCAGCGGGGGCTCAAGGATGGCGGCGCGGACGACAACTCACGTCTGGAGTTCATCACGCAACGCATCTTGTCGCGCTCACTCCGCGCGAACGAGTTGTCGGTGGTGCTCGATTCGCTGAAGACGATCCGCGAGCATTACGCAGCAAATGCCGAAGATGCTCAGAAGCTGATCACCGTCGGCGACTC
>JBGTFW010000147.1:0-3114 GCA_041747075.1 Pirellulaceae bacterium
TGAAAGCAACTGAAAGCAACCGGCGTGCCGCTTCGCCCCCATTTTCGCCAATCACTGCCGGAATTTCGGTCTGGAAACCGGACATTCGGAAAATCCAGTGCCGACTCGCAAATCTGTTGCCCTTTCCCGATCGGTCGAATCACGACGTTCCGAGTCAAGTCGCCGGGAACGATCGCGAAAACGCCCGGTACCAGGGCACCAACGCGGCAGAATCAATCACCTGTTGCGGGATTCAACACTTTGTTTTGGGTGAGAGTCTCAACTGCGGTCCGAGTCTCAAGTAGCAGTTCACGTAGCAGCGCCTCTCCGAGACGCTTTTCTTCCGTCCGAGTCTCGGAGAGACTCGGCTACGTAGCAGCGCCTCTCACAGAAAAATTTCGCCACCGAAATAGTGACCCAGCGGCCACGGCCAAATCGCGGATTTGATCCGTTCACCGGCCTTCTCCAGGCGGCTGCGAATCTCCGACGCGTCGAACCAGCGGACAAGCGGTTTCAGACCCTCGTAAATCGCGGTCCCCGCCGCAAGGATTGAACGAAAGGCAGTGGATTCCGTGAGCGACAATTGCCTGGCCGGGCGGCGATATGAAATGCCGTGGGCGGGAATCCCGCTGCCGCCGATCCGCGCCTCGTTGTCCTCGATCAACGGAGCAACCGCCTTCTGAAGCGGCTTTACCAGTAACTGGTCGGCGCAACCGCGAAACGTCTGGGTGCGGCCCAATGCTTCCGGTGCGCAACGGACGCAATCGTAGTCGTCGAAGTACCAGCAGTTGTCGTCGGCACTTTCGCAAATGTTCCGGCTGTTTGGCGTTACGTAACCCCCTTCCGGCCTTTCGATGATGACCGTTCCGGCGTCCGCGAAGTCTTCCACTGCAAAAATGTCGTAGTTCGATGAGAGTGGGCGGAGCAGCGGCTTGCCGGGCCGAATCGGCGGGCGCGAGGAACCCCGCGTTTTGTGAAAGCCGGCGTTGGTGACCTGTGCTCTTGCGACAGGTCGCGTCGGCAGAACCACGTGCGAATCGACGACGGTATTGTCCTGATCCGCTCGCAACGGAACAACCGTGTCCGTCGCATAGGCGTCGTGCACAAGATTCCGAACCCACGTGAGGGTTTCCGCAACCGTTCGCTTGTAACCGGCGTCGCCGCGCGGGGAGTATTTCACTTCATTCGCATTTGTTCGCTGCGTCGCCGCCGTGTCGTCGTTGGCGATGATTGCCTCGCCGGTGATGATGCGGCATTGCGCCCCGCCGTTTGCCATCGAGAGGAGGGGTTCAGCGGGCGGAACCAGACAGCAAGCCGTCGCTCGACCCGTCGTGTTCGGGCAATCGGTTACACCAAGCATTCTCAGCGTGGCGGAATTGACATTCGAAACCACGGGTTCAGGATTGCCCTCGAAACCAGCGACGACGATCCGGACATCGGCGGGCCGCAACGGATTGACCGCTGAAGTTCGCGCAATGCGAATGGTGGTCGCATCATCAACGCGTGCAAGTGTCCCCAGGTAACGAGCCTCGTTCAGGTGATCCGTTACAACTCCCGCATTCCCTGCCGTCATTAGTGCAAGCCATCCTGTCAATGCAATCCAGCGTCGCAGACTAGCAGTCATATTTGGTCCAACTCCTCTCGAGCGAGTGGTGAGCAAAAGTAAAGGCGCCCCGGCCCCTTTTGATATCGGACCTTGCCGGTTGGGAATGCTGGACAACTGGCGAAATTCCGGGAAGCTGCAAGGGAGTCTGACTGATGCTCCGAAAAGTAACTCCAGGCGATTCCTGAGGGCTGTGCGGGCTGCGCGGCGCGTTTGGAACGCCAGGTTCCCGCCGTTCGCTTGGGCTCGACCCTGGAACCAGTTCAGGCGCGATCGATCGATTTAATCGACAGGCAGTCTGGCTAGTGTAACCGGGCGGAGGACCCTCACGCCGATGCGCGGAACTTTGAAGTCGCGTTCGACTTGTGACGGTTATTCGGGAATGCGGATTTCCGTTCCCTGCGGCAGCCGTCCGGGGTTGGAAAGCAAGTGCCGGTTGGCAAGGTAAATGTCCAGGTAACGGCTGGCGCTGCCGTAGTATTCGCTGGCGATCGACTGGAGTGTGTCCCCCTCGCGAATCGTGTGCGTCGTCCCGGTAAACCGGATCGGATCCCCAAATCCCGGTTTCGGTTCCACCGGGACGAGCGAATGGCCCGCACCGTTCGGAGCGGGTGCGTTCGGCTGGTATCGGTCGCGAACTTCAGGAACGCTCGCCATGGCCGCGGATTCTCGTTGCGGTGCCGTCCTGGTTCGGGTCTCCCCGGCAAGCGAACCGGGGACTGGATTGCGAGGCGCGAACGACGGTCTCGCGATTTCGTCAGCGGACGGCGGTGCGGTCAGTTCGTCTCGCTCCGGGGCTTGCCATGCCGGTTGCGATCCGGGGGACGATGTCACGGAGACGCCTTCGCCCAATGGGTCCTTATCCGCACCGGCGGAAGACTTGTTGCCTTTGCCCAGGTTCAACGACAGGAAAATCGCAAGGCCAAGGAGCAATGCACCCGCCGCCAATCGACCCAGTTCGTTCGGACCCATGTAGAGTGGTTTGCCGCGAGGTACGGAATTTGACCTCGCGAGTTGCAAACGAAATAAGGCCTACCGGTCGATGTCCATCTTTCGACTGCGGTATTTTTCGGGGAGTTGAGACCCGGTTCCCTGTACCGGGCGCAGCACGCCATTTCGTTCATCGAAATTCCCGCGGCGGAATCTTCATGACGGGTTGACCGAATCGCCAACAATCTGAAGCCGCGCGCCCGGTTACACGCCTTATCTGCTTTGTACAATTGCGCGGCGTCCCGAAACGGTGAGCGGCAGCCAAGTTCCAGGTTTGCACTTTTCTTTGGAGTGCGGGGAACCTGGTACCGCTTTGGATTCGCGAAGGCAGGAAATTATCGGCGGTGTGGAAGGCAAGGCCCCAAGCCAAAATCTGGCTCAATGCATCGCGTTTTCCGGGGCTAACTGGACAGCGCCACTTTGGTTGCCAATACAAGCACGAAGCGCAAGCGAGTGAGTGGGTTACGCCGAAACACACTCGCTCGCGCGTCGTGCTTGTATTCTCGTGGATTTCCACAAAAAGTGGCGCTGTCCAGCTAATC
>JBGTFW010000148.1:0-2570 GCA_041747075.1 Pirellulaceae bacterium
ACCGTTGACGATGTTGATTCCGCGATGGCGTTCCGGTTCCGGCTGCATCGGCTCGAATCGGGAAAGGCAGAGGCGACCGTTAGCAAGGACGTGAAGATTGCAAGCACAAAAAGGCTATCCAGTGACCCCTACGGGACTCGACATCGGGTCGCGTTGACCACTTGGCAGGGCAAAAACCACGATTAAGTGGTCGATCGGGCCGCCCTGACCACCGCAGAACAGCTCGCGACTACTGCGCTTTGTACTGCGGATTCTGACAGTGGACGGACCCCGAAAAGCACCTGAAAAAATTTTCACCACGCTGGACCAGTCTTGTCCGCGGGCGAGTGAAACTGGGTGCCATCGCGCGCGGCCTCCGCCGCTATCGATCAAGGATCCATCGAAAAAACCCTGGCGACGGCAATCACCAAGGTTCTGTTCGGATCGACTTTCATTATTGTGGCCCGATCTGTGTTCTTGGCGGAATCAGACCGGGCCGGTGACTCGCAAAGGATTCCTTTGTTCGTCGCGGGAGATTCTATGCTCCCGCGCCGGGCGATGTCAAGGCAAAACCCATGGAAAACATTGACTTTGACGCCGCAAGGCGATTGATTGGTGATTGGGAACAGTCGAGTTTAGGCCGATCGCTGGGCATTTTGGCCCAATTGGCCGAAATTGGTTTCGAGCAACTCAATCAGCCAGCCCCCCCTGACCCAGATTCCGACGAACCCGCTAGTTGTGCCCGCGCCGCGATCAGTCCGCGGCGTGCGGCCGAGTACTGCGGGGTGAGCTGGAAGACTCTCCGCGACAACTGGGTCCGGGCGTACGGGATCAAATCGTTCGGCACGGGTCGTTCGAGGCGGTTTCGGGTGGCCGAGCTGGATCGGGTGCTCCGCATGCGAGAGGACCAGTCTGTTGGCCAGCCTGTTCAAAACCGGTGAAAACCGGTGGTCGATCGACGTGTACCAGCGAGGACGGCTGCGGCTCGGCAAGAATCGCGCGTACGCGAGTGAGGTTCATCGTCATGTCCAGGCGCTGGAGGACGCCCGCCGTCATGGACTCAGTGCGCCCGCCCAGACCAAGCTCTGGGTGCGTGAACTGGGCGGCCCGATGCGCGAGAGGCTAATTGTTCTGCGGCTCATTGATGCCGACGACAGCGCAACGCTTCGCGAATTGTGCGACTGGTATTTGAACAGCCTTCACGGCAAGCGGAGCACGCTGAAAAGCCGCGAGCAGACGACGGAATGTCTGCAGCGGTATTTTTCGCCTGACACGCCCGTGTCCGACATCCAATCGCCGGACGCGCAAGCGTTCCGCGCGTGGCTCGTGAACGACGGTCGCAAGCCGCGCGGTACCAGGCCGCGCAAGAGGAACGGCCTTGCGACGGCCACGGTATCGCGGCGAATCAAGCAATGTCGATCGATCTTTTCCATTGCGGTTGGCAAAGGCTGGATGGTGGTCAATCCGTTCGCGGACATCACCGCGGGCAAACAAACGAACCCCGACCGCCAGTATTTTGTAACGCGCGAACTCACGAGCCGCGTGATGGACGACTTGACGACGCAAGAGACGCGACTGGTCTTTGCGCTTGCGCGCTGGGGAGGACTGCGTGTTCCCAGCGAAGCGCTTCAGCTTCGGTGGGACGGCATTGATTGGCACCGGCGCAGCATGACGTTTCGCGTGCCGAAGACCGAACACTACGAAGGCAAGGAAACGCGCCGCTGCCCGATTTTTCCGGAGTTGATGCCGCATCTCGATACAGCGTGGGCGCACGCGCCACCTGCTGCCGAGTGGGTGTGTCCGTGGCTGCGCAGTGTACACGCTCCGGCGGCGTCCATGACTCGCGCGATACAGCGGGCGCTCAACCGGCTTGGCGAGCCAACGTGGCCAAAGCTGCTACTCAATCTCCGCGCCACACGCGCGACAGAAGTCGAAGACGAATACGGTGCCAAGGCTGAGAGCGAATGGATTGGCCACGGCGTATCTGTCGCGATGCGCCATTACCTCATGGTGACTGACGAAAAGTGGCGTCAAGCGACCGGGCTTTCTCCGGAAATCGTCGCCGACGACTCGAATTTGCCATCTGCCGAAGTGGCAAAATAAGAAATGTTATCCCCCGCAAGTGGGCGGAGGTGGAAAGTTCCGGGAACTTCGCGGGCACTTGGAAAAGCCCCGAAAACGCGTGGTAAGTTCGCATCCACGACGACCAGCGACATTTGCAAAACGGAAACGGCTCGTCGGGTAACTGATCGAGCCGTTTTTTTGTTTCCCCGCTGGATGGATTGGTCGTCGATCCAGCGGGGTTTTTATTAGGGAGGAAAAGTGAAACTCGAAGAAAAGCACGCGCAGGCCATCGAGCAACTCGTCAAGGCTGCCCATGAAATCGACGCCGAGACGGTAAAGGCCATCATCCTCGACCAGTCCATCATGGACTACGAGGCGATTTACATCACGGCGGCGGCCAGCAAGCTGGAAACGACCGACTGTGACCATCTCGGGAGGCTCCTGTTTGACGGCTCCACCAGTCTTTGGCGTCGCCGCGAGGAAATGGGCAACGCGATTGACTTGCATGGCGACGTCGATCGCGTCGT
>JBGTFW010000149.1:0-37428 GCA_041747075.1 Pirellulaceae bacterium
CTGATGGGTTTGCCACGTTACCTGGGAGAGGGTGCCCTGATGGGTGGTCCCCTGATGGGTTTGCCACGTTACCTGGGAGAGGGTGCCCTGATGGGTGGTCCCCTGATGGATTTGCCTCGTTACCTGGGAGAGGGTGCCCTGATGGGTGGTGCCCTGATGGGTCCTCCGCTTGCTCGCGGCCCGTATCGCGCGTGGCGGGAGCTTCCGGATTGCGAATGAGGCGCAGCAGGAGCGTCAGGTCCATCGGATGGGGAAATTTTGGCGCGGACCCAAAACCGCCCCATGTGTTGTCCCAGCGTTGATAAAGGCCGCGCGCCGCGGCGTGCAGCAACGCATCGTCGAGGTCCCGCTCGCCCGGAAGCACATTGCTGGCGGCACGAATCATTTGTGTGATCTGTTTTGACTGATCGACGAGGTCTTCGCGGCGGTTCGTCCATGCGTCGTGGACGCTGGCGAGCACATGGTCGAAACCCGGCATGTTGGCGCGACGGGCCGGGGGCCAGTACGTGCCGCCGAAAAAGAACTCCTGATCGGGTGTGAGAAATGCGCTGAGTGGCCATCCACCGTGACCGTGCATCGCCGTCACTGCCTGCATGTAAATCTGGTCGAGATCGGGGCGCTCCTCGCGATCAACCTTGATCGAGACGAAATGCTCGTTGAGATAGTCGGCGATCTGCCGGTTCTCGAAACTCTCGTGTTCCATCACGTGGCACCAGTGACAGGCCGAGTAGCCGATCGAAAGAAAAATCGGCTTGTCCTCGTCGCGTGCCTTTTCCAGCGCCTCGCTCCCCCACGAATACCAATCGACGGGATTGCCGGCGTGTTGCAGCAAGTACGGACTGGTGGCCGCGGCCAGTCGATTGGGCATCTCGGCCTAACGTTCCCTGTAGACGATCCGCCCCTTGGTCAGATCATAGGGAGAAAGTTCAACCCGGACCTTGTCGCCGGGGACGATCCGGATAAAGTGCTTGCGCATCCGGCCGGCAACGTGAGCAAGGACCTCGTTGCCCGTATCCAATTCAACCTTGAACCGGGTATTGGCAAGTGCCTGAACGACGGTTCCTTCAACTTCAAACGCTTCGTCTTTTGGCATGTAACCTCCGCACAGGAGAAAAACAGTTGCAGCCCGGACATTCCGGACTTTTTGGCGTCAACATCTTACACGCATTAACTGCAACGGGCCAGTGGGATGGGATTCCGATTCCGGATGCCGATGCCGCGTTCACAAGGGTCTTTCAGGTCACCAGGGTCTTTCACTTGCCGTTACCCCCTGGAATTTGCTACGATGATCGACGGGCGGGACCTCGGGACGCCGGAACATTGATTGTGATTGTGATTGTCGTTGATCGCTCCGCGATCATTCGTTCATGATCGCGGAGCGATCCACTTGACAAAAAACCTGACCGCGCGACGGTTAACGAGTCGCGGGGTCGACAACATGGGAGCAACGGTTCGTGGGAACAAAGAAATCGGGAAAAGGACGGCGCAAGCTCGGTCGAAAGAAGCGGCGGATGCGGGCCAAGATCCGTCATCGAAAGAAATAAGCCCTTGACGCCGCATCGTCCGGTGAACGGCGGCGGTCGCCCGTGGGCTGGCGTTTTGCTTGTCGCCGGGGCGGCCGTGCTGTGGAGCACCAGTGGACTGTTCGCCAAGGCCCCGTGGTTCGACGACTGGGAGACGCACACGCGCGTCACGTTGATGGCGTTCTGGCGAGCAATCTTTGCCAGCGCCGTGATGGTATTTCTGATACGCCGACCGGCATGGGACTGGCGGATGGTCCCGATGATGGCCTGCTTTGCCGGCATGAGCTGGTCATTCCTCCAGGCGCTGGTCGTCACCGAAGCAACGACCGCCATCTGGTTACAATACACCGCGCCGGTGTTTGTTGTCATTGGCAGTTTCCTTTTCTTCCGCGAAGTGATTCACCGCCGCGATGCATGGTTTCTCGTCGTGGCGCTCGGCGGCCTGGCGATCATTCTTGCGGGGCAAGTCGGTCGCGCGTCCACTGCGGGACTTGCCTACGGAATACTCGCCGGCGTGTTGTACGCGGGCGTGATTCTTTTTCTCAGGGCACTGCGCGAATTTGATTCAGCGTGGCTTGTCTTCCTCAATCAGGCGGCGACTGTGCTCGTCTTTTTGCCGTTGGTCGCGCGACTGGATTCTCGTCCCGAGGGATTTCAGTGGATTTGTCTTGGCGGTTTCGGCATCGTGCAACTGGGACTCCCCTATTTGCTCTTCGCAAACGGGGTCCGGTCCGTTCCCGGCCACCAGGCGTCGTTGATCGTATTGCTTGAGCCGCTCCTGGTGCCGTTGTGGGTTTTTCTTTTCTGGCGTCACGCGGAGAATTACCAGCCGCCACTGTGGACAACCATTGTCGGCGGTGCCGTGATCCTCGTCACTCTCGTCATTCGCTACGCGGTCCCGAGGCGCGCCGGTGCGGCGTGAACCACGGCCTGCCGCCGTGTTTGAGGTCTCAAATCTTGCATTTCAACTCGCAACCCTCAACTCTAAACTCTCTTGCGATTGCAGGCCGTTCGATGAATACTGGAATTGCAAGTCCACGCTCCGCCCTTCCACTCGCTGATTCCCTCCATGCGTCCTTTCAGCCAACGCGCTTTGTACGTGGCGCTTCGTCAGGTCTGTCGCCTGATCGGGGTTGTTTATTTTGGTACGCGCTGTTCGGGGCGCGAGAACTTTCCCGAATCAGGCGGTGCTCTGGTTTGCGCCAATCATCAAAGTCATCTCGATCCGCCGCTCGTCGGCATGATCGCCAACCGCCGCATGAACTACCTGGCCAAAAAAGAATTGTTTCTCCGCCAGCCGCTCAAATGGGTCATCGAACACCTTGATGCGATCCCGATCGACCGGAGTGGGATGGGATTGAGCGGAATCCGCGAAACGATGAAGCGACTTCGGCGGGGGGAAATGGTCCTGATCTTTCCAGAGGGTCAGCGAACGCTCGACGGCGAGATGAATCACCTCATGCCCGGCTTTTGCGCGTTGGCACGACGCACCGGGGTGCCGCTTGTGCCGGTCGGTTTGGACGGCGCGTTTCAGTCCTTTCCGCGAGGGAGTCACTTTCCCCGTCCCGGCAACGTCTGGATCGTCGTGGGCAAGCCTCTGCGACAATCCGAGTATGAGAACCTGAGCGATCGGGAAATGATCGACTTGCTCGAATCGCGAATTCGCGATTGCTTTGAATCCGCACAGCGAAGCCTCCCTTCCGGCAGTGGCTTCGCGAACGTCGCTTCGCGAACGTAGCTTCGCGAACGTCGCAGGCACACTCCGTGTGCCGTGAGCGTGCCACTCTTCTCGTGGTACTGGTGGAAATCGAATCCGCGCTTCGCCCGCACGTTAACGATATTGCGCCGAAGTCAGGCGAGCATCGTGTGCAATTCGGCCGTTCGCCGGGAGAACCTGTCCATAAACTCGCCGGCTGGCATCTCGCAAAGCGAATCCAGGTCGTCGAAAGTTGCTTCGATTAACTGGCAAGCGTCGCCGTCGAGCCACGACGCGAGGTTCCTTGCGAATTTTTGCCGCAAGACCGGAATGCCTTCGTCCCGGCGGCGGCGATGACCGATCGGATAATGCACTTCGACGCGGTCACTCCGTGTTCCGTCGGCAAAGACGACCTGGATGCTGTTTGGAATCGCCCGCTTGTCTGAGTCGTAATAGTCCTCCGTGTACGCGGGGTTCTCGCGCACGACCATCTTTTCGCGCAACGCGTCAATGCGCGGGTCACGGGCCGTCGAGTCCTGGTAGTGCTCGGCGGTCAGATCACCAAAAACCAGTCCGACCGCGGCCATGTACTGAAGGCAGTGATCGCGATCGGCGTAATTATGAAGCGGACCTGTTTTGTCGATGATGCGAATGGCGGGTTCCTGGGTCTCCATCTCGATCCGTTCGATTTCGTCGAGCCGGCTGGCGACCCTCGGGTGCAACTGCAACGCGCACTCGACCGCCGTCTGGGCGTGGAACTCAGCGGGAAAGGAAATCTTGAAAAGAACATTCTCCATCACATAGCAACCGAGCAGCCGCGCGAGCGTTACCGACTGGCCCTTGAGAAGGACGTCTTCGAACCCCCATTTCGATGCGGTCAATGCCGAGGCATAACCCGGCTCGCCCGATCGCGAGATCAGCGCCAATCGCACGGCCCGGCTCGTGGCATCCCCGGCCGCCCAGCTCTTTCGCGACCCGGTATTGGGAGCGTGCCGGTAGGCGCGCAACGCACCCCCATCGACAAAGGCCTGTGAAAGAGCATTCATTGTTTGCTCGCGCGTACAACCCAGCATCCGCGCGGCGACGGCAGTACTGGCGACGCGGACAAGCAGGACGTGATCAAGTCCAACCCGGTTAAACGAATTCCCAAGGGCGAGAACGCCCTGGATTTCATGCGCCTGGATCATCGCCCTCAGCACGTCGCCCATGGAGAGTGGCTGGCGAAGGACGTGGTTCTGATAGTCGGCCACCGCGAGGATTGCGCCGAGGTTATCCGAGGGGTGCCCCCACTCGGCGGCTAGCCAGGTGTCATTGAAATCGAGCCAGCGAACGATCGTGCCGATGTCAAACGCGGCCTTGACCGGGTCGAGTTCAAGGGGCGTCCCAGGGACGCGACATCCCCCCTCCATCTGCGCGCCCGGCACGACCGGCCCGAGCATGTTGCGGCATTGAGGATGATTGAGCGCGAGCAATCCGCAGCCAAGCGAATCGGCGAGGCACCACCGCGCCGTCTCGACTGCAATTTCGCTGGCAGCATCGTAATCATGGACGTAATCGGCGATCTCGACAAAAAGTTGGTCCATCGTCTGACAGCTTTTTCTTGTGGTGGTTGTTCGCGTTGAACGACCCGCCGATTATTCCCGCAATTTTTGGTTATGAAAAGTGGGTGACCGGACTCTCCTGCACCTCTTCCTCGTGCTCGTACTCGTGCTCGTACTCGAAATCCGGCAATCGACTTTCACCCCGTATCACGCAAGTCGAAATCGAGAACCGCCTTGAGACAGCCGTCGCGACCGGTTGAAAACGTCTCGTACGCCTCACCTGCGGAGGCCGGCGAGAACCGATGCGTCACCAGTGACAACAATTCCCTCTCGAAACGGCGAACAAGGCCCTCCTGACGGTCCATATAATGTCGCGCCGAACAGCGTCCCGTGCGATAATTCAGGTTCCTGTCGTAGGCGTCGCCGGGGCTGAACGCGAATTCCGGCGTGCAATGACACCCGATCACCGACATCGTTCCGCCAGGACGGATCAGTGAAAACGCCAGTCGCTGGGCGTCGGGCAAACCGACTAATTCCATTACGGCGTCGGCACCGCGTCCCTCGGTCCGCTCCATCAGTGCAGCGCGCAGTTCACCGGCATCGGTAAAGGCGCGTGCGCCCAGCCCATTCGCCATCGCCGCGCGCCGCGGACGCGGATCGCAGGCGAGCAGATTCTCCGCGCCGCGCGCCTGGCAAGCCAGTATGCTGAGTAACCCGACGGTGCCACAGCCGATCACGACGTGCCAGTCCCCCGGCCGCGCCGCGGCCATCTCGGCGCCGAAGATGGCGGTCGACAGATTGTCACCCAGCAACAAGCCGATTTCCGGCGCGCGGTCGCCGAGTCGAACGAGCGTCGCGTCGGCAAGCGGCACGCGCACCAGTTCCGCCTGGGCACCGTGCAATCCTCGGCCACCGCTTCTCCATCCAAACAGTTCGCCCGACTCGCACCGCGCCGTCAGGCCGCGTTGACAGTAGAAACATGAACCGCAACTGGTGGTAAACGGGGCGCAGACGACTTCGCCGGGACGAAACTCCCGGACCGCTGGACCGGCCTCGACGACTTCGCCGACGAATTCATGGCCCATGACCGTTCCCGGATCAAGTCCCTTTTCGCGGCCAAAAAACGGGTGCAGATCGCTGCCGCACAGACCGGCAAGCCGAACACGAACAATCGCGTCAGTTCCTTTCTCGATCCGTGGATCGTCCAGCGATTGCCATGCGACGCGGCCGACGGACTGGAAACAGATTCCATGCATGGGCAGCGTCTACAGGAGAGAGGCGCGATGTTCTCGCGAGCACTGGTCGAGAATCGACTTGCAAGTGGCGTCGGCCTGTTCGCGCGTCAGCGTTTCGTCACCGGAACGGAGAACGACGGTCAGCAAAATGCGTTTTCGATTCGGGCCGTCGCGTTTTTCATCGCGAAATGTTTCCTTGTAGTCCACTGATTCCAGCAGCGCGCCGCCAGCCCTCCGAATGGTTGCCGCAAGGTCGTCCCAGCGGACTGAATCGTCAACCACCAAATTGAAATCGCGGGTAATTGCCGGAAAGGGACTGATGTCCGCGTGCCGCGTTACCGCATCGGTCAGTTTCACCAGCAGGCTGACGTCCAGTTCGGCGATGGCGGCGGCGCAGCGGATTGAAAAAGCGTTCCTCGCGAATTCGGAAACCTCGCCCAGCCAGCCAAGCGTTTCGTCCGCGACGCGCAGTTCCGCCGACCGCGTGATGTCCAGCAGCGGCAAATCGCAGGAGTGCGCCCCGAGAATCGTGGCGGGCGCGAGCACCTGGAGCATCGATTCAACGGCACCCTTGAGTCGAACGTACTCAAATTCGCAGACAATGCCCAGTTTCATCGGTTCGACGGGCAATTTGTTCGAGTCGGCCAGGTAAACGCGGGCAATCTCGAACAGGTTGATCTGATCGTTTTGCCGGGACTCATTGATCCTCAGGACCTCGAGCATACTTGGAATGAGGCTGCGGCGGAGGAGGTTCACTGCACCGACGTTTTGCGAAGCCCTGTCGAGCACGCCGAGCATCGGCTGGCTTGCCTCAAGCGGTGCGGCGGTCGTCCACGGCGAAAAGGCACTTGACCATTTTTCCGGAACGATGCTGGCGGTGATCGCCTCGTCCATTCCCAGCGCGGTCATCGCGGCGCGGATACGTTCGATAACCCGATCGCGATGTCCGCGCACGGAAGCGACAAGCGGCACGTCGATGTCGTCCGGAACATGCTCGTAGCCGTGGACCCGGCCCGCTTCTTCGACCAGATCAATTTCGCGAGTCACGTCGTTGCGCCACGGTGGCGGGGTCACCGACAGTCGCGCGGGGTCGCCGCCGTCTTGAACGGAAAACCCCAGTCCGCCGAGGATTTTTTTGATCCGGGCTTCCGGAATCGCAATTCCGAGAACTTGTTCAATTCGTTGCGGGCGAAAGGAGATCGCCTGGCGCAATTCCCTTTTACGTCCCACGTCAATCACGCCCGAGGTCAACTCGCCTCCCGCCGTTTGGAGAATCAGTTCGCAGCAGCGGCGACTGGCCCAGTCGATTTGCTCGGCGTCGATCGTTCGCTCAAAGCGAAACGAGGCGGCGCTGTGCAGGTTCAGCTTGCGCGCCGTCGAGCGGATCGACATTGGGTCAAACCATGCGGCTTCGACGAGAATATTCTTCGTCGCGTCGCTCACCTCCGTCCCCGCGCCTCCCATCACGCCGCCCAGCGAGATCGCGCGTTCCCCGTCAGCGATCACACACATTCCCGGTTCGAGGGAATAGTTCGCGTGATTGATCGCAAGGAGCGACTCGCCCGGCAACGGTTCCCGCACGACGATCCGGCTCCCCGCCAGGCGATCGTAATCAAAGGCGTGCAGCGGCTGGCCGCATTCGAACATCACAAAGTTGGTTGCATCAACGATGTTGTTGATCGAATCGATCCCGACGGTTGCCAGCCGCTCGACCAGCCAGTCGGGCGATGGCCCGACGCGAACGCCGCGAATGAGCCGCGCGGTAAACCGGTAACAAAGTTGCGGGCATTCGATCGAAACCGCGAACTCGTTATCGACCGGATTTCCGCCCGTTGCCGGTTGCGGGTCGGGAATCGTCAACGGTTGGTCAAAAAGAACGGAGATTTCCCGCGCGACGCCGATGTGGGCCAGACAGTCGGGCCGGTTGCTCGTGACTTCCAGATCAATCCGCCGGTCGTCGCCGACGGTGACGGTCGCTTCGTGATTGAGACCGGACATGGTGAGGCGCTCGACGAGCCGATCGAGTTGACCGGGGAGCGCGACGTACTGGCTGAGCCACTTGTGCGAAACGAGCATTGGGAATTAGTGGAACTGGCGGAGAAACCGCACGTCGTTGGTAAAGAGGTTGCGAATGTCGGTGATCTGGTGCCGAATCATGCACAGGCGCTCGACGCCCAGTCCAAAGGCCAGGCCCGACCAGGTCTCCGGATCGTAGCCGACCGATTGCAGCACGTGGGGATCGACCATTCCGGCCCCACCGAACTCGACCCATCGTCCGTTCCAGAAATAGTCGGCTTCGACGCTCGGCTCGGTGAATGGAAAAAACGACGGACGAATGCGGATCGGCACCTCCGCTCCGAGGTAATGGGTTGCGAACAGTTGCAGCATCGTCTTGAGGTGCGCCATCGTGATTCCGCGATCGACGAGCAAGCCCTCCATTTGATGAAACATCGGATAATGCGTGGCGTCGGCGGTGTCGGGGCGGTAAACGCGTCCCAGCGAGATAATGCGAACCGGCGGTTCGGTCGTTTCCATGACGCGAATCTGGACAGTACTGGTCTGGCTCCGGAGGAGCAGGTTACCCGGACCGGTCGTTTGTTTCCCGGCGACCGAAAGATAGAAATTGTCAAGCGGATCGCGTGCCGGATGGACTTGCGGGATGTTCAACGCCTCGAAATTGTGCCATGCGTCCTCTACTTCCGGGCCTTCGGCGGACGTGAATCCGAGTCGCGCCATGATCTCCTTGAGCTCGTCGATCGTCCGCGTAATCGGATGAAGGCGGCCGATTCGCACCCGCGGTCCGGGCAGCGACGGATCGAAGCGCGGGTCGCGGACGCGCGCGTGGGCCGCGCTATCAAGACTCGCCCGCGCGCCCTCGAGCGCCGACTGGATTTCCTGCTTGACCTGATTGAGCCGTTGACCGGCGGCTGGCTTGTCCGGGCCGGGAACGGTCGCGAGGTTTTTCTGGATCGCCTTGAGACGTCCTTGTCGCGCGCCGAGAAACTGTTGGAGCGGCGAGTCGTTGGCGGTATTGGACGACATTCCGCGATCTCCAGGCCCGAACGATATGGATCGTCGTGGATCGTTTATCGGGCCGCGCCGACCGCTTCGAGGATCGCGTCAAATCCTGCTGGATCACTCACGGCAATTTCAGCCAGCGACTTGCGGTCCAGTTCGATATTGGCCGCGTGCAACCCGGCGATGAATTCGCTGTATCGGATGCCGCGCTGGCGACAGGCGGCGTTGACGCGAATGATCCACAGGCGGCGAAAGCTCCGCTTGCGGTTCTTTCGGTCCCGGTAGGCATAGGCGCCAGCGCGAACGAGCGTTTCCTTGACCGAGCGGAGCATATTGCCGCGCCCGCCCCGAAACCCCTTGGCCCGTTTGAAGAGCCGGTTTTTGGCCCGGTTGCGCGCCGCGCCCTTGGTCGTTCTCATGTGCTTGACTCTTTAATCAAAGTGGAGCTGCCGTTGCCAAACGGCGGGAGTTTCCGTAGCTGCCGTTGCCAAACGGCGGGAATTTCTGCCGTTGCCAAACGGCGGGACTTCCGGTTTCGCTAATGATCCACGCTTTGGCAAGCGTCGCTACGTCGAACATGGCGGCGCGCCTAATTGCTGTGCTTGCCCACCGCCCGATGAATCTTATGGACGTCGCACTCGTCGAGAACGGTCGTGCCCCGCAAATTGCGCGTCCGTTTTGCCGAGAGGCGCACGTTACGGTGGCTCGTACCGGCCGGACGATGTTTGGCCTTGCCCTTGGCGGAGAGCCGGAACCGCTTCTTGACGCCCTTGTGGGTTTTCATCTTGCTCATGGAATCTTCCGTCGCGAATAAAAGTTGCAGGGGACGATTCTACGAGCCAGGCTCGAGTGGCAAAAGGGGTTTTCTTGCCGATTTTGCAGTTTTTTGGATTCACTCGCTTGCGCTTCGGGCTTGTATTGCGGCTACAGGGCGTCGGAGGGCGGTATCGGGACCGTTCCCGCCAACATCGTCGGGGGATGGCCCTCCTGCTCGTCGGACAGATAGAGCATTTCAAGATCGTGGCGTTGCCGTGGCCAAATGTGAAACAGCCCGTTGAGCCACCCGCGAATGTTCCACTCCCCCTGAATCCCGTGCTCCGTGATCGCTCCCTCGTAGACGACCTGATGCTTGCCCACGTACTGCTTGGTCCATTGCGCGCGCGAGGTGTACAAGTCGTAAACTCCACGGATCGTCCACGGGCCAACGTAATCGGTTCCTTCACCCGCAATTTTCCCGTCGCGAAATTGCATGTAGACGTGCATCCAGCCGCGTTTCGGCTGGTGCGATTCCAGGTAGAACCCTGACCATTGGCCGCTGGGGAGCCGCTGATCGGATTCGGTAATTTCGGTTGATGGACTCGTGACCATAGGATGTATCCGCTGCTAGAGCGCCGTGCGGCTTATCGCTGCTAGAGCGCCGTGCGGCCTATTATTCGCGAGGCGGGAGGACAAGTCACGCTGCGCCTGGACTCCGGGTTCCCGAATCCTTGCTGGACACTTTGGAAATGGGACGGTTTGCCGAATCGCCGGGTAAATTTTGGGCAAGTGTGGGTTGTCGCACGCAATTGTCCAGGGGTCGAAAAAAAGCGGGAAATTGCTGAAAATATCGGAAAAATGGGTGCGAAACGGCGACTTTCGGGCCAGGAACGCCATCGCGCAAAGAAAACTTCTTTTTTTCGGTCCCAGGGTCCTTGCAATTGGCCTGAATTTGTTAAGAATAGGTCACTGTTCAACCATTCCCGTTCCGGGGATGTACGATTTCTCTTCTCCACTTCCTGTGTTGTTTGCGAGTGTTTCAGGACACAATTGGTGCGACAGACTGCCAATTTTTTATTGATCTGCGGTAGTTCCGGTCGCCCGTTGTAGTTTTTTTTCCCATTCTGTTTTTTTGGAGGACTATTTATGTCTATTCGTCGAAAAGGGTTCACGCTGATTGAACTCCTCGTGGTCATGGCCATCATCGGCATTTTGATCGGGATGCTATTGCCAGCGGTCCAGACCGCTCGCGAAGTCGCCCGTCGGAGTGATTGCGCCAACCGTCTGCGTCAGTGCGTTCTTGCCGTGCATGAATTTCACGAGGCCAACCAGAGTTTGCCCGTGCCGTTGCTGCAGGACCAATGCACGACCAACACGACCAATCACTACTTTAACCACCAATGCACGTCGACCTTGGGTCTGTGCATGCCGTATCTCGAGTTGAAGAACATGTATGATCGCGGTAATGCCGACGCTTTCAGTACCCGTCGCGACTTGACCGAGATCGTCGACAGCGCGGGTGTGCGGATTTACGCCAACGCCTTTGATGTGCATTTTGTTGGTTCGACAAGCAACACCGGCGGCAGCGATGTGCTCAATGATTACTTCTTGACTCGCGTTCCGGACTTCGAATGCCCGTCGGACAACATTAACGACACGATCTTCCCAATGACCCCGGGGTTCTTGCCGGTCGGTGCCAACGGTAGCTGGTTTGCCTATACTCCGTCGTGGAATGGTACGACCAATACCGACGAAAACTGGTCGGGTTGGGCGGTTTATTACACCAACGGGGGCGTTCCGACAACGGACTTCTTTGCCCACCGTTCCAATTACCTCGGTTGCATTGGTGCCCACGGCCATACCGTGGACCAGCAACGACGGAAGTGGATTGGAACCCTCGTTCCTCGCGATCGGATCACGCTGGAAACGATTCAGGATGGTTCAAGCCGGACCGTCCTGATGGGCGAATTCATCGGCCCGATCTTCAACTTCGTTCGGGGCGTCACGATTGACGACGATAACCGTAACGTTGTTACGCCAATCGTCGGTCCTCATGCGTGGATCATGAATGGTGGCGTTCAGATGCGTGGACACATCCCGTATTTGACCGCCAGCTTCTATGATTTCGACCCGACCTACAAGATTGGTGATCCCAACGACCCGAATATGGAAGTGTTCGATGGTCGTGGTATTCCAATGTTGGGCGACAGCCAGTTCTCCTCGGACCGCGGTTTCGGATCAAACCACGGTGCCGGAGTCAACTTTGGTCTCGGTGACGGACACGTCAAGTTGGTCAACCGATCGGTTGACTGGATGACCCTGTACCAGATCGGCGGAGCCCGCGATGGACAGGTTCCTACTGAGTTCTAGTCGATCGACAATCAGGTTTTTTAACTGATTTCAACTCACCGGAGCGCTCCAGGGCGCTCCGGTTTTTTGTTTGCGCCGTGGAAAACATGGCGAGGTCGTTTGGTTCACGGCACGAATGGCGCCCTGGATTTCCGGGCGACCCGGATTGTGGAATTCGCGGACTCAGTACAACCCGTTCACCTGACGTTGTTTCCCGGACTTGCCGTCCGTGCCGATGCGGTTGGCGACGCGCCATGGGTCGGGACCGTTCAGGGAGTCGCGGTGCGTTCCCGTCGCGGCCGGATTCGTCGGAGATTTCTGATCCGGTTGCTGGCCCGATTGATGGATACGCCCGTTGGGAATCTGGATACGGAGCTTTGCCGTATTCGAACCGAACCGTTTTTTCTCCGCCCGGCGCGCGTCTCGGGAATTCAGGTTGAAGTCGAAAGTCATCCGGTCGCAAGAACGATTGGGTCGCGACGGAACGGGCACTTTCAGATTCGCGTTGACCGAGAGGTGCTTCCCGAACTCGAATTGTGTCGGCGAATGCGAGTACACGCATCGTTCGCGCGGAGCGAGGCGGCCACGTCGCTCCATATGCTCGAAGCGCGCGGTCTTTCGGTCATCTCCGATATCGACGATACGATCAAGGAATCCGACGTTGAGAATCGCGCGGAGTTGCTTGCCAACACATTCCTTCGCGAGTTTCGTGAAATAGCGGGAATGTCGGGCGTCTATCGGTCGCTTTGGTCCGCTGGTGCCTCGTTTCACTACGTCACGGCCAGTCCGTGGCAATTGTGCGAGCCGCTTCTGGATTTTCTCGAACTCAGCGGGTATCCGGGCGGCTCGATGCATTTTCGCCGGTTTCGGCTGAGCGACCACCTGCTCAAGCGTTTGGGAGTCATTCATCGCGGCGGTAAATCGGCGGCTGTGCGGCGGATTTTGGCAAGCTGTCCCCATCGCAGCTTTGTGCTGATTGGCGATTCCGGGGAGAAAGACCCCCAAATCTACGCACGCTGCTTTCGCGACCATCCCCGGGCGATTCGGCGGATTCTCATTCGTCTGGTACGGCCAGGAGACCGTTTTCGCGAGTCGATTCTCCGCGCGCGGATCGGATTGCCGGGCAGCGTGTTTTCCACTTTTGAGACCGCCGAGCAGCTTGGGAACCTGCTGGTCGAACCGTTTTGACGACCAATACGTACAGAAAATGGCCCGATAGACGGCTGGGAGCTTTCTGCAAAAGCAGGATTTAGCCCCTTGTTCTTGACCCGTTCATCGATCAGAATGAGCGACTTCCGCCGAATGCGGTCCAGGGTTTTTTGGGGCGTTCGACTGCCGCAATTGTTACGCGGCGACGCTTCCGGATTCTTTGCCATTTTCCAGTTTTCAGGAGTCAATTATGATCGTGATTCGAAATTTGTGTTTACTTGTTGCAGCCATTGGAATCCTCTCATTCACGGGGGGTTGCAACAGCTCGCCAGGTGACCCAGCCACCCGCACCGATCGACCGGCGACACTCGACACGCCCGGGACCGGCGGCGAGGGTAAAGAAGGCGAGCCCCCAGGAGGAATCGATCACAACGAGTAAACTCGGCAATCGTTCCGGTTGTCAACAGTCCGTATTTTCGGCGGAATGCGTGCGACCTCGTCGCACGCTTCTTTCTTGACGTTTCAGACCTTTCAGATTGACGGTTTATGTCTCGATACACCGGTCCCAAAGCGCGGATCAACCGCCGATTGGGCGCTTTGATCTACGAATCCAACGGCGCGTCGCGCGGGCTGGAACGACGCCCCAACCCGCCGGGCATGCATACGCGGGGACGCCGTCCCTCGAACTACGGGGCCGCGTTGTACGAAAAAAAGAAGATCAAGCACTATTACGGGCTGGGTGAAAAACAGCTCCGTCGCTATTTCGACAAGGCGTCGCATCTCAAGGGAAATACGGGTGAGCAACTGCTGCTGATGTGCGAGCGGCGTCTTGACAACGTAATCCGTCGCGTTGGACTTGCCAAAACGCGCTGCCAGGCGCGGCAGGGTGTCGCGCACGGTCACTTTCGCGTTAACGGAGTCAAAGTCGATCGACCCTCGTTTCAGCTTCGGCCCGGCGACGTCGTAACCTTGCGCAACAAGCCTGGAATTCGCACGCTCTACCAGGCGATCATGGCACAGGGAGTCGAAGGTGCCGGCGTTGACTGGGTCGCGTTCGACAACGAGACGGTCACCGCGACGGTCCAGGGAAACCCCGGTCCCACCGACATCAGCCTGCCAGTCGACGCCAACACGGTGATCGAATTCATGTCGCGCTAAGGAACGCGGGAATAAATATTTCGGCGCATGTAGCTGCCGTCGCCAGACGGCGGGCGGACCACAAAAAAACCACGCTCTGGCGAGCGTGGCTACGACTACAAGCCACCTGCAAGCCATGCAAGCCATGCGAACCAGAGCTGGCTTGCTCTTTTTTTGAAAAGATGCCCTATGCATGCTTCGCTGGTCGTGATCGGAGGCGGTCCGGGAGGATACGCAGCCGCCTTTCTCGCCGCCGATCATGGAATCGACGTCACGCTGGTCGAGGCCGAACCGCGACTCGGTGGTACGTGCCTCCTCCGCGGCTGTATTCCCTCCAAGGCCCTCCTCCACGTGGCCCGCGTCATTTCCGAGGTGGACGAACTGCGCGGTGACTGGGGTGTCGATTTCGGAGACGCGGAAATTGCGCTCGAGCCGCTCCGCCAGCGAAAGGACAAGATCATTTCCACGCTCTCGGGCGGACTGGCGCAACTCGCAAAACGGCGCAAGGTCAAGGTAATCCACGCGCGAGCGCGCTTTTCCAGTTCCTCGACAATTGAACTGGAGGGGGACCACGACGGAATTCCCGACGACCGCCAGGTTTCGTTCGATCATTGCATCATCGCGACGGGAAGTATCCCCGCAATGCCCGCCGCATTTGACATCGGAAGCGATCGCGTTTTCGATTCAACCGGCGCACTTGCCCTGCGGTCGATACCTGGGGAATTGCTCGTCATTGGCGGCGGATACATTGGTCTGGAAATGGGAACGGTCTACGCCAGCCTTGGCTCGCGCGTCAGCGTCGTCGAGTTGCTCGACGGTCTGTTGACGGGTGCTGACCGCGATCTGGTTCGCCCGCTGGAGAAACGACTCAAGACGCTCTTCGAGGACCGGATTTATCTCAACACGAAGGTCGGCTCGCTCGGTCAGAAGGGGGACAAGATCGAAGTCGCCATGGAGGGTCCTGGCGAATTCGGAACGAAGTCCTTTGACGCAGTTCTGGTTTCGGTCGGACGGAAACCCGTGACCGATGATCTCGGACTGGAAAACACCCGTTGCAAGCGGGACGAACGCGGGTTCGTTGTGCATGATAACCAGTTGCGAACCGCTGACCCGAACATTTTTGTGATCGGCGACGCCGCGGGCGAACCGATGCTCGCCCACAAGGCAACGCACGAGGGCCGCCTCGCCGTCGAAGTCATTCACGGGCAAAACGTGACCTTTGACAAGCGGGCCATCCCGGCAGTCGTCTTTACCGATCCGGAAATTGCCTGGGCCGGGGTCACCGAGGAAGAGGCAAACAAGGCCGGACGCAACGTGACCATCGCTACCTGGCCCTGGGCAGCCAGCGGACGCGCCCAGGCGATCGGTCGAACCGAGGGACTAACCAAGTGGATTATTGATCCGGAAACCGAATGTGTCATTGGTTGCGGGATCGTTGGGCCGGGCGCCGGTGAGCTGATCGCCGAGGCGGTACTGGCGATCGAAATGAGCTGCGAGGTCCGCGATGTCACTGAATCGATCCACCCGCACCCGACCCTCAGCGAAACCGTCATGAACGCCGGCGAAGTCTTTTATGGAACGGCTACCGAAATTTACAAACCTCGGCGCGAGCGGGTCTAGTTCGACGACTCGAACCGCCGTTCGTCGTGTCCTCAGATCGCCGCGCGAAATCGGCCTGATGCGCGCCGCCGGTCTCGTCGTCTGGGAGGCCCATCAAGCGGCCGCGCGGCGAATCGAGCCCGGTTGCACGACGGCCCGGATTGACGCCGCCATCCGCGATGTGTTTCAGCGGCACGACGCGATTCCGCTCTTTCTCGGCTATCCCGGCAAGGTTCCCTTTCCGGCGGCTACGTGTATTTCCGTCAATAACGAACTCGTTCACGGAATTCCCGGTAACCGGCAACTGGCTCGCGGCGACATTGTCAGCATCGACACCGGTTGCCGACTCAACGGTTGGTGCGGTGATGCCGCCGTGACGCACGAAGTGGGCAACGCATCCCCAAAGGCCCGCCGCGTGATGAAAGTCACTCACGACGCGCTCAACGTAGCCGTTGAGCAAATGCCGCGGCGGCCCGTCTGGAGTGAAGTCGCGCGGGAAATGCAGTCAGTCGTTGAAACGGCCGGCTTTTCCGTCGTCACCTCGATGGTCGGTCACGCGATTGGCCAGGAAATGCACGAACGGCCGCAGGTCCCCAACTATTACGACGCCGCATGGGTCGAGGACGAGGACTTCGCGCTTCGCCCAGGTGTCGTGCTCGCCGTTGAGCCAATGGTCACCGCCGGCAAGCCGGACCTGAGAATTCTTTCGGACCACTGGACGGCGGTTACGAAGGACGGTTCGCTTTGCGCGCATTTCGAGCACACGATCGCACTGACCCGCAACGGGAGCGTTCGGCTGACCGGTCCACCCGCGACCGACGCCGAACGCGCCGCGCTCCCTGATTGGCTGGCTGACGACAGCGAGTGGATCGACTGGTGACCTCAATCATGCCGTGAGCGGGGAAGTGGCTGCGGCCCTGAAGCCGCGGCCACGTCAAGTCAGGCCTGGGTCTTCCTCGTCATTCATCCGAGAGCGCGCTTCGTCCGACCAGGGACCCAATGGACTCAGTTCGAGGAATCGCCGCCAGTGTTTCCGGGCCTCAAGGTCGTCCCCCATCAACTCAAGGGCGCTGGCCAGATGAAAATGAACATCCGGGTAGTCGGAGTCGTATTCCAGCGCGCCCCGAAGTGCTGCAATTGCCAGTTCATTCTCGCCGAGTTCCAGCAGCACGCAACCGAGACTTGCGCGGGCCTCGACGAGAGCCGGGTCCATTTCGAGTGCCATGAAGTAGCGTTCCCGCGCACCCGACGCGTCACCAGTCAGATAGAGCAGTTCGCCCAGCCGGTAACAACTGTCGGCGCGCGGCCCGCGGATCAAATGCAGTCTTCGCCACGCTTCGATCGCTTCGTCAATCTGGCCTGCGTCTTCCCGCTGATCCGCGAGCCGCCGCAGTGTCGCGGCTTCATCGGCATGAGGCACTTCTCCCCGGGATTCCGCCAGCCCATCCGCGAGACGCCGGATCGGAATGACATCCAGTGTCGCCCCTTTGTCGTCCCCCTCGTCGCGAAACAGTTGCCGACCGAAATCAATTCGGCGCTGGCCGCCTGGCTCGATGAGCTGTCCGTCGCGGCGGATGACGATCTGATTTCCCTCGACGCTCAGCGTCAGCCCGGCGAGCGATTCATGCGGCATCCACCGCGCCAGCCGATCAAGTTTTTGGCGCAGTGAGGCCGCCGAAATCCCTTGCCCCACCAGTTGCACAAGCTGGCGTCCCGCCGCCAATTGTCCGAAATCAAAATACGGAATGCGGCGAACGACGATGACGGGCTGAATAAGCCGCCGCCGCTGCCAGCTCCTCACGGTGGAAACCGGGACAGCAAGCAAACCGGCCAGCATCGTCGGCGTAAACAGCCCGTGAGTCGCGGGATGTGCGCCTGACTCGAAGGACACCTCGTCACGGGTTTGCAATTCCGCCTCGATCGACGAGTCCGGCAACGAGGGCGGATTCATGAGTTCGCGCGCGGTCGTCAAGTATCAATCGGGGCGTCGGGCCGTTCCGTTCCGTTATCGCCCGACGGGGGTTGCGGGACCGGAATGTCGCCTGGTTCAAGTGAAGGGCGCTGATCGGCGGCGTCTTCCAATTGCTCGCCGGAATCGGCGGGTGTCGGCGCTTCACTTTCCGCCGGCGGGTCGAAGATCGTCTTTTCATCCACCGGCACAAGCGAGGATTCCGGCTTGAGCGTCGTTTCGGGATAGACGACTCGTTCCTCGGAAGGGATTTCGCGAACCGTCGTTTCCGGGCGGCTGTAATAAACGCGTTCAGGCTGTTCCGCCGCGATCACCGGTTCGCTGACATACGAGCGCGACTCGACTGGCGCGGCAACAACCGTGGAAGCGACAATCGGATTTCCGAAAAAATCGACGGGAACATACATGAGCTCCGTTCGCGGCACAACGCATTCGGTCTCGTAGGGAACGCGACGGGTGACGACCACCGGCGTTTGAATTTGACTGTCAACAGCCTCCCAGCGGCATTCCTGAACTTCATAAGGTTCGACGCGCTCCTCGCGCTCAAAACGCTGTTCGACCACCGGCACCCGCCGAACCATTTCCTGGCGCTCGTAGCGAACTTCCTCGACTGGCTCCCGTCGCGTGAACTGGCGCTTCACGGGCGTTTGAACCTGCACGGGAACCTTTCGCGTGGTGACTCGGCGTTCCACCCTGTGAGTCTCGATCGGCACTCTCCGCGTTAAGACCTCGTCGATGTAATTGGTCACCGTCACGGGCTTCTGCTGGACGATCGTTTCCGGAACCAGCGCGGTTCGCTGGACGGTTTGCGGAGTGAGAGTCGGAAGCAACGTCGTCTGCGGCGTGTACACGGTTCCTCCAGGCGAGTTGACCCAGTGCAATCCGCGCCGCTGCCAGACGTATTGCCCGGTCACCGGGTCGATGTTGTAACCGGGGCGCAACCATTGCAGACTCGTCGACGAAGGTACCTGGGCGACCCCCAATCCGGTGACGGCGGTTGTCCCCGGGACGTATTGGGTTTCCGTCGTCGTCACGGGACGGTAGACGGTGACGTTTTCGGTTTGCAGTTGTGTTTCCGTGACGGGCTTGCGGACAACAACCTGTTCGTCGCGCCAGGACGTTTCGCAGACGGGGACTTCCTCGACCACCTGCTCCTCGCGCATTTCCGTGGTCGTTTGCCAGCTCGTCTCCTCATAGGTTCGTTCGCGATAGCCCGTTCGCGTAACCGGCTTGAGCACGGTGTAGCGTTCCTCGCGGAACGAGGTTTCGGTGACGGGTTTGAGAACCATGTATCGACGCTCGCGTTGCTCGGTCGTCCAAACCGGTTTGTACGTCGTCCGTGTTTCGGATCGATAGTGAGTTTCCTGCACGTCGCGATACCCGGTCACCTTTCGGGTTTCGTAAATGGTGCGCGGCATCAATCGATACTGCACGCACGCGTCTTGCGCGAACGTCGCGCGAGGACTGGCAAGAACCATTGCAGCGACAACGAAGAATGCTGGTAGCGTGCGCCTGATCATTTTCGGCAACCCCTGTAATCCGTGAAATTGAATGTGCCTGTCGGGTCGGCTGTATTGTTGGCTGGCCACCCGTCGCGAGGCAAGTTAACCCCGCATCGCGCGGACGTCCGCGAAAGAGCCCTGAGTTTGCCGCATTGGCGAGTCGGCTGCAAATGGATTGTGCCCTGATTTCCAGATTAACCAGTTCCAAATCCCCGCGTGGCAACGACTTGTGATTTTTCCGGAATTTTGGCCCGGCGACGACGGATTGCCAGCGTTAAAGTGGGTAAAATCGACGCAAACTGTCGCTTGACAGGCATTTACGACGCAATCTTGCCTAACCGAAAGATCTTGACATTCGCGTCCATTCCCACGTCGCGAATCGGCCACCTCGCCGCCGGAATTGAACCATGCAGTTGATCGAAGTGATCCATCCGCAAACCGCCGTCAACCTGGCCGTCGATGAATGGTTGCTCGAATCGCGCGACCAGTCGAACGAACCGGGAGAAATCCTGCGGCTTTGGGAGAATCCCGAACTGGCCGTGATCGCGGGGCGCGGTTCCCGAATTGGCGACGAAGTCAACGAGTCGGCGTGTCGCGCGCGGGGCGTGGAAATCTTCCGGCGGTCAAGCGGCGGGACCAGCGTCGTCATCGGACCGGGCTGTCTGCTCTACAGTCTCGTGCTGGACTACCGGATTCGTCCCGAGATGAAGGAGCTGAAAATGGCGCACGAAGTGGTCCTTGGCCTCATCGCCGACGCGATTCTCGCAAGCGGGGGAGTGACGGTCAGGTTCGAGGGAGTGTGCGACCTGATTCTGGACGGGCGCAAGGTGTCGGGGAATGCCGTTCGCTGCCGCCGAAACTGCATGTTGTACCATGGCACGGTGCTGTACGATTTCCCGCTGGCCCTGATTCATGAATGCCTTGGGACTCCCGTCCGCCAGCCCGACTATCGCGCGGGGCGCTCGCACAAGGAATTCGTGACGAACTTGCCAGTCGACGCCGGCAATCTTCGTCAGGCGATCGCGGCGGCCTGGAAATCCGAACGGGACGACGACGTCGAAACCAGCCCTTGCATTGACTGGACGGCGGTCGAGAGTCTTGCGCGCGCCAAGTATCTGAACGACTCGTGGACGCGAAGGCATTAAATGAACGGTGCACCCGGCGCGTCATCCCCGCAAAGGCGCGTCGCGAATCGCCTGGGTTCCCGCCTGCGCGGGAATGACGCAAGCGCGAAGGCGCGTCGCGAATCGCCTGGGTTCGGCCCGTGTAGCTGCCGTCGCCAGACGGTGGACCACAAAAAACCACGCTCTGGCGAGCGTGGCTACGACTGAAATACCGAAGTTACATACCATTTACCCGACGCTCCAGGCGCTCAAGATGTTCCGGCAGGAAAGGGACGGCCTGATCGGGTTCCGGCTCGAGCGGAACCAGTCTCTTTCGAATCGCAATCAACAATTCAGGAATTCCGTCGCCCGTCAAGGCACTGACGTTGATCTCAGTCCGACGGGACGAATCACTGCAGTCCAGATCCGCGATCAGATCCGACTTGTTGCCGACTCTCATCGCGCGTCCGGCCGGGAAAGTGCCGGACCCGGAACCGTCTGTCGAAAGACTCAAATCTACGACGTAGAGAAACAGGTCTGCGTCCGCTGCCGCCTGTTGAGCGAGCGCGACACCGGCGGACTCCAGTGCGTCCGGACACTCGCGCAGGCCGGCAGTATCGGTCAACTCGACCGGCCAGCCTTCCATCGCCGTCAGCGTTGTCACAAGGTCGCGGGTCGTTCCCGGCTGGGGAAAAACAATCGATCGTTCGAAACCGAGAATCCGGTTAATCAGACTGCTCTTGCCGACATTGGGCGGGCCGGAAACGGCGACGCGCCAAGGCGCGACCAAATGGCGGCCGAGGGTACTCCATTGCAACAGCGATTCTATGGAGGCAAGTGCGGCTGCGCGCTGGTTGGCGGCAATCAGGGCGTCGATGTGCAAAAACGCCCGATCGAGGGCACCTCGCGCCTGCCAGTTGAGGACGGCCGCGGTTTTTTCGGTCGTTGCAAGCGGGAGCAATCGCCGCGCCGCGATCGAAGTCTCGCCGCGGGTCGCGCCGATTACGGGAAAGCGATCGAGTTCGCGCCACGGCACGAACCGAAAACCGTCGCGTTCCAGAACGCTGAGGATTCTCTGCCTTGCGAACCTTCCGCCGTGGCAGTGAATCTCCAGTTCATCGTCTGAGCGACGACGGACAATGATGTCCTCGCGAAGTGGATCATCGCGCGAACCAACCCAATAACCGTAGACCGGTTTCAGATGCGGGTGATCGGTCAACGACTTTTCCCCGACCGGTTGAAACCAGTGGGAAATCCGGTTCGCAACGTCGCCGGCGAACAGCCCCAGCACGCAAATGGCCCCGCGCCCGGCGGGTGACAATTCGCTAACAATGCGTTCATTCACCGCGCACGATTCCCGGCAAGCTCTCGTCGAACGACCTGAAACAATCCCTCGATCACCAGATTCTCGACAACGGTCCAGTCTTGCGGCAAATCGTCGCGCCACGGGTCAAGCCCGCCGCCTGTCCCGACAACCCTCGGCGCTTCGTCCAGCCCGTTTGAAATCCTCGCGACAGTTTCCCGGATCGCTCCCAATCCATTGAGCCACGTTCCGGCCAGCATTGCATCGCGCGTCGAACGTGCGGGGATGGACGCCGGGCGGACAAGCGGTTCTCCGGACAAATCGGGAAGCGAAGCCGTCATCGAGGCAAGCGCGCGCAAGCTTGTTTCCGGCCCCGCAAGAATCACGCCCCCCCGAAACGTATTGTCGCGCGTCACCAGGTCGATCGTCATTGCGGTACCGCAATCAATAACGATCACGTCTCGATCGGCGGCGTGAATGTGTTTCGCGGCCTGAGCGGCAAGGAGCCGGTCAATGCCGGTCGCGCGAGGATTCTCGACGTCCACCTCCAGGTCGATGTCGTCGACGGTGACCTCGCGCCACGCGGCAACGGACTGGCGTGCTGCGGCAAGCGCGCGAAGCGCGCGTGCGTGGTCGGGATTAACGCTTGATACGAACCAGTGCGAAGCGTGGTGGTTCGCATCGTAAATAAAATCGAATCCCCGATCGCGCAACTGGCCTGGATCGATGCTGGTGCAACGCCCGGCCGTGGTGATCGTTTCCCCCCTGGAGTCCCAGCTCGCTCGCGCCAGCTTGATGGAACTGTTTCCCACGTCGGCGGCGATTATCCGCATGGCGCTTGCTCCTCGAGTTGCGCAACGATTCGACGGGTCAACTCCGGCAGCCCCGCGCCGGTCACGGCGGAAATGGCAAGCACTTCCTCGCCGGACGCGGCGGCCAACCGTTGGCGAACCTCCCCGGAACCGGGTAGTTCGGATTTTGTCACGACAAGAATCTCCGGGCGATGCCCAAGTTGCTCGTTATATTGTCCAAGTTCGTTGCGGATCGAGCGCCAGTTTTCCACCGGATCGGACTGGTCAACCGGCATCGGCTCGACCAGGTGCACGAGAATCCCCGAACGCTCGATGTGCTTGAGAAAATCATGTCCGAGTCCAATGCCTTCGTGGGCACCGGCAATCAGACCCGGGATATCCGCCATGACAAACGTGCGACTGTGATCAACGACGACCTGGCCGAGATTGGGAAAGCGTGTGGTGAATGGATACGCGGCGATTTGCGGCCTTGCCCGTGACAATCGGCTGAGCAGCGTGCTCTTTCCGGCGTTGGGAAGCCCGACCAGTCCGACGTCGGCGATCACCTTGAGTTCGAGGACGACTCGGCGCGCCTCGCCCGGTTCACCCGACGTCCACTCGCGTGGTGCCTGGTTCGTTGCGGATTTGAAATGGGCGTTGCCGTGACCGCCGCGTCCTCCTCGTGCGACGACGAATTGTTCGTCCAGTCCGGTCAGATCGCGAATCACGTAATCATCGCGCGAGTCGATCACCACGGTGCCAGGCGGCACTTCGATCACCTGGTCACCACCACGGCGTCCGCGTTTGTTGGCACCACTTCCATGTTCGCCGCGTCCGGCGCGCCATTGCTTGCGATGGGAGAGCGCGATGAGGCTGTCAACACCGGGTCTTGCAACGATGATCACGTCCCCGCCATCGCCCCCCTCGCCTCCATCAGGTCCGCCATGGGGAACGAATTTCTCCCGACGAAAACTCATGCATCCGTTGCCGCCGCGCCCGCCACTCACCTCGATTTCGGTTCGATCCAGAAACATTGGCCAGCGTTACAGGTACGGTTCGCCGAGTCGCCGGGCAATTGCTTCGGCGGGAACGGGCGTCACACTCGTGGTGGCGACCGTGTCGTTGCGAAGGATGTCCCCCTCGCCTTCGTCGACCACGGTGAACTCGACGAGAAAAATTCCCATGGCGACCCCCTGACCGACGAAGGTCGGCGGCCAGAAATCCTCGGCGCGCGCCGCCAGCGCCCTTGCCAGCAGCCGCGTCGCCTTGCCGGAGAATCCCCCCAGCGCCATTTCCAGCCGCCCTTGCGATTCACGGTGAATGTAAAAGACCATTGCCACGTGCTGTGACTTTTTCCCCGAACTCGCCGAGACCCACTTGCCCGCCGCGTTTTCGTAGTAGATTCCCGGTTCGAGCCGCGTTTTTCGTTTCGACAGACTCATCCCGCCGACGCACGAGGGGGGTTGCGGATCGGTCTCTCGATACCGGAAATAGACGGGACAACTTCGCTCCCGCGGGTCGTCGACCTCGTCCTGGGAAACGAAAGGGTCACAGCCGAAGGAACTGGCCATCACGATCTCGACCAGCGGATTGCTCTTGGTGCTGCCGAGGCATACGAGCGCCTTGTCGCCGGCGGCGTCGGAGAATTCGCGATAACGGTCTTCCGACTGGGTTTGCAGTTCCGATTCCGCAACCTGCCCGGGACTCCAGACGAGCATCTGGCGCAAGTGTTCCGGATGGGGAATTCGCTCTGGATCGTCCGGAGCATCGGGGTCCCGCTTCAATTGCGCCGTCCCTCCAAGCGTTGTCACTCCGTTGAGGACTTCGCCCATGAGGACCGAGTCGGACGCCACCACATAAGAGACGTCGGGGGTATCGCCCTGCTCGAAGTCGCGGCGGACGCCGAGGCACATGATGAACCGTCGTCTTCTCGCGAGCATTTCCCAGAAATTTTCCGGCTCGATGGCGAACAACGCGCCGGGAAGCCGGTCCGCCGTGCAATAACCGTGCTCGACGAGAAAGTCGCAGAGGCGCGAAAGCGCCTTGAGCGGAATGTACCGGACTTCATTTTTCAGCAGGGCGGCGACCTGATGCCGGTCCAGACCGGTGTACTCGACGATCGCCTTGATCGTTCCTGGACGGCGGCGCGGGTCGGGCACGTGGCCGAGGAGTTGGGCGAGGCGAAAGGAATACTGCATTGGCCCAGTATATTGGGCCTGACGGACGATTCAACTCCCTTGCAAGCGATCTGGCCGGTGTAACGACGGTTCGATTTCCCATCGGCCGGATGGTCGCCAATTCGCGTTTTTTCGCTATGGAAGCGTCCCCGTCAATGTGTTATCGTCCCCGCCCGCGAGGTTCCAGGACGGATCCTGCGCCGTCGTTTGCCAGTCACCCGTGCCCGCACTGAAACCCGTTCAAGGAGTTTGAAATGCGCCGTCGTTTGCCCATGGCCGTGTTGCCATTGTTGCTCGTCTGGCTGGTCGTTGCCGGCTCGGCCAACGCCCAGTTGAAGAGTCCTTTCCGCCGCGCCGAGAAGCCCGCGGGTCTGGAACTGACCGCGAGCGAAGGACCCTGGCTCATTATGTGCGCTTCGTTTTACGGCCAGTCAGGAGAATCCCAGGCGAATCAACTGGCGACCGAACTTCGCGACCAACACCATCTCGAAGCATGGCTGTACCGTCACAAGTTTGACTATTCCGAGTCGATCAAGGCCATTGGATGGGACCCGCCGGAACCAGGCAGCGCGGACCCGAATCCCGTTCGCAAGAAACTTTCGGCCGCTCAAGGCGACTCGTTTGAGGAAATCGCCGTCGTCGTCGGAAGCTTTCCCTCACTCGATGATCATCGCGCCCAGCGTACTCTCGAATCGATCAAGCGAATGAGTCCCCGTGCGCTTGGGGGCGGTGAATACGTCAGCACCAGCCAGAGCATGGGTGTCCTTCGTACGATCGCTCGACGCATGAACTCCGATACACGCGGTCCCATGGGGTCGGCCTTTCTCATGCCCAATCCATTGTTGCCCTCCGATTTTTTTGAAAACCGGTCGCTCGACGATGTGCTTGTCAAGCTGAACAAGGGGAATCGGTACAACCTGATCCAATGCCCGGGCCGGTACTCGGTCAAGGTCGCGACCTTCAAGGGGGACCAGACCTTTTCGAAAAACGAAATCGTGAAAAAACAGGCTGAATACAGGGAGCTGATCGAGTCGGGAAAGCCGTTGACCGAAAGCAAACTGGCGGAGGCCGGTGCCAAGGCGAATCTGCTCTGTCTCGCATTGCGAAAGCGAGGCATCGAGGCGTGGGAATTCCACGACCATCACGAAAGCTACGTCTGCGTGGGCAGCTTTGACTGGGCCGCGCGAACGGTCGATTACGGTCCCGATGAACTGAATCCCGAAGTCGCCGAAGTGATCCGACAGTACAAGGCAACAGAAACCTGGCAGGGGGGACAAAAAGTCCTCGCGCCGCGAACCGTTCGCCTCTTCCAGGGAATGAATATCAATTTCGACGTCCAGCCGCTCCCCGTCACCGTCCCCCAGGTAAGTGCCGGCAAGGGGATTTTCGGGAGATAATGAACTCTCAATTCCGCGCCGTCCAGCACGTCATCCGGTCGCGGCGGACCGAAAAAGTCTTCGCGCCGCCCGACCACCCCATCCGGGTTTCCGACGAGCAGTGGCGACGGCACGAATCGATCCTCAGTGAGGCGCTCGCCGATTGCGGCATGGCGCCTTTTCATTTTGATCGAAAGCTCGATGGACTCGCCGAACCGTGGCGTATCTACTGGCTCGACTGGCTGAGTTGTCGCAGGCTTGGCGAGAATCTCGATGCGCTGATCCCTGATCTCAAGCCTGGTAACAAGCTGGCGGGGATGTTGGCCGGCTGCACGAGCCTGGTCCTCTTCACCTGGCTGCCCGAGAAAAGGACAGGCAATGCGCCGCCGGGCGGCGACAAGCTGGAAGAAGTCGACCGGGAGCATCTGGCGGCAACCGCGGCGGCGGTTCAGAACTTTCTCCTGCTCGGTACCGCCGCTGGTTACAAGACGTACTGGGGGAGCGGCCAATTGATCGAAGAGCACCTCTTTGCACCGCTGGGCGTCGGCAAGGCGGGTCGAACCGAGCGACTTCTCGGTGCCGTGTTTGTCCATGACCCGGCGGGAAACGCGGCGAACGCCCACCCTCTCGAAATCGTGACGGGGAAACTGCGCGAGCGCCGCAGCACCGACGCCGGCTGGTTGCACCGTTTGGAATATCGGGCATAGTTGATTGGTCGCCCGAAATCGGCACCGAAATCGCTTGGCAGCGGAAATCGGGCGCCTGCGCATCCCGAAGGGATTTCAGCCATTAGCCGGTGGTCGAGCGAAGCGAACACCACCGTTTTTTAGAGCGCTTGATAAATGCCTAAACGCCCGCGCGTCGAAAGCCTTGGCGGCTTCCGCTACGACAATTTCCCGAATCTCCTGTAGCGGAATTCGCGGAGGGTCACGAATCGCCTCACGCATCCCAAGTGGCGGAGCCACGGCCGTGTAAAGCATGGGGTGCAATCTGCCGGAGGCAGATGAAACCCCATGTCACAGATCCGCGTTTGACACCAAGCCGCGAAGCGGCGACACGTCACCCGACCGCCTCGACCTCGAACAAATATTTTTCATCGAACTCGATGCCATGTTTGATTAACATCGCGCGAAATTCGTCGCGAAACGTGATCTTGTGATGGTGCTGTTTTTGATTCCGGCCTTTAACCGCATCTTGCGCGGCATTTTGATCAAGGGGAACCCCTTGAATCCCCACAACAAGCTAGAAGCCGGTTTCGCGGTTCAGCTCACAGGCACCGGACAGTTGCGTGCGCTGGTTGAACAACAACGGGATCGTGGTGTTGTCGCGCATTCGCAGCCGAACCTGAACGTTGACTGTTGGCGATCTCAGTCCGATCGGGTCGGGTGTCACGTCAATATCAACGTTGCGAACTCCCACGGTTCCCAGCACGAATCGAGCCGACTGCTCGACATCGCCAACGGTCGCGCCCGGCGTGATCCCGGTTCGCGCGCCTTCGTATGCGGCGGCTTCAACGGCGTGACGCATCATGTTGGCCCGCGCGAATTCATAACAGCCGAAAAGGATCAGAAAAAGGATCGGCAGGCACATCGCCATCTCGACGACAGCCGCACCGCGACGGATCGTGCGAGGTCCGCGTCCAGAACGACAATTGACTTGAAAAGATCGGTTCATGACAGGCTGCGGGACAATTGCGATTGGACGGTATTCGGGCTAGTCGATGAGGACGACGGGAATCTGCAACGCGAGTTCGCGGAAGATGTCCTCAAGCTGCTGGTTGGTATCGGCGTGCAAATGCGCGCCGCCGGTGGCCTCGGCGACCTGTTGCATGAGATTCTGGTTCGCCTCCTGGCTGAACGTAATCGTATGCACGACGACTCCCGCGTCGACGGCGTCGGGGACGATGGCCATCGGATTGATGCCGGTATTGTGGTTGCCGTCGGTCATCAGGATGAGTTCCTTGAAAGCGAGCGGGCGCGAGCCGGGGTCATTGGCAATCGAGTCGAGTCCGCTTTGCAACGCACGGCCAATCGCCGTAAAGCCTTGCGGCCTTTCCTTGCTGAACGCCTCCTGAATGAGCGACAGGTCGGGCGTCATTTCCTGGACCTTGCGAGCGACGCTGTTGTAGACCGTCAACGAAACGACTTCTTCCTGAGGCAACGTATCGAGTTCAATCAGGAAGATGTCGAGGGCGTTGGTGAGGGCTGGAAACCTTCCGAAGCTCGCCATCGAGCCGGAGACGTCTAGCACGAGCGCGATGTCCCGGTCGAGGCGACTGGCCGTCGCCTGTTGTCGCGGCTGGAATTCGGTGACTCCGAGCAGCGGTCCGAAAAAGAGCGGTACGGGACCCGACGGTGCGTCCGCCGTGCGTCGCCCGAGGACGCGGACCGTGTTGATCGGCTCGCCACCCTCGATGAACTGGAATTTCCCCGAGGGCTGAACGGCATGGGCGCCAAAAATGACGTCGGCCCGTTCGATCTCCAGCGGCTTGCCTGCGACCATGTTGGCGCGAGCGAGTGCCTGGGCGGCTGCGATCGCGGCCTCGGTATCCTGGAAACGACCGAGCGATTCCGAAGCGGCACGAGCCGCGGCGTCCGTCGCCGTGCGCAATTCCGCGCGCGTCGCGTGCATCCACGCGATGTCGATGGCAAAGGCCGCCGCGATAAACAGGATGACGATGGTCACGGCGACCATGACAAGCATCGCACCCCGGCGATTGGATTGACTGTTATGGAGATTCATGGGTGGTTGGCTTTCGTCTTGCCGGTTCGCGCCGGGAATTGAGCGGTGATGACTATTCCTTGACCATGACCGCGGTGGCAGCCACTTCCCGGCCCTGGAGCGGTCCAAACGGAAACAGGCTGTTAGCGTCGCCAGGGGCCGTGACGCGGACGAGGATCACGTCGCCCCGCCGAGCCAGTTCAATATTGGAGGGATTGATCTCGACGCGAGCCTGCTGGAGCGATCGTCCGGCGAGAACGCTTCGCGTTGCCGCTTCCACGTCCGCCGAGGTTACATTGCGTCGAATGGCGACCTTGGCGCCTTCGTATGCCGATTGCACAAGCGTTTGCTTGAGAAATATCATGCTTGCCCCCTCGACCGCTCCGAAAGCGATCAACACGATTACCGGGAGGCACAACGCCAGTTCGACAGTCGCGGTTCCCCGCCGCCGTTTTCGGCAAACGAAGAAGCGACGCGAGCGCGGGACTTCATTCATTGCTCTCTCCCGGGAACGGGTTGATTCAGGACTGGCGAGCACTGGCGTGATGGCGCGGAGCGTCGGCAAGTTGTTCCTTGAGCGCGTCGATCTCGCGCGCCTGATCGCTGACCAGCCGGGCAACGGCGTTGAATTCGTCAGCCACTTCGGCCCAGAAATCGTTGTCGCGAAAGGCAAGCGTGTTGACCTTGTCGCCGTCCGCCAGCTCGCGCATGTAGCGGCGAAGGCGGGCGATCGGCCCGACAAAACGATTGCTGAAGCGGATCGTGTCGAGCGCGAAAGTCGGAAAGAGCGCGAGCATGATGACGCCGATAAGGATCATGCTGGAGCCAGGTGCCGAAGCCCGCTCGGCCATCGACTGGTTGGGATCGCCAAGCAGCAGGTGCATGACTGACACACACATCAGTGTCACGACGAAAAAGGCGCACCAGTGGAGCAGGATTCGCCGAATCAGCGTACCCTGGACCTGGGAATCGACCCAGGTCTGTCGTCGCATCATTTTGGACATCAAATTACCCTTGTTCAGAAACGTGCAGCAATGAACCGGCGGCGGGCGAACTCGATTACGGCCTGCCACCAACCACGTGCTTTCGCAACGAACAAGCGTAGGTCACTCAAAATGACCGGCGAGAAAAAACTTCTGGCGGGTCCGGCGGCACCGGTCGCACCGAAGATGCGGGCAAAGTGCTTGCCGAGTGATGTTTGCGGGCACCTGAAATGGAAGCCGGCGGCACTAAAAAAAGAGATCCCTGGAAACCCCTATCGAGGCGGTTTGAGGGTCCGCTCGTTGCGACGCTCGGCGCGGAGTCGCGCGCGACGCTTGATTTCGCTTGGTTTTTCGTAGAATTCGCGGCGACGCATTTCTTTTTTGATTCCGCTGCGTTCGACAATCTTGCGGAATCGACGAACAGCCTCCTGAATGGATTCCTTTTCCCGTACTTGCAATTTAACCATACTTTCTCCGAACGAGTCCTCCAATAAAAAAAGCTGTGATCCACTCTCTATCGGCAAATCAACACAATTTGCCTGATCCAATGCGGCAGCCCCCGTCTGGCGACGGACGGACGGGTCGCCCATTGTAGCCATGCACGCCATCCGCTGTCCAGCGATAATAAAAAACGAATTAGCCGAAAATCCACTCCAAACGGCAAACTCTCGCCCATTGGCCTTGTCGGACTGGTCGCGCCAGAGGAAAAAAACCCGACAACCCGCGAGTTGTCATCGCCGAATTCCGATCGTTCCTTGGCAGGCGTACCGCTTTCCAGTCTTGCGAGTGAATCCCTTGTCGCAACCACACGATCCCCGGAATCCGACGATTCGCCTGATCGACCAGCGTCAGCGTCAAGTCCTCGAAGACCTCGACCGTCTCAACGAACGGATTCTCGAAGTCATTCAAACATTCAACGAGGCGCGTGAGGATTCCAGCAATCCACCCGCCGATGAATTGACGCAGGCGGCCTGACGCAAACATCAATGTGCGTTGGGCATTCCTGCCCGACGCAGCAGGAGACGGACAGGAATCTCCGTCTTACGGCTGAAGGGCAGCCTACGCGGGCTTTTTCGGAGTTGCGGCAGCGGCACCCCCTTCGTCCTCGTCTTCCTTCTTGACCTTCTTTTTCTTCTTCATCGAGATTTTCTGAACGCGGACCTTCGGCAGCCCGTAGATGCTGTCTCCCTCGTTCCAGCGGTCGGTTTCAATCAGCCGGGCAAGCCGCTCGGGGCGCGTCAGTACGTTGCGTTGTTTGGTCGAGCCCGCCTGGATTTTCAAGCTCTTGTCGATCGTCATTGTCGTTCGTCCCGCGCGATGCTGAAACCACTGGATTGCCGTAACGTCCCGAATTGGCGAGTATATGAACTCTCGGGCCGCGGGACAACCCTTTTCCAGATGTAAGCGGAGGAGTCGTGAGAGTTTCTGGCCAGGTTTTGACCGGGTCCAAACTGGTTCAAAAGGCGGACTAATTAGCAAAAAGGGATGGCCGCATGAAAATCGGGGTTTTTTGCAGCGGCGGCGACGCGCCCGGGATGAACGCCTGCGTTCGTGCCGTCGTTCGGTCGGCGACCTCTCGCGGGCATGAAGTCGTCGGAATTCTGCGGGGCTATCAGGGGCTGCTCGACCGTCAGTTTTATATCGGTCCCGACGGCAATCCGCTCATGTCGATGCGTTCGGTTTCCGGCTGGTCCCAGTATGGTGGTGCGTTTCTCTATTCCAGCCGCAGTGAGGAATTCCTTGAGGATCAAGGGCGGCGGCGCGCGGCGGAGGTACTCCGCGAAACGGGAATCGAAGCGATCGTCGCCATCGGAGGAGATGGTACGTTTCGGGGAGCGATTGCCTTGGCCGAACACTGGGAGGGACAAATCATCGGTTGTCCAGGAACGATCGACAACGATTTGCTCGGCACGGATTATACGATTGGATTCTCGACCGCCGTGCAAACCGCCGTCGAGGCGGTCGACAAGATTCGCGACACAGCGCAGAGTCACGACCGGATGTTTCTCATCGAGGTGATGGGACGGCACAGCGGTTACATCGCGGTCTACACGGCGATCGCGGGCGGCGCGGAAGTCGCCGCGATTCCCGAAACACAGACTGACGTTTCCGGGATCATCGCGACGCTCCACCGCCTCAAGGACCAGGGGAAGACGTCGATCATGATGATTGTGGCGGAGGGAGACGAGCAGGGCGGCGCGGAGATCCTCAACCGGCGGCTGGAGGAACATGGCTGTCCCTTTCGGACACGAGTCGTCGTGCTGGGCCACTTGCAGCGGGGGGGCACGCCGACTCCCGACGACCGGCGACGCGCGACACAGATGGGCCACGGCGCGGTCGAAGCGATCCTCAACGGTCGCAGCGGCGTGATGATCGGAACCGAAGGCGAAGGGTGTGTCGAAGTCCCCTTGGGATATGCCTGTTCCGGGCACCGCCCCATCCCGAGCGATTTGCTCGAATTGCTGGAAGTCGTGGGTAGCTGATCCTCTCCGAACATGACACCAGGCGAGAGGCCCGCACCCCCGCTGCGACGCGTCGCTTGACACGCCACCATCCAGTCTTACGATAACAGTATTCTGCACGTGACATGTCCAGACCATGCGCGCGACACTTATGTCGACGATGCTCTCCCGGCGCGAATTGTTTCAGGCTGGCGCGGCGACCGCCGCCGGGTTGACCGCTTTCGGTTTTGACGTGCGCAAGGCCGCGGCCCAGGCGCGCGAGCTGAAAATCTCGCGGACGACGCAAACCCGCAGCGTCTGTCCCTATTGTGCCGTCGGTTGCAGCGTCGTCATTCATACGCTGGGTGACAAGGCCGACAACGTTCATCCGACCGTCGTTCATGTGGAAGGCGACACGGACAGCCCCGTCAATCGCGGAACGCTTTGCCCCAAGGGGATTTCGCTCAAGCATTTCATCGTCAACGAAAACCGGCTGACGCGGCCACTCTATCGCGCGCCCGGTTCCTCCGAATGGAAACGAATTTCGTGGGAGGAAACGATCCGGCGAATGGCGCGGCGAATCAAGGACTCGCGCGACGCAGCCTTTGAGATTGAGGACGACGCGGGACGAACCGTCAATCGCTGGTCCAATGTCGCCCTCATTGGCGGCTGCACCGACACCAACGAAATCAACTTTCTGCTGGGAAAGATGCGATTCGGCCTCGGGATTCTCGCCTACGAGAACCAGGCCCGCTTGTGACACGGGCCGACCGTGGCCAGTCTGGCCGCGACTTTCGGGCGAGGCGCGATGACCAACGGCTGGACCGACGTGGCCAACACCGACGTTGTGTTCGTGATGGGCGGCAACCCGGCCGAGAACCATCCCGTCGGTTTTCGCTTCGTCATGCAGGCCAAACTCAATCGCGGCGCGAAACTGGTGTGCGTCGATCCGCGATTCAACCGCACCGCCGCTGTTTCGGACCTCTACGTTCCCATGCGCGCCGGCACCGATATCGCGTTCCTTGGCGGACTGATCCATTACGCGCTGACGCACAACCTGATTCACGAGGACTACGTGCGCCTGCACACGAACGCACCGTTCCTCGTCGACGAAGGGTTTGGATTCGAGGCGGGACGCTTCAGCGGCTGGAGCGGCGACCACTACGACAAGGCGACGTGGAAATACCAGCTCGACGACGACGGGTTCGCAAAAATCGATCCGTCACTGGAGGACCCGCACTGCGTCCACCAGTTAATGAAGGTCCATTACGCGCGGTATACGCCCGACGCGGTCGCGAATATCTGCGGCTGTACGGCGGCCGAATTTGAGAAGGTCGCCGAAATTGTCTGCTCGACCGGGCGAGCCGATCGGCGCGGCACGATTCTGTATGCGCTGGGTTGGACGCAACACAGTCATTCGGTCCAGCTCATTCACACCGCCGCGATGCTGCAACTGTTGCTGGGAAACATTGGCGTTCCCGGGGGCGGGATCAACGCCCAGCGCGGGCATTCGAATATCCAGGGGGCAACCGACCTCGGAGCGTGGGACAAGCTGCCGGGCTATCTCAATATGCCTCGCGCCGATGAAACGACGCTTGAAAAATACATTGAAAACAACACGCCCAAGGCGCTGCGCCCCAACGCGCTCAATTACTGGTCCAACGTCGACAAGTTCATGGTGAGCCTTCTCAAATCATACTATGGCGGCGCGGCCGGTGAAGACAACGAATTCGGCTATTCGTTTTTGCCAAAAATCAACCCGGGAGACGACAACAGTTGGGGGTTCATTTTTGATCGGATGTCGCGCGGCGAGCTGGAAGGGCTGATCGCGTTTGGCATGAACCCGGTCGCCAACGGCCCGAACACACCCAAGATGATCTCGGCCCTAGGCAAGCTGAAATGGATGATCGTCGCCGATTGCTTTGAAACCGAGACCGCCGCGTTCTGGAAGGCAAAAAACCTCGCAGGAGAGTATTATCCCGGCGCGGCGGACCCGGCAAGCATTGATACCGAAGTGTTTTTGCTGCCCACCGGCTGCTTTGCCGAAAAAGATGGTGCCTTTGTCAATTCGTCCCGCTGGCTCCAGTGGAAATACGCCGCGCTCGATCCGCCCGGCGAGGCGCTCAACGACCAGGAAATTATCGCGCGATTGTTCCTGACTATTCGCGATCTGTACCGCGACGAGGGAGGAACCGCGCCCAATCCGGTTCTTGCCATCGACTGGAGCTACTCGAATCCGTACTCGCCGTCATTGGAAGAAATCGCGATGGAAATCAACGGACGCGACGTGACGACGCGAAAGCAGCTTTCCACATTCGGTGATTTGCGCGCCGACGGTTCGACGCTTTGCGGCAACTGGCTCTACTGCGGCAGCTACACCGAACAAGGCAACCAGATGGCGCGGACCGGCCAGGAAGACCCCGGTGGACTGGGCTTCTATCACAACTGGTCGTGGAATTGGCCGCTCAACCGCCGCGTGCTCTACAACCGCGCGTCCGCCGACGCCGAGGGACGCGCGTGGGACGTCAAGAGGTCGGGGATCGCATGGAATGGTGCCCGTTGGGCGGGAGATGTTCCCGACTACAAGGCCGACGCCGCGCCCGATGTGCACGGATCGTTCATCATGCTGCCCGAAGGCGTTGCGAAACTCTTTGCCGCTGATTTTGTCGAAGGTCCCTTTCCCGAACACTACGAACCTGCCGAATCGCCGGTCGCCAATCCGCTTCATCCGGCGGTCAGTGCCAATCCGATGCTCGTTTCCTTCACAGGTCCGCTCGATCCGCTGGGCGACGCGGCGCAATTTCCACACGTCGCGATTACTTACCGGTTGACCGAGCACTTTCACTACTGGACGAAACACGTCAGCGCGAACTCGCAACTGCAACCGACTTTTTTCGTCGAAGTCCCCGAAGTACTGGCCCAATCGCTGGGGATTGAAAACACGGACGAAGTCGTCGTGACCTCCGCGCGCGGACACATGAACGGCCGCGCACTGGTCACCGCGCGGCTGAAGCCGCTGACCGTCAGCGGCCAGACGATCTTTCAAATTGGTCTGCCGATCCACTGGGGATTCCTCGGCCGCGTTACCGGGCCGCTGGTCAACAATCTCAGCCCGTCGGTCTTTGACCCGAATTCGGGAACGCCGGAATACAAGGGCTTTCTCGTCAATATCCGCAAGGCCTGAAATGAGCACGACCGTCGCCAAACTGATCGACACGACGACTTGCATCGGCTGCAAGGCGTGCGAGATCGCTTGCCAGGAATGGAACGACCACGAGTTCACCATCGCCCCGTTCGACGGAACGTACCAGACGCGGCCCGACCTGTCGCACAACTTCTGGAACCTCATCAAGTTCAACGAGATTCCGCAAGACGATGGCGGCATGACATGGCACATGGCCAAGTACCAGTGCATGCACTGCGTCGATCCGGGGTGCCTCGCGGCCTGTCCCGCACCGGGAGCGATCTTTATCCGCGACAACGGAATTGTCGATTTTGATCATGATCGGTGCATCGGATGCGGCTACTGCATGACCGGTTGCCCGTTCGACGTGCCGCGCCGCCATCCGGAATCGAAAAAGGTCTTCAAGTGTACGCTCTGTTCGGACCGCACGGCGGCGGGGCTGGAACCGGCGTGCATCAAGGCCTGTCCGACGAACTGTCTGAGCTTCGGCTCGCGCGACGATTTGCTGCGCGCGGCCGAGGATCGTGTTGAACAGTTGCGCGAGCAGGGCAAGACGGACGCGGGCGTCTACAATCCGCCGGGAGTCGGCGGGACAAACGTGATCTACGTACTCGACCGGGCGAGCGAGCCCGAATCGTACGGCCTGCCGCGCGACCCGAAGATTCCGGCAAGCGTCTGGTTCTGGCAGGGACCGCTCCGATGGATTGGCAACATCTTGATGGTGGGCGGTCTGGTCGCAGTCGCCTTGCACTATTTGCGGTTTGGCCCGCGGCGTGTCGAAATCGAGCCTGATGGCGGGAATCCGGAATGAGCGTTTGCGCAAATCGGTGGCGAGCCCGGTTCGATTTCATCAATGCGCTGCTCCACGCGGAGAATTACATCCTCAATGGGCAATCCGAAACCGTCGTCAAGTTGGCGAAAGCCTTTTTGCGCCTCGTCCCGAAGCGACTCCCGGGCGTGCAGCAGCCGCAGAGCCTCGGCCACCACGTCGCCTTCGTTGAGAAAACGTCTGGCGGACACCAATTGTTGGACAAACGTCACAAACTCGAGTGGGATTTCAGTTGTCATGAAATTGGCTCCTGATTCCGTTACTGGATAATCGATTCGACGAGGATCATATTTTCGAGGTTGTGGTTCTTGCCCGGTTCGTATCCGACGGGGATGGAGCGATCGATCATAAAGAACCCGCGACTCCGTTCGGTTTTTCCGGAATCGGCGCCCAGTTCGACGAGGTTCGGACCAAGCAAGCGACCCTGTTCATCGACCTCGAACTTGCCAACGGTGATCCAGATGGCAAAGACGCTCGAACGGGTCGTCGTTGTGTTGGCAAGTCGGCGAAACACCTCGTGTCGCGACGCCGCGTCGCGCGAGGGGCTGGCAAACGGAAATTCCGGTGTCGTTGTGCTGACCGGGTAATCAAAGGTCGGGAGCGGAGCCCCCACCGCGCTCGACGCCAGCGAATTCCGCAATAGCGTGGCATGGACCGGCTCATAGTTCATGTTATAAGTTGTGATCCCACCCGGTGGTACTTTCGCGAATTCGGCGGCCGTTCGAAATGGATTGTCGAATGTCGCAATAGGCGGGACGGGCGGAGGGGGTAGCGGGGGTGTTCGCTGCGAACGCGAACGCTCAAACCCGGTGACCGCACTGGCGTCGAGAGCGTCGAAGCCATAGGCGATCGGAGTACCGTCCATGTATTGACCATTGGCCTGAGTCGTCACGGCGAATTCGCCGAGCAGTCCTTCCCAGACCGGCGAATTCCCGGGCAAGCCGGTCATATCAACATCACCCATCAAGTTGAAGTTGATGCGGCCCGGCTCACGATACCTCGAGAGGACATTGAATGGCGGCAACGACGAATTCAAATGCGTGCGA
>JBGTFW010000150.1:0-19703 GCA_041747075.1 Pirellulaceae bacterium
TTGATGGGCGTGCTGGACCGCCTGACAAACGGGGACGAACAGTTCCAGCCGTTGACGTGGAGTTAACCGGTGCTCGTCGCAGTACTCGGTAATCGTCTGTCCCTTGACGAGTTCCATCACGAAATAGGGAAGTCCGGAATCGGTACTTCCGCTATCGAGGACCCGCGCGATATTGGGATGGTCCATCAACGACAGCGCCTGCCGTTCGGCGTCGAATCGGGCGATCACCTGGGCCGAGTCCATGCCGGGTTTGATGACCTTCAGCGCCACCCGCCGGCGGACCGGTTCGTGCTGCTCGGCCAGATAGACAACTCCCATCCCGCCCTGTCCAATTTCTTCGAGCAGTTTGTAGGGGCCAATCCGGGTGCCAACCAGTTCCACATACGGCTCAGTGACCGTCGTTACCGAAACAGCGGGAGATTCCAGGAAGCGGCTTGCGTCAGCGGCGTTGCGCAATAGCGATTCGATACGTTCCCGCAACCCGGGACGATCGGCACATGCCTGATCCAGGTAACTGGCCCGTTCGGCTGAATCAGCAACCTCAAGTGCCGCGGAAAAAATATCAAGTTCATTCACGACCGTTATCTCCAGAATGGGCGATTTCGCCCTTCAATTAACAATGCGAAATCGGCACGACAAACTGGACACCCAAAAACAAAAATTGGGTAAATGGTCCTAGATGGTGGCAGCGACGGCATTAGCCCCTGGCCGAATCGCGAATCTCTTCCATTAACCAGGCCTTGGCGTAAATCCAGTAACGTTGCACGGTTCGAACGGAAACGTTCATCGCCAAAGCTGCTTCTTCCAGCGACAATCCGGCGAAATACCGCAATTCCACGAGGTTGGCGATGATCGGTTTGTCGCGGGCAAGTTTGTCCAGCGCTTCGTGAACCGCCAGGATCCCGTCGGGAACATCCTTTTGGCAGAATTCGTCGAGCCGCAGATCTTGCCGTTTCAGTTCGCCGCCCTGTTTCAGGCTGGACTTGCGGCGAGCCTGTTCGACCAGTATTCGACGCATGGCCTCTGCAGCTGCTCCGAAGAAATGTCTCCGGTTGTCCCAGGACTGCTCACGTTCCCCATCGCCAACCAGCCGGAGGTAGGCCTCGTGGACCAGGGCGGTGGCCTGAAGAGTCTGTCCCGGCTTTTCCTGGGCAAGCCTGGCCGCCGCAAGTTTCCGGAGTTCGTCGTAGACCAGCGGCAACAACTGCTCCGCCGCCGACGGATCTCCGGATTCAATTTGCGAAAGGATGCGGGTGACGTCGGACATGCCTGCCAGTATACCTCGGCGGCCCTGATTCCATTATCACCCAGACAAGGCATGGTCGCGTGCAGCACTTCCGGGTCACTCGCGAACAGGTCGACACGCTCAGCAATGAGTCGGTGTTTGCGAAGGAATGGAACGCAGGACCGGCGACGCGAAGCCGCAGAGGGTCGATTTCCTCCGCGTCTTCGTGTCGTTGCGACTCTGCGTCAATTTCCAAAGGACGAATGTTGCCATCGATCCAGGCCGAAACTCGCCGCGAGTTCCGCTACCGGAGATTCGGAAAACGTCACCGGCGGGTCGTGTCGTAGCGGAAGCCGCCAAGGCTTTCGACACGCGAAAAATGAAAAAGGGGACATTGTAGGCGCAAACCCTTAAAAAACCGGGGGTCGCGGCGGATGCCGGGGCGGAAGCGGCCCGGCAGGTCGAACGACACTTTTGCACAGGGTACAACCATTGGGTGTCGTTGCTTCTGGACGTTAGTTGTCACGCGCCCGTTCGTGTTGTCCGGTTCGACAACCCGGACGTGCTTTCACCACACATTCCCTCGCTATCCATCATGAGTTCCCTCAGCGAAAATATCCGCCTGCTCGGTGACCTGCTGGGCGAGACGATTATTGAACAGGCTGGAAAGGAGGTCTTCGACATCGAGGAACGAATTCGCGCGCTTTCCAAGGCGCGTCGCGCGGGTGATCCGGCAGCCGGGGCGGCCATTGAAGAAATCGTCGCCGGACTGACTCGCGATCCGGCGCTTGCGTCGGAGATCGTCAAGGCCTTTTCGACCTGGTTCAACATGGTCAACCTGTGCGAGGAAACCGAGCGAATCGCCATCCTCGGGCGGCGGCGCGAGGAGGCGTTCCGGAATGGTCGACCGATGGATGAGTCGATCGACGCCGCCATCGCGCGCATCCAGGAGGAGGGAATGACCGCCGACGAGATGGCGGCCAGCCTCGAAACCATGGCGATCATGCCGGTCTTTACGGCGCATCCCACCGAGTCGCGCCGCCGCACGACGCGGCAGGTTCTGCGCCTGCTCTTCGGATTGCTCCACGAGCTGCGTAACCCGGCGACCCCGGGATCGCGCCAGCCGCGACTGGTCGAGGACCTGCGGGCGGCCGTGACGCTGCTTTGGCAAAGTGACGACAGTCGCAGTCGCAAGCCGTCGGTCATGGACGAGGTCCGCAACACGGGACTATTCGTATTTGAACAGACACTGCTCGATGCGGTTCCGCTGATCTACGAGGAACTGGAGGACGCGCTGGCCCGCGCGTGGCCGGATCGGACATGGAAAGTGCCGCCGCTGTTGCGATTTGGCTCGTGGATCGGCGGTGACCGGGACGGCAACCCGTTTGTCGATTGCGCGATCACCGAACAGGCGATTCGCGCCCACCGGGAACTTGTGCTTGAGCGCTATGTGCGCGACGTGTTGGACCTCTACGAATTGCTCAGCCCCTCGCGAAGTCGCGCCGGTTTCGATCGCGAATTCCTCGATCAACTCGCCGGGGAAATCCGCGTTGCGCCCGTGGCCGAGCGGACGACACTCGATCGGTTTTCCGAGGAACCGTATCGGCAAAAGCTGATCCTCATGCACCAGCGGCTAGTAGCGACGCGACGCCTGAACGAGCGTCCGTGGGGAGACGGACCGCCGACACCGCGCGCTTATCCAGACTCCGATGGATTCCTCGACGACTTGCTGGGGATCGAGCGTAGCCTGACGAACAACCGCGGCGGGATTCTAGTCCGCGGCCAGTTGTCGCGCCTCATTCGACGCGTCGAAGTCTTCGGTTTTCACCTTGCGACACTGGACATTCGCCAGCATTCCGGGCGGCACGAATTGGCGCTTGCGGAAATCCTCCAGCGTTATGATGCCGCACTGGACTATGGCCGGTTGACGGAATCCGCGCGCGTCGAGCTGCTCTCCGTTGAACTGGAAAGTCGCCGACCGCTGACCGCCCGCCTGGAATTCTCAGACGAGACCAACGAGATCGTCTCGCTCTTTCGGCTGATCCGCACGGCGCGCACGATCGCTGGCCCGGAGAGCATTCGCAACTACATCGTCAGCATGACGAATGCCGAAAGCGACTTGCTGGAGGTACTGCTGCTTGCCGCCGACGCGGGCCTGGCCGGTCAGCTCAATCTGGTCCCTCTCTTTGAAACGGTCGACGATCTGTTTGCCGCGCCGGAGATCATGGCGCGTCTGTTCGACAACCGGGCGTACCGATGCCACCTGGAATCCCGTCAGTCGCAACAACAGATCATGATCGGCTACAGCGACAGCAACAAGGACGGCGGGTTTCTCCGCGCCAACTGGATGCTCTTTACAGCCCAGCGAAACCTCGCGGAGACTTGTCAGCGGTATGGTATTGAACTGACGCTCTTTCACGGGCGCGGCGGCTCGATCGGACGAGGCGGCGGGCCGGCCAACCGATCGATCCTTGCCCAGCCGCCGGAGTCGATCCGCGGTCGCATTCGCATTACTGAACAGGGCGAAGTCGTCTCGTCCCGCTACACCCATGCGGAAATCGCTTCGCGGCATCTGCAGCAACTGATGCACGCCATCATATGCTCCCTCGGCAGCCGCCCGAGGTACGAACAGTATCCGAAGTGGGCGGCGATCATGGACGCGCTCAGCGAAAAGGCCTTTCGCAAATATCGAGCGCTGGTCGATCGCGAGGACTTCATCGAGTACTTTCACGCGGCGACGCCGATCGACCAGATCGACCAGCTCAACCTCGGTTCGCGACCGGCGCGGCGCGGCGGCGGGTCCCTATCCGTCGCGGACCTCCGCGCGATTCCCTGGGTCTTTGCGTGGACGCAGTCCCGCGCCAATATCCCGAGTTGGTACGGAGTCGGGACGGCCCTGGAAGCGTGGATTCATGAAGCAGGTCCCGATGAAGTCAGCCAACGAACGGAGGAATTGGGCGAAATGTATGCACAGTGGCCTTTTTTCCAGTCGTTACTGTCCAACGTGCATGTCGGGATGGGGCGTGCCGATCCGGGAATCGCCGCACTCTATGCCCGATTCGCGGCTCAATCCCCGATCTTTGCCGAGATCACCGCCGAGTTCGAATTGACGCGCCGATTTTTGTTGGCCGTAACCGGAGAGAAGGAAATTCTCGACACCGAACCGTGGTTGCAGCACAGCATCCGCGTTCGCAATCCCTACGTCGATCCGCTCAATTTCATTCAGGTCGCCCTGCTCGAGCGTTGGCGCGCCACGGACGACGACCGGTTGCGCGAGGAAATTGGCGAAGTGATCCGCCAGGCGATCAACGGCATCGCCGCCGGCCTTCAAAACGTCGGCTGAGTGCCTCAGGCGTTCTCGATTGGAATAAATCAAAGGGGAATAAATCAAGGCACTGTCATTGTCGGAATTGCTTTTTTGCAAGCGCGCGTGGATTGAGCGCGGCAGCGGATCGTTGGGTTTTGGCGTGGCGGGAGTAAAGCGCGATTTCGCCAAAACGGTCGGACCCCCGGATTTCCGTCGGGTTCATCCCGTCGGGTTCAAAATTGACAAGCTACAATGCCCGCCAAATCAACGGTTGGTTTGGGCTCTCCGCCGGGTTCATCCCGGTCGGAAGCCGCGACGATTCGGCTGCTAATCGTTGCTTCCGCCGGGACAAGCCCGCACGGAGAGCAGCGCGATTGGACTATTGAGGGGTAGCCAAAAAGTTGTCGCCCCGCCGGAGCAAGTCCGACGGAAGCGTCGCGGAGGCCGCCATGGAGCCTCACCCTCTCGCACTAGCTGGACAGCGCCACTTTCGTGGAAATCCGCGAGAATACAAGCACGACGCGCGAGCGAGTGTGTTTCGGCGTAACCCACTCACTCGCTTGCGCTTCGTGCTTGTATTGGCAACCAAAGTGGCGCTGTCCAGCTAGGCAAGTCGATAGAGCCGGCGAATCGTCCATTCGATGGATAGCGTCAGCACGAGCCACCCTGTTAGCCAGACGGCAAGGCGATGCGCGAAGGCCGGACTCGGCGTTCCTGGCAACCACGATTGCTGATCGACCGGATGAATCAGGTCGGCGAGGACGCGCGGATCGGACACCCGGACACGCACTTCGTCCTTGTCAGTCCGATCGGTGCCCGCGATTGAACCGCCAAAGCGAATCGCCGTACCGTCACGGGCAAGATCGGTGAGGAGGACCCCGCCTGTCCGCGCCGCCATCGTGGACAACAATTCATCGTTGCGTTGCGGATTGAGTTTTTCCAGATCGGGAATGGTCGCCTGGACTTCACCCCGCAAATCGCCCCATTCCGTGGCACCGGGAATCGGCAAGCGGATTTCATACAGGCCTTCGCAGGACGCGAGGAACTGACCGGAAAAGGTCCCGGGCCGCGAGGCGTCGCGGTTGTTTTGCAGAACGAGCGGCCGTGCGATTCCATCCGGCTGCATCACCGTCGCCTGGACCTGGGTCGCGACGAGGGGGTTCCCCGCCGCGTCATTGAGCAACGCGCGAACGGCAACCTGGTCACCGACCCAGCATCGATTTCGATCGAGGAGAAGGACTCCCTGCGTGGAATCGCGGAGCAAGCGGCCTTGCGACGCCCAGCGAATCAGATTCAGGTAATAGGTCTGGAAAAAGTTCACGTTGACGTCACGGAGTCGCCAGATTTCGCCGCTCGCCTGAAACACGACGCGTCCGGAACCGTAAAAGTGGGAGGCGAGCCAAATAGGTTGCCGTCCGTCAGTGGCGGTTTCCGGATCGGAAAACCACGCCAGCACGTCGGTTCCGGCGCGCGGCTCGTTGACGGCGTAGTACCCGAACACGCCGTTGAAGGCTTGCCATGCCAGCGTGCTTTCCTCGGGCGTGGCGGCGAGTCTGAGGAATTCCGCCGCCATTCCCTCGCGTGAAAACTCCAGTGGGAAGGGGCGGATGCCACCAAACCGGCCGAGCTTGAGCGTCGCCGAGCCTTGACTGTAAAACGACACCGGATAGAGGCGGCGAATGCGATCGATCGATTCATCGCCGCGCGGCCGGCGCGTCCATTCGGGAGTGAAAACGGGTCCCGCCACGACGATCAGCCCCCCCGCCTGGCGCGAAACCCACGACTCAAGGCTGGCTGTCTGGGGCGGCGAGAGCAATCGCCAGTCGGGATCAAACGCAACGATACAGTCGTACTCGTTCAGTTCAGAATCGGATTCCGGAAATCCATAGAGCATCGAATCCGATTCCTGATCGGCACCGGCGACCGCCATTTGCAGCCAGACGTCGAGTTGAATATCGGCGTCGCGAAACAACTGGTTGCGAAGAAACTGGTAGTCGCGCGTCGGGCCGCCGGCGATCAGCAGCACGCGCGTCCGGCCGGTGACGACTTGAACGGTCGCGCGCCGAAGATTGTCTCCCGAATCGAAATCGCCTGGCGGAGGCTCGATGCGAATCGAATACTGGTGACTTCCCTCGCTTCCTGGCGAGACGGTGAACTCGACGGTCATCGGCGCGCCATCTTCGCCAAGCGGGACAGTTGTTTCATCGACTAACTCCGCTTCTGGCGAGTCATGTTCAGCGCCCACCTCGCTGGCAAGCAACTGGACGCGCGCGGATTGTCCGTTCATGCCGAACGACTGGAGAATCGCACGGACCTGGAAGGGGTCGCCCGGATAGACTTTTTGCGGCGCTTCGATCTGGCTGACGCGGGCGTTTTGCAGCGGTCGGCGGCTTCCCACGCCGATCACGTAAAGAGGGACACTTGCATCCGTCGCGGCGGTGACGCCCCGGTCGACGGAAACACCCTGATTTTGACCGCCGTCAGTGACCAAAAGAATCGCGGCGGTGCCTCGCGTTCTCCGGTTTTGCACAAGGTCAAGAAGTGCGTCCCCCAATCGCGTTGCGGTTCCGCGAGGCGTCAGGTATTCCAGCCAGTCGATTCCGCCGGCCTGTTGCAGCGAATAGGCACGTGGACCATTCGCAAGCTTCGAGTCCCCCTCGCCGCCGATGTCAGGGACCGGATCGACCGGCGCATCGATCGTACCGACGAGGCTCGCAACACCCGCGACCGCGACTCCGCTGACAACCGCGAGGGCGGCGATGCACACGCACCCGTCCGTGCGGAATTGCGGCCCGCCAAACATCCAGTTGCCTGCCGCGACCACGAGCGCCAGCAACCCGCAGCCAACGATGCCTCTTGCCAGCCAGTTCGCGGCAAGCACGCCGTCGCCGGGGCTGACATTATCTGGAACGAAATTCTCTGCTTCGCCGCGCGGTTGCCGTTCCACCGCAACGACTTCCGCCGCGCGGGCCGATTCGTCGAAGCGAAAGAGACGGAGCCGGTGCCGGGTGTTGAGTTCACGAAGTAATGGCTGTTCTTCAAAGAGTTCGGTCACAAGCGTCATCCGTTGTCGAGTGGCGTCGTCCGGGTCGTCGGCCAGTCCCATGCTGAGACTCGTGTCGACAAGAACGTGAATTTCGGAAGGCTTGACGATTCGCGTTTCGCTTCGACGTTGCGGTCCGAGGAAAAAGACGAGCAGTCCGAGAATTACTCCGATCCGAAGCGTCATCAGCGTGACGGCGATCGGTCCGGAAAGGCTCCGCGCGTCCCGTCGGTACAACCAGACCGTCGCCGCGACCAGAACGATCCAGACAGCCGCCGCCGCCAGCCATTGCCACCATTCATCCAGCGGCACGAGCGGCACCAGTTCATGCAAGTTGCGAATCTCGGACGGGTAAGGGTTCGGGTTCATGCTCGCTGCGTTCCCCCGGTTGAAAGCCGCGCCGGATGGTAACTGTTGATCAAACCGAGGAACTGCTCGCAGAGGATCAGCACAAGGAGCACGACGAGGAGAATCCGGGCAAGCGAGCCGTCCGGACCCCGTTCGAGCGCGGGACGAAACTCTCTCGACGAAGTAATCCGCGTGCCTGAACCCGCGGTGGCTGCCAGCGACCGGTTGTCAATCAGTTCGGTTTCGCTTTCTGAAACGTCGACGTTCACGGCCATCCGGTCGATTTTCAACGGCCCCGCAAGCTCGCGCCGCCAGACTTCATAAATGCCAGGCCGGATCGTCTCGCTGGCTGAGACCCCTTCGCGATCGCGACCGGTCGCAATCGCTTTGACCGGATCGGCGGTCTTTCGCCAGACGACTCGGTCCTTCAAATCGGCACCCGGCGTCACGATCTCGTACTCGCCTTGAAAGGTCCGTTCGCCACTATCGAGAAAAATGGGCGCGCCGGTAATGTGTCGCGTGTCGCTCGCGCGGCCGCGCGACACGTACTCCTGCATGAGGAGGATCGTCGCGGGAAAAGTTCCGTTGCGGCACCAGTTCGACCACTCTGGCCCGGCCGTTGTCAGTACCGCAAGGATTGTCCCCCGGCCCAGCGATTTTTCCACGACGAGCGGCGTTCGCGCCTCGCCGCGCACCGTTGCCAGCACGCGCGCGCCGCCGGTACCCGCGGTCCATTCCAGCGGCGGTTGCAAAACCTGTTTGACTTGCACCAGGCCGAGAAGCGAGTTGGTGACATCGATCACGTGGGAGAAAACCGGGTGCCGTTGCGGAACAATATCGGCGACGCCCGCGTCGGTGGAAAGCGTAACCTCGGCAACGCGGCTGAGCGGCAGTGGAAAAATTCCATCGCCTTTCGTGTACAGTTGCGTGGTGTATTGTTCAAGGTTGACGCGAGGGCCGGTAAAGTAAACGAGGCCCCCTCCCTGTTCGACATACGCGCGGAGTCCCGTAACCGCCGATTCATCGAGCCGATCGACATCGAGGAGGAAAATGGATTCGTACTGCGCCAGTTCTCCGATCGACGCGTCGCGCAGCATGGCGCGCGTTCCCGGAACGGATTCAATCCCGGTCATTCCGCCTGGATTCAAACCGAGTGCCACGAATCGCGCATCGTCGCCGGGCGGGTCGTCGACGATGAGGACGCGCGCGGATTTGCCAAGGCGAATGACGGACCAGACCTGGTTGTCGCTGACGATTGCGTCATCGGGAAGCCGGGCGTGGACGACGTGCTGGCCGGGTTGGCTGAAAAAAACCGGAAACTCCCGCGTTACGCTTTCACCCGGCTCGATACTTTCGATGAACAGCACCGGCAAGCCGGTCCACGTGCCGTTGGCAAGGTCGGGACTTGCCGCCGCGCCCTCAGGGTCGGGGAACGCGGCGGACGAAGCCTTGATCTGAACGTTTCGCACGGCTTCGCCCGACACGTTTTGCACGCTTAGCTCCATCATGAGCGGAACGCCCGCGACGCGAATCGACCCGGCGGGCTTCATCTCCTTGATGACGAGGTTTGCGGCCGTTTGTTCGGCGCAGCGAACAAGTTCCACCTCCGCACCGGCATCCCGGAGGCGCACGATGGCATTCGCAACGTCGGGCGCGGCCGCCCAGTCCCGGTTCCGAAAATCGGAAAGCACATAAACGGTTGACTTTTCCCCGTCCCGCCGCCGGATCAACTGACCTGCCAGTTCGAGGGCGTCGCGCGGCGCCACGGCCATCGAAGCCGGCTGTATCCGGGCAAGCAGCGAATCAACCCGCGCGTTGATTTCACGGTCGACTTCCACGCCGTTGAGGTCGGCGGCTGGCGAATCGTCGTCGCCCTCCGTGGTTTCGGCCCACTGCGCGGCGCGGGACCAGCGAATCACGGTCAGTCGTTGCTGGTCAAGTCGCGAAATCTGGCCGCTTAGATGCTGGAGCACCTGATGGGCTCGGTCGATCGGCGCGACGCCCCCGACGGACTCACTCATCGAGTAACTGTCATCCACCAGAACGTAATGGTGCGTTGGCGAGGCGGCGAACCAGCCCGCCCAGCGATTGGAATTGCAACCAATCCGCGAAACCGAGGCAAGGACGAGCAGCAACACACCGATCCGCGAGAGGAGCAGCAACAACTGCTTCAGCCAGACGCGGTTGCGATTCCGCCGGTGACTGGCAAGCAGAAAATCCATGGCCGCCCACCGCACCGTGCGAAAGCGAAAATGGTTGATCATGTGAATCAGGACCGGCAACACTGCCAGCCCGATTGCCAGCCCTGACCAGACCCACGGCGACGATGAAAGGAGATTCTGAAACACAACGGTCTGGTTCTAGTTCCGGTGGTGCATGCCAAGGCGATTGCTCAAGTAGCGGGGCAAGACCGCGTCGAGTGGATCGCTCGTGCGAACAAGCGCGTAATCGACCTTGTGGCTCGCGCATCCGCGCCGCACCTGGTCGAGAAATTCCTGGAGCGCATGCAAATAGCCATCGCGCAGCGCGCGAGGGTTGCATCGCAGTTGCCCGCCGGACTCGAGGGACTCGAAGCGCGTTGGCCCGTCAAGGTTGAAATCGAGTTCCTCGTCGTCGAGGATATGAAAGACCATTACGTCGTGTCCGCGTCCGCGGAGGAGTCGAAGGCCGCGAAGCGTCTGCTCGACGTCGCACAACAGGTCGGAAATGAGAATCGTCAGTCCGCGGCGGGGGAAGGTCGCGGCGGCTTGCTGGAGGATGCGGAAGAGGTCTGTTTTTTCACCGCTCGTGCCGGTTTCGAGCGCCGAGATCAGTGTCGCGAGGTGTTTTCGCCGACTGCGAACCGGCACGCGACCGCGAACGACCGAATCAAACGTGACGGCACCGACCGCGTCCTGCTGGCGAAGCATCAGCCACGCGAGCGTCGCCGCAATCGTCGCCGCGTAATCGAACTTGTCGAGCGGGCCTGATCCGAAACTCATGCTGGCCGACGTATCGACCAGCAAATGGCAACGAAGGTTGGTATCTTCCTCGTATTGCTTGACGTAGAGGCGGTCCTGCCGCGCCCACACGCGCCAGTCGACGTCGCGCAGATCGTCGCCCGGCGCGTATTGGCGGTGCTGAAGGAATTCGACAGAGTGGCCAAACCACGGGCTGCGGTGCATGCCCGACAAGAAGCCCTCGACAATGTGCCGCGCGCGGAGTTCCAGCCGCGAAATGCGGCGAATCGCCTCAGGATGCAAAAATTTTCCGGAATCGGGCATCGGCCAGCAAGTCGTCCTCGCGAACGGGGGTGTCGTCAATCAGTCGCGAAATCATGTCGTCGGTTGTGACGCCGTCACTTTCGGCGGAAAAATTCAGCGTAATCCGGTGCCGCAGTACCGGCCCCGCCAGTGCCTGCACATCCTCGCCCGTTACATGCCCGCGACCGTGCAGCAGCGCCCGCGCCTTGGACCCGACAATCAGGTACTGCACGGCGCGCGGTCCGGCACCCCACTGTAACTGGTCGTTGACGTATTCGGGAACGCCCGCCTGCCCGACGCGGGTCTGCCGCACCAGCGACAACGCGTAGCGCACGAGGTGATCGCCGATTGGGACGCGGAGCACTTCGTCCTGCAACTGGCTGATCTCGGCGGCGGTCAATACAGGCTGGATGTCGTGCGTGACGGGGACGGTCGTCCGCCGCGCGATGGCGAATTCATCCTCGAACGAAGGATATCGCACGTGGACCTTGAACATGAACCGGTCCTGTTGCGCTTCGGGCAACGGGTAGGTCCCCTCCTGCTCGATCGGATTCTGCGTAGCGAGCACAAAAAACGGATTGGTCAGCGGATGGCACACGCGACCGACGGTGACTTGCCGCTCCTGCATCGCTTCCAGCAATGCGGCCTGGGTCTTCGGGGGCGTGCGGTTGATTTCATCCGCAAGAATGACGTGGGAAAAGACCGGGCCTTCGAGAAACCGTCTTTCGCGCTGGCCCGTCGATCGATTCTCCTCGATGATTTCGGTCCCCGTGATGTCGGCGGGCATCAGGTCGGGAGTGAACTGGATGCGGCTGAAGGAAAGGTCCAGTGCGCGGGCCAGCGTGCTGACCATCAGCGTCTTGGCGAGTCCCGGCACGCCCTCCAGCAAACAATGTCCGCGACTAAAGACCGAGACGAGAATCTGCTCGATGACGTCCGACTGGCCAACAATGACACGGCCAAGCTGTTCGAGAATCTGGTCGCGCGCGTCGGCCAGCCGCCTCACGGCACCTTCATCGAGCGGGGCATCCGTTGCATAGCGGCTCATGCGAAATCTCCCGTGGCAGTTTGAGTGCTTCTGGCCTGGGGTCGATCGTCCGTTTTCGCGGGTCCCTTTTCAATCATCTCACGCAACAACTCGGCCTGGCGACGCCTCAAATCCTCGACCGAACCCGGCGGGTCGAGGTCGCCGCCGGGTTCCGCCATTGTAGCCTCATTGACGAGCCGTGCGGGAGTCGCCGCACCGTCGGGAAGCGCTTGGTCGGTGAATTCAAAGATCAGCCGCTGGCCGCCCAGCCACAACTCCGCCTTTTGCGATTCGGGCCAGCCCGTCATTTCGCACGGTCCCTGGGTCAATTCCTCGCGTCGCGTGACGTTGACAAGTCGTCCATCGCGAAGATCAATCGTGTAGAACTCGGGTGTCAGGGACCGGTTGGGCTCGTTGCGAATGCTGCTGAGCGTCCGGCTGAAGGTCATCAGGGGAACCGCGGCGGGCTGAACGGAGGGAAGCGAAAGATGTTCGACGCGAACAGGAGTCGGCCAGCGCGGGCGGTTCTTGCGCAAGTCGACGCAAACCAGGTTACCGTCAAACAGCGGACCGGCTGTTGAACTTGCGCGAACCGAGCGGTCGAGTTGCCGGGAACGCGGCACCATCCCGGGAATCGCTTCAAGATCGACAAGGATCAAGTCGTGCTCGTGCATGCGCCGCACGTCAAGCACCTTGCCGGAAACCAGATCCATGTCGACTTTGCGGATGATTTCACCCGTTCGCAAATCGAGATACTCGAGTCCCCCGCCGCCGCGCTGAATAATCATCGTTTGAGGATCACGAATGCAACCCAGGCAATCCTCTTCGCATTGATAGTCCCAGGTTCGCCGACCGTCCGTCAAGTTGACGCCCACAAGCGACTTTTGCTCGCCCGTCTGCTCGGTAAAGACTCCAATGCGACCGGTCGAGTGCCACAGCGACTGGCCGGAAAAATCCGCGAGACTGACGGTCGCCTTCATGCCGCCAAATTCGGAATCGAGAACGTCAACGGACTGGTATTCCATCCCGCTCGATCCACTCGGTGTTAACAGGAACAGCGACTGCTCATCGGCGGCCAGCCAGGCACCACGCGGCACCCCCGACCGTTGCCACAGCGTCTCGCCCGTAAGGAGGTCGACACAATTCAACGTTTCGTCGATCACAAAAAACGCCGCGTTCGCGTTGCTGGTGAAGAGGTCAACTGCATTGCCGTCGCGGCCGAGCAATTGCATTTGGTCGCGGCCCCAGGAATTGTCGATCGCCCGCGCGGACATCCCCGATTGCAGCAGCAGCGTATCGCGAAGTCCCGTCTCGCGATGGAGCCGGCGACGCCACAACAACCCCTCGTCCCCCCGGCGCAAGCGATGCAAGTCGACGGCGATCAGGTTGTATTCCCACGCGACGATCAGCAAGTGACCCTGCAAGGCGTAGCGTCCGCCGTTCATCCGCGAGGGAAAATAACGCTGGTCATCGGGTGCGTCCTGAATCGCGACGCGCCCCAGATCATGTCCCATCGCGTCGCGAAGGACGATTTCCGAATTCCGCGAGTCGATTCTGATTTCAAGTTCATCGGGGACGTTCCCGCTGGATGCAATCCATTCCGGTTGGATAAGGGCAACCTCAATGGTCGTCGACCGGCCGTCGGCGTGGGCCAATTGCGCATGAACGGCACCATAATGCCAGTCGTCCCACGTGACCGGCCCTGACGATCCGGCGAACCACCTGGAATCGAGTTCGCGGGCCGGGAACGACCCCGAAACTTCCTTGACGATTTCATCGGGGAATCGCTCGGCCACCTGACTCGCGGCGTCGACCGCGCGGTCTTGCCAGCCAGCCGCCCGAAGCAAACGGACCGTCGCGAGTTGCACGGCAAAGTCGTCGCGGGTTTCGCGAAGTGTCTCGAGCACCTGTTCCGCGCGGTACCACTCGTCGCGACTGATGAGGGATTCGGCAAGTTTCATCCTCGCCGGTTCGTCCAGCCATTGCGGGCCGAGCCAGTTCGCAAGGCTTGAAATCTGGGCGGACGAAAGTTCCTTGCTCGCGTTTTTCACGTACTGGCGGACCGTTTCAGAGGCCATGGGGTCGCGAAGATGTTCCCGCAAACGGAACTTCAGTGCTTGACGACTCGACATGCGGACTGCCGGATCGGGTCCCGTCGTCTCGGTCTGAAGGGTTTGGGAATTGGCCAATTCAGCCGATGCGGCGTCGGATGTTTCTTCGCCGTGAACGAGCAAATCGAGCACGTCGGCGATCGCGCCGCCGTCGATCGCGCCGCGCAACCGCGCATCGGCGAACCGTGCGGGCGCGGAACCTTCCAGAAGTTCCCTGTAATTTTCGGCAAAGGGCTTCGCGGCGAGGTAATCCGACTCCAGCCATTCAATAAGTAACCCGACCACGACTCGTTCGCTTTCATAGTCCGGTGCCGTGCCCCATGCCTCGGCTGCCGTCACGACGGCTTCGCGCATGTCGCCGTCGTGCGCCTGAATCCGGGCGCGCAACGAACGGTTTGAGGCCAGTCGCTGGTTGGCAACCGGCAAATTCGCAAGCCGCTCGCGCAACGCCTCGACCTGATGGAATGCGCCGATCGTTTCGTGCCCTTGAACAATTACTGCCCCTTCATGGCAAATCAGATTGCCGGGAATCCGGTCGACCGCGTGTCGAGCGACGATCTCACCCGACTCAATCGCCACTTCCGCAATGATGGACCTGGCACACGGGACAAAGTAATGACCTCCGGCGAGGAAGCCCCGACCCGTCGGCTCGCCCAATGCGTCGAGCGATTGTCGCCAGAGCGTTCGCCCGGTTTTCAGGTCCAGGCCCTTCACGGTCGTCCGTCCAACGACGACGACCGACTCATTATGAACGCCCCCTATATAAATACCGTCGTCGCGCGGCTGGCCGGCTTGACCATCGTCGCCCACCCACAAGCGGTCGCCGCTGACCAGGTCGAAACAGAAAATGCGATCGGACTCGACCGGTGCAACGAGGACCTCGCGGCCAACGATCGTCACGCTTGAATCGATCGATGTCGTTTTGAAGGATTGCGGCGGCGGAGTATCAATGCCGTGCGACGAGATAAGATCTTGCGAATCCTTGTCGCGGGAGGTGACTGGCCAGGTGACTCCCCACAACAGTGACCGCGTGGCGAGATCAATTGCGACCAGGCCACCCGAGGAAATCGGGCAAACGAGAATGCCTTCGGACGCCGAGGGACTGGCCCCCGCCAGCCGACGCGCGGGGTCCGCAACGACGGGTTGAACCGCGTCGATCACGGCCAGTTGCCGGGACCAGAGCATCGCCCCGGTTTTCTGATCGAGCGCGACGAGTCGAATCTCACTGTCGAGTTCGCATATCGTGTACAAGGCACTGTCGTCGAGCGGGAGTGGCGCGCCGAGAAAGAAACCGCCCCGAAGTGCTGGCTCGTTGCCGCCCGTTTCGCCGCCGACTTCCCAGCGAAAGGCGCCTTGTCGCGCCAGTTCAACGCATTTGAGTTCGTTCGTCTCGCGGCCGCCAAGAGGATCAGCCATCGCGTCTCCCCCCGCGCCGATCACCTGGCCGAAGAGACCGCCCGCGAATCCCGCCTGGTCAATCAGATAAACGTCGCGGCCGTTGCTGCTGAGCTGGCCGTAGAGATGGTCCTCCCAAATTCGTTGCTCAACGTGCCATTGGTTCGCTTGCCGTGTTCGTTCCGCGATCACATCGTCCTCCAGCGGCACTCGCCCGCCGGGAACCCACGGCGGAAATTCCCAGATTCGCTTGCCGCTCGTGAAATCGATTCCGAGGGTCGTGTTCATCGTGCGGACGACGACCGTGTTTCCAATGGCAAGCGGCTGGAGCGCGGGAACGAGCGGTTTGCCGGTCGCGCGGCGCGCCTCGAACGCCTCGACGGCGAGCCTTTCCTGGGACAATTCGTTGAGCACCGGAAGGGTCCATTGAGGATCAGCCAGGGGCGCACCGGTCCCCTGGTGCCCGTTTCGCGCCGGTCCACCGCGGAACATGACCCAGTCGCGTGTTTCGCCGGCTTGACCGAGGGATGCCTCGCCGATCAGTCCCTCCAGCCATTCGATCGCGCGTTCTGGACTTTCGAAGACCGGAACGACCTTCCCCTGGAAGACAACGGGAGGAAACCCTGGGCGCTTCGGCCATTGGGCCAGCGTTTGCGCCGCCTTGTCGCGCGATCCGGAAAGGGCCTGGCAAACGGCCAGCATTACCGTGACGTCCGGGTCGTGCCGTTGTCGCGCCGCCGAATCGTTGGCGATTCGCGAAAACTGTCGCTCCGCGGCAACAAGCTGGCCTTTTTCAAGATTGTGGTGGGCCAGCAACATGGTCGCCGTCTGTCCGGCGGGAGTATGAAAGTAGTGCCCCGCGACCCGCGCGAGCAAGTTGTAATCGCCGGCCGCGACGGATTGTTCGAGCATTTGCCGCACGGTAACCGAGTAGCGAAGCTCGTATTCGGAACGAAACTCCGCGGGGACTTCTCCCAGCAAGTCGCTTGCGACCAGCTGGATGCTTCGGAATTGGCTCGGGTCCTCGCCGGGGATCAACCAGTCCTCGCGGCTGGCGTCGGCAAGGACGTGTCCGAGCAGCTCGACGGCGGCGCGATACTCGCGCGCCTCGATCGCTTCGCGCGCCCGGGCCAGCAATCGCGTCAGCTCGCGCGGTGGCGTGGCGAAGACTTTTCGGGGCTCCCGGTCGTCGGGGTTCACCGCCTGAGCGGCAAGGGATGGCGCAAATGAAAACGCACAAGCCACGAAGGCGGCCAGCCATGCCTTCACCAGCGCTCGCATCACAAGACTCCCATTTTTGTGGAGACGGATTGCCAGTTCTTTCATGTCGTTTAACTGCGTTCCACTCTACCACAAGGGGCGAAATCCCGGAACGACAAACGCCTGCTCCCCTGGCTATTGACGAACGCCGTGTTGCGGCTGGTAATGAATCCGATCCGAGAGCTTCGCCAGCAACCCGAGAGTTCCCCCTATCCATGAACGACCCGGACCGCGAAATCGCCGACTTGATCGAACTAATCCGGCATCACGACCGCCGCTACTATGTCGAAGCGAACCCGGAAATCAGCGATCTGGAGTACGACCGCCTCGTCAAACGGCTTGAAGCGCTGGAGGACGAGCATCCGGAATTGAGCCGGCCGGACAGCCCGACGCGGCGGGTCGGCGACGCTCCGATCGCGCACCTTTTGCAAGTCGCCCACCGCGTTCCGATGTTGTCAATCGACAATACATACCGTCTGGAGGAACTGCGGGCCTTCGCGCGGCGCGCACTGGACGGACTGCGGGCGACCACCGCCGAGTGGGTCGTCGAACTGAAAGTCGACGGAGTCGCCGTTTCAGCCATCTATGAAAAGGGCGTGCTGGTTCGCGCGCTGACGCGCGGCAATGGAGTCGTCGGCGACGACATCACGCATAACATACGAACGCTCCGCGACGTACCGCTGCGTCTGACCACCAGCGATCCGCCCGCGTCACTGGAAGTCCGCGGGGAAATCTACATGACCAACCAGGAACTGGTGCGGCTCAACCAGTCACAGGCCGAAAAGGGCTTGCCCGCCTACGCCAACACGCGGAACGTCGCGGCGGGAAGCATCCGTTTGCTCGATCCGCGAATTTGCGCTGAACGGAACTTGAGAATGTTCTGTCACGGAATGGGATTGTGCGAAGGCATTCGCGCCGACAACCACATGGACTTTCTCGCCGAAATCGCCGGCTACGGACTGCCTCCCACGCCGAACGTCCGCAAGTTCGATCGATTTGACGAAGTCGTCGCGTGGTGCGAAACGGTGATCGGCGAAGTCCACGAACTGGACTTTGAAGTCGATGGACTGGTGATCAAGCTGAATCGTTTCGATCAGCGCGATCAGCTTGGCGCGCGGTCGAAAAGTCCTCGCTGGCTGGCCGCCTGGAAATGGGAGAAATACGAAGCGGTGACGCGGCTCGACGCCATCGACGTGCAGATCGGCAAGAGCGGAGCGATCACGCCCGTCGCGCTGCTCGAGCCGGTTGAGCTGGCCGGCACGACCGTCAGCCGCGCGAGTCTCCACAACGCCGACGAGATTGAACGAAAGGACATCCGGGTCGGCGACACCGTCGTTGTGGAAAAGGCGGGCAAGATCATTCCGCACATCGTTCGCGTCGACGCGCATCTCCGCCCGCCGCGGACCTCCGTTTTTCGTTTTCCAAAGTCATGTCCGGCCTGCGCGACGAAACTTGTCAAGGATCAAGGGGGCGTCACCATTCGCTGTCCGAATTTCGACTGTCCAGCGCAGCTTCGCGAACGAATTCGCTACTTCGCCACGCGCAACGCGATGGACATCGAGGGGCTTGGCGAGAAACTCGTCGGGTTGCTTGTCGACAACAGGCTGGTCGGGAATTATGGCGACCTCTACCGGCTGAAGGCGGAAACTGTCGCCGCGTTGCCGCGGATGGGAGACGTTTCGGCGAACAACCTGATCACGGCGATCGAAGCGAGCAAATCACGGGGACTGGCACGATTGCTGAACGCCCTGTCGATCCGTCACGCGGGAATTACCGTGGCACGGGTCCTTGCACGACATTTCGGGGACATCCGGAAACTCGCCGCGGCATCCGTCGAGGAACTTGCCTCGGTCAACGAAGTCGGCGAGATAATCGCCCAAAGCGTTTACGACTTTTTCAACAGCGAACACGGGCGGCGAACGATCGCGGACCTTGCCGGGCTGGGGGTTCAGTTGACGGACGACGCAACCGAGTCCAAACCCGCCGGAAGGACGCTGGCCGGCAAGACGCTGGTGGTCACCGGAACTTTGCGGAAATTCACACGCGGTGAGGTCGAAGAGCTGATCGCCCGGCACGGCGGCAAGGCAACGTCGAGCATTTCGTCGAGGACCGATTACCTCGTTGCGGGCGACAAGGCTGGCAGCAAACTGGAAAAGGCCCAGCAACTCGGCGTACCGGTGCTCAGCGAGGAGGAATTTGAGAAGTTGATCGGGGGTGGGTAATGCTCGACGTGGGGCAAGCTGCCAGCTTGCCGGGAACGTGGGGCAAGCTGCCAGCTTGCCGAGTCCTGCGCATTCTCCGCCATTACGAAATACCGAAGCTGGCAGCTTCGGCCACGGGCAGCTTCGGCCTCGGGTTAAACGACATGCGCTTTGGAACGTGCGGGCCTCGCGGACTTGCTCGTCTCGATCGCCTCGTCGAGGTCGGCAATCAGGTCGCCGACATCCTCGATTCCGACCGAAAGGCGCATTAACGTATCGCGCAACCCCCCTTTTTCACGTTCCTCGCGGGGAATCGAGGCGTGTGTCATGCTCGCCGGATGGTTGATAAGCGATTCGACGCCACCAAGACTTTCCGCCAGTGCGAAGAGATGTGTGCTTGATGCGAAGCGGCGATTCCTTTCGAGGTCGCCGCGCAATTCCAGCGAGACCATCCCGCCAAAATCACTCATTTGCCGCTTTGCAACGACGTGTGATTCGTTATCCGGCAGGCCCGGATACCAGACGCGCTCGACTTCCGGATGCT
>JBGTFW010000151.1:0-4555 GCA_041747075.1 Pirellulaceae bacterium
CCTCGATGGCGAGGGAAAAGTTCGCTACAGCTCGGTCGACGACGGGAGTCTTCGCGGAAAAAATCTCAACCAGGCGATTGCGACGTTACTTGAGGAACTGGGTGCCGATTTCCCTGAGGAAGCGATCGAAGCGACCACCGCGGAAGAATCCAGCCGCACCTTTGACAGTGCAAACGAATCCGGGGATGAGGCATCGGAGGACAAGAATTCCGGGGAAAAGAAATCCGGGGAAAAGAAATCCCCTGGGGACCCGCCGAGTCTCGACAGCCTCGACCCCGACAAGGGCGACGACGGTTGACAAGAGTCGTCCGCCGTTACGCCGTCCGTCGTTCCGCGCAAGACAATTGTCCAGTGTAGAACAATTGTCCTCAATTGTTCCCCCCTTGGCATTGATCCAGGTCATCGAACAACTTGACCATGGTTCTCCTGATCGTGTGACAGATCGTCGTCCCACAGGTGGCGGCCGGTGAGCGCTCTCAAGAACGCCTCGAGGTCCTCCTTTTCCTGTGAGCTCAGATCGAGTCGTTTCATCTTCCGATCGTGGTTCGGGTTCTCGTTCCCGCCGCGATCGTAAAAATCAATGACTTCGCGAAGCGTCGTCAGGCTCCCGTCGTGCATGTAGGGTGCCGTTAAAGCGACGTTGCGGAGCGTCGGCGTCTTGAACTGCCCCATGTGGGATTCCTCGCCGGTCACTTCGTGGCGTCCCAGGTCGAGCGGCTCTCGTCCCCACGAAACACCCGTGTTGTGAAAGGCCTCGTCGGTGTAATTGGGGCCGGAATGACATTTCCAGCAACCCCCCTTGCTTTCGTAAACCCACAGTCCCCGCCGCTCGGAGCGAGTCAAGTCGGCGGATTCTCGCGCCGCGACGAACTGGTCGATGCGACTGTTACCGGATACAAGGAACCGCTCGAATTCAGCAATCGCCGTGGCCAGATTCGCGCGCGTCACGCCCCCTTCAAATGCCTCGTCGAACAGCGCGGGATACTCGTCGTGTTCACCCAGCTTTTGGAGGACCTCGTCGACACTGCTGGCCAATTCGTTTTCGCTTTCGATCGGTTCCAGGGCCTGGTCCTCAAGCGTGGCGGCGCGACCGTCCCAGAATTGAAGCGATCCCCAGCGGCGATTGACGAGCGACGGTGCGTTGCGTCGTCCGCGGCGTCCGGCGACCCCCGGCGGCAGTGCATCCGGCGAACTGAATCCGTAGGCTGGCTGGTGACAGGTTGCGCAACTCAATTTCCCGTCGGATGAAAGCAGCGTGTCAAAAAACAGTCTTCGCCCGAGTTCAACACGTCGCAACTCCTCATCAGTGAATTGTTCGACCTCGGGCAACCCTGTTTGATCGACGACCCTTCGCAAGTCCATCGCAACAAATTTTTCAAAGGATTGGCGCAGCGTCTCCTCGTCCGTCGCGGGACCAGGCGTCTCTGACGCACCGGACAGCCCGACATCTTCCTGCGCCCAGCCGCACGGGCAAACGAAAAGACTGGCGAGCGTCAGCAGTATTCCCGAAAGGATACCGGGGAAGATTCGGGTGAGGGTCATGTCACGAACGCCTGACAGATGCGGGGTATCGGGATTGTATTCGCTGCACCAACGGGCACGCCGCACTTTCTGCTATCTTAGTCCATTCGGACCGGTTTCCGAAATTGGTTGAAGCATCATGATCCAGGGTTTTCTTCCCACGATGTTCGCAATGCCACGCAAATTTCGCCTGAAACGGCTTTTGGACTGGTTCGTTAGATTGGTCGTCGCCGTACCTTTTTTAATCGGCATGATACACCCGGCCGCCGCACAGGACGTAACCGTTCTCGAATACCAGCCGCGTTCAATGCTGAAGAACACTCGCTTCACACCGCTTGCGTCGGCCAAGTTCCCGGTCATCGACGTGCATACTCATTTTTCGCTTCGACAGCGCGGCGGCGAGGCCTCGCTGAACGAGTTTGTCGACGTCATGAATCGCAACCGCATTGTCATTTGTATCAGCCTTGACGAACGACTGGACAGTTCCTGTGGCGATCATTTGCAATACCTGCGCGCGCGTCATCCCGATCGCTTCGCCGTTTTCGTGCATATTGACTGGCGAGGAGAGGGGCTTCAGGACGAACCGGCCACATGGGACTGTCACCGCGAGGATTTTTCGTTGCGTGTCGCGCGGCAACTGGAAGCGGCAAGCGATCAAGGAGGAGCGATTGGGGTCAAGGTCTTCAAGCAGTTCGGGCTTGGCTATCGCAATCCTGACGGGTCGCTCATCAAAATCGACGATCGGCGATGGGATGGAATCTGGGAGACGTGCGGGCGACTTGGACTGCCGGTGCTCATTCATACGGCGGATCCAGCGGCTTTCTTTCAGCCGATCGACCGGTTCAATGAACGTTACGAGGAACTGGCGCGCCATCCGAACTGGAGTTTTAGCGGGCCGGAATTTCCCAAAAGGGAAGCGTTGCTCGCGGCGCGGAATCGCGTCGTCGCGAGACATCCCGGCACGACTTTTATTGCTGCCCACGTCGCTGGCAACGCCGAGGACCTGGCAACGACCGGGAGCTGGCTGGACAAGTACCCGAATCTTTTCCTCGATCCGGCCTCGCGCATTTCAGAACTGGGGCGACAGCCGTTTACCGCAAGGGATTTCCTGATCAAGTATCAGGACCGCGTGCTCTTCGGGACCGACGGTCCCTGGCCCGAGGAGCGGCTTGCGTACTACTGGCGATTTTTCGAGACCCGCGACGAATATTTTCCCTATTCGGAAAACGAACCACCACCCCAGGGCTTGTGGAACATTTACGGGGTCGAGTTACCCGACGAAGTTCTCCAAAAGATTTATTCCGGCAATGCGCTTCGGCTGATGCCTCGCCTGAACGAGCACTTCAGCCGCGCAATCGAAGCGATCGACCGGGAAGGTACCGGGGATGGCGGTGGCTAAGGCACCGAGAATGACGGTGCAGAAGCCGAGCGTCCCGGAATCCAAAGGAGAGGCGTGGGCGGGAGTCGAACCCGCGATGGCGGATTTGCAATCCGCTGCCTTAGCCACTTGGCTACCACGCCCTTCGTTGAGTTCATTCGGTGACGCATCGCGAGGCACCAAGCCACCGACTTGCCATTGGCCTGCACTTCAGGAAATCCCTAAAGTGCAGATTGGCGCAACGTATCCCATTCGGATTTGACGGTCAAGTGGAATGGGAAAGCGAGGCGGAATCCAATCTGGAAGAAAACAGAACGAACTGCCAGTTCGTTTTCACGCGATTCCCGGCAACCAACGGCCCGTTAACACCGATACTACAAACCACCCGGTTTGAGAAATCGCGCTTTCCTCCAGGATAATTGATACAAATGGACCTCCATGGGTTCGGCAGGGATTTGGAGGGTTCTTTAGATCATTTTCACGGGGAATTTTCCCCGACGACGTGGGCCGTGACTTACGTTTTCCCGTCTTGGCGATTTTCGTCCTTGCGGGCCCCGCCGGCTGGTACGATTTCGCCGCGATTTCGACCTTGACCGCGAAATGCGAGAGAAGATTCAATGAAAAACAGGAAACTCAAGAGCCGGTTTATTAACCTTGCCGAACATCTGGCGATCCAGAATGGCATCGTCAGCAGGACGATGGACAGCCTCGTCGAACACGTTTCGAAATCGGGGAATGTTGAGGGGCGAAGTGACTGGGACGAAATCCGGAAAACCCGCGAACAATTCGAACCGTCAACCGAAGTGGAGGACAGCCGTCGCGACGTTCCAGCCCCCAAAATGAAACGCGCGCTGGACCAGGCGGGTCGTCAGATTACGGAAGCCTCGCCGAATCCCTCGCTGGACCGAGCACTCTCAACCGGACCATTAGCCCGAAACGCGCGCGAGTGAACCTTGCAGGGGTCGTTCACGCGCTGGCGCATTGGGCTTGTAGGGGCGACAAGTTGGCTCTGTCAAGTCACTTGCGCTCTTTCAATCGCGTTTCGGCGAGTTCCCGGACGCGGCGCAAGTCGAGCTTGCCCGTTCCGAGTACAGGCAACTCGTCAACTTCGAGAAAACTGTTCTCCGACGGGATATAGATGTTCGGGAGACCGGCCGCCGCAAGGCCCTTGCGGAACTCCCCGGGACTTTTTGATAGCGCCGTGTGGAGAACGACCAACCGCTCTCCCTTTTTCTCATCCGGGACGGCCGTCACCGCGAATCTCGGCTGATCCAGTTCCTCGTCGGCAAGCTGCTTGCCAAGGTGCTCCTCAATAACGCCGTGAGGGACCATCTCGCCACCGATTTTTGAAAAACGGCTGATGCGACCGGTGATCCTGATAAATCCGTCCTCGTCGATGAGCGCAACGTCGCCCGTGTTGTACCAGCCGTCGACGACGAGCTCGGCGGTTTTTTCCGGCTCATTGAGGTAGCCTTTCATGACGTTGGGACCCGTGATCCACAGCGTCCCTGGCTGATTGACCCCCAGTTCACCGCCCGATTCAACGTCGGTGACGCGCGCGGCGACGTTGGGGACGGGCCGCCCCACCGTTCCTTCCTTGCAGTCGACCATGTAGTTGTCGCCGCGTCGCGAGGGAGGGATGTTGACCGAAACCAG
>JBGTFW010000152.1:0-4983 GCA_041747075.1 Pirellulaceae bacterium
CCAGCAGTTCGGTGACAAGTCGTTGCTCAAGCCGACAGATTTCCGCATCGTGCTCGCTCAGTTTGGGATACGGACAACCGACAATTCGCATCGTCGCCTGGTTGCCGTCGGTTTCCACGACGAAAGGAATCTTGCGCTCGCGAAACAACGCGGCAATCGCCCGCAGTCGTTCGGTCACCGTTCGGCCGTTCACCCGGTCGCGATACTTGTCGATCAACCGTCGCAGCACGCCATCGATCACCGATTGTCGCATCGAGTCGTCGGAAATTCTGTTCACTTCCATCCACAACGCTTCGGCCAGGTCGGCGAGGTTTTCCCCCATTGCCTCGCGGCCGATTTGCGTCAGTCGATACTCGTGGACTGGCCGACCGCGCTCCTGGTGAACGGCGACGCGCTCGAGCAATTCGGCGGCCGTCAATCGTCCCAGCCGCTGACGAACCGCCGTGGCGGTCACCGCCAGCGACTCACAGAGCTGCGAAACGGACATATTTCCGTTGAAGCGAATGAGGTCGAGAACGGCCCGTTCGTTTTCAGTCAGTCGGTGATGGATCATCGGTTTGGTTGCGGCTGCCGGTTGTCTGCTTCCAACTGATCTTATGCGGTAACGACATATTTGACAACCAATAGTGTCAAAAAGAACAAAATGCCTGTCGCGAATCGGTTCGGCCGGTCGCAAATGATTGACAGCCGGGAACGTGTCAACTAAAAATCGGTCATTCCAGACACGGCCCGTCTGTATTGGCCCGCCAGTTTTTCGCAACCGAAACTTCGCAAGCGCTCTCGCTAAAAACCCACCAGAGGACGAAATGGCCAGCAAGACACGGGGAATCACGCAGGTTCGGGCGTTGGTGCTGTTGATGCTTGCAGTGCTGATCGGCGTTTCCGCGATGAGCGTGGCCAACGGGTGGGGACCGGTTCGGGCCGCGACAACCGTTCAGGAATCCTCCGAAGGGACCGCCCAAACGTCGCAGCCCAATGGCGAACCGGAAACCGGAGACGTCGCCAAGGACGACTGGATTTCCACGATCGATGGCTGGTTTGGCAAATACCTTGTCGCTCCGATGGACAAGGTCTTGTTCGCACCGGTTTACACACAAAAACAAGAAATTGAAACGGTCAACTCGGTCACGGGCGCATCCCGCAAGGAAACGATTTCAACCGCGCTACCGTTTATCGTTTTGTGGCTGTTTGTGGGCGCGACGTTTTTCACGCTCGTCATGGGATTCATCAATTTTCGCGGATTCTGGCATGCAATTCGACTAACCAAGGGGGACTATGACGACCCGAAAGACCCCGGCGAGGTCACGCATTTTCAGGCGCTTTCGTCGGCACTTTCCGGGACTGTTGGACTGGGCAATATCGCCGGTGTGGCGATCGCGATATCCCAAGGGGGGCCGGGCGCGACTTTCTGGATGATCGTCGTTGGATTGCTCGGAATGACCTCCAAGTTCACCGAATGCACGCTGGGCCAGATGTATCGAACCGTCGACAAAAGCGGCCGCGTTTCCGGTGGACCAATGCGATACCTCGCCGCCGGACTCCAGGAAATGAAGCTCGGTCCCCTGGGGACGGTTCTCGCGGTAATGTTCGCCATTCTCTGCATTGGCGGCGCGTTGGGCGGAGGCAACACCTTTCAAATCAGCCAGTCCCTCGATGCCATCCGCAACGATGTGCCAATCATCGACCAGCATCCGTGGATTTACGGGCTGGTCATGGTCACGATGGTCGGACTGGTCGTCGTCGGAGGGATCAAGTCGATTGGAAAGGTCGCTTCGCGGATCGTCCCCTTCATGTGCGTCGGGTACGTCCTTTGCGCGATCTACATCCTCATCGACAACGCCGACCAGGTTCCCCTCGCAATCAACCGGATCTTTAGTGAAGCCTTCAGTGCCAACGCCATGTATGGCGGTTTTCTTGGCTGTCTCGTGATTGGTATCAAGCGCGCCGTGTTTTCCAACGAGGCGGGAGCCGGTTCGGCGTCGATCGCGCACTCGGCCGCCAAGACCGATATACCGGTTCGCGAGGGATTCGTCGCCTTGCTTGAACCGTTTATCGACACGGTCGTTGTTTGCACGATGACGGCCCTCGTGATCATTGTGACTGGCGTCGTTGACAAGCCCTATGACAGCGTTTCGGGGGACATTGCGAGGCAGGAACTGGTCGCGTTGGGTGACGAATCCCCGGAGGCTGTCCGCCAACTGAGCGACAAGGAAGCCCGCGCGCAAGCCGTCCGGATCAAGGGTCTCGACAAGGTCAAGGACGGTGAACTAACGACCGAGGACTATATCAAGCGCGACCGGGGAGCCTTCTTTACCAAGCAGGCGTTTGTCAAGGGCGGCCACGAGTGGTTCAAGTGGTTCCTTTACGTGGCGGTCTTCCTCTTTGCGTTTTCGACGTGTATTTCCTGGTTCTATTACGGCGATCGCTGTTTCACGATGTTGTTTGGCGAGCGTTCATCGTTCCTGTTCAAGGTCCTGTTTCTGGGATTCACGTTCCTTGGTTCGATTGTCGCGACGACCAACATCAAGGACTTCAGCGACATGCTGATTCTCGGCATGGCCTTTCCGAACATGCTCGGCATGTATTTCCTCTGTTGGAAAGTCCGCCGCCATCTCAATGAATACTGGGCGGAGCTGAAGGCCGGCAAGCAACCGGCCAACGACGAACTGGTTCGCTAGAAGAGACTGTCCGGATTGCGTCAATCCAGGACCAGTTGCGTCACCTTGAAAATCGACTCGCTCTTCATGACGACCGCGGCGTCGGGAAACGTATGAAAGGCCCGCACGTGTATCCGGTTGATTCGCGACTGGATATTTACGTAACTGAGCGCTCCCGGCGCCATGCGCCCGCTCGACTGGAACTGGAAGACCATTCCCTCGCACGGTGCCGATCTGAGCAATTCACTTTGAATCGTGGTGAACGTCCACGGATCGGCCGGATCGAGCTGGAAACGGAACGAATAGTCGACAATCCGCTGGAGGTCAAGTTTTTCATTCGACGGCGTTCCCACGATCCCGTCAAACATCAAACGGTGGGCTGGCAGCGGTTGATGCCGCGACCCGGCGACTTCAGAAAGTATCAATCCGTCGCGTTGCCAGGTCAACAGATGACCGGCGCTGGTGATGTCGACTCGCAACTGGTACTGGTCGCGAATGATCGTGCGCGAAGCAAGGATTTCAAACAACTCGGGATGCACCGATCTCCCGAAGACACGAAAAGCCAAATCGGAGATTCCGGGGCGAACGCTGATCACGAGACGAAAACAACCGCGTAACGAATAAACAGGGATCGTTCATGTACATCGACGTATTCCGCAACCGAAAATTAGCGGGAACACCTTAATTGTAAGCAGCGTTTCGGGTTCGGGTAATGGAACTTTTTTCAAAGGCGGGAAATTCGGGAGTCGCGAAAATTTTCCGCCGGTTTTGTGATTCGTTGGCACACAGAAGTTTTCGGCAGCGGACTTGACAAAACCGATTCGTCGTGATCACCGGCAAGCGACCGTGATCGTGGTGACCCGCCTTTCGAAACGAAAGCGGGCCGACCCGCCGGTTCGCGGACTTCTTGCGTTTGAGCGGATGCCCATGTACCATCGCGTCCGGCGGCGCGGGCTGGAACGATCCGTCGATTCGGCTTATAAGAATGTCTCCCCATCCTCGAATTCTCCCGACAGGCCGTCGGCACACCGCCCAATGACAAGTGCAGGTATCGGTTTTGACAAGATCAACGTTCCTGTAAAGGGCGAAAAGATCACGCTCGTCAAAGGACAACTGAGTGTGCCTGAACACCCGGTCGTTGCCTTTATCGAAGGCGACGGGACCGGTCCCGACATCTGGGCGGCGTCGCAGCCGGTATTCGACGGAGCGGTGGAGCGTGCCTACGGCGGCGAGCGGAAGATCCACTGGATGGAGGTGCTCGCCGGAGAAAAGGCGTTCGAGCGGACGGAGAGCTGGCTCCCCGAGGCGACGCTGGACGCGTTCCGCGAATATCTGGTGGGGATCAAAGGGCCGCTTACCACCCCGGTGGGTGGCGGGATCCGCTCCCTCAATGTCGCGCTGCGCCAGGAGCTGGACCTGTACGCGTGCGTGCGGCCGGTCCGCTGGTTCGAGGGGGTGCCGTCGCCGGTGAAGCGTCCGCAGGAGGTGGAGATGGTGATCTTCCGCGAGAACACGGAAGACATCTACGCGGGGATAGAATTCGAAGAAGGAACGGAGGACGCGGCTGCGTTCAGCGCGATGCTGGCGGAGCGCTTCGGCGCGCGTTTCGCCAAGGTGCGGTTCCCGGGCAGCACGGGGTTCGGGGTGAAGCCGATCTCGCGGGAGGGGACCGAGCGCCTGGTCCGCTCCGCGATCCGGTACGCCCAGGAGAACGGCCGCCGCTCCGTGACGCTGGTGCACAAGGGCAACATCATGAAGTACACGGAAGGCGCGTTCAAGACGTGGGGGTACGAGCTGGCGGAGCGGGAGTTCGGCGCCCAGCTGCTGGACGGGGGGCCGTGGATGCGCCTGCCCGACGGGATCGTGATCAACGATGTGATCGCGGACGCCTTCCTCCAGCAGATCCTGACCCGCCCTGCGGAATACGACGTGATCGCGACCCCCAACCTCAACGGCGACTACATCTCGGACGCGCTCGCCGCGCAGGTAGGGGGGATCGGCATCGCACCGGGCGCGAACATCAACTACATGACCGGCCATGCCATCTTCGAGGCGACGCATGGAACCGCACCGAAGTACGCGGGCAAGAACATGGTGAACCCCGGATCGGTGATCCTGTCGGGGGAGATGATGCTGCGCTACATGGGGTGGGGGGAGGCGGCGGACCTGATCATCCGCGGGCTGGAAGGCGCGATCGGGGAGCGTACCGTCACCTACGACTTCGAGCGGCTGATGGACGGAGCAACCAAGGTGTCGACCTCCGGGTTCGGCGAGGCCATCATCCGGAACATGTGACGCGATGCAGATCCAGGTAGCTCGCACTCCC
>JBGTFW010000153.1:0-9703 GCA_041747075.1 Pirellulaceae bacterium
GTGCAGAATGGATCCACGCCGTTCGTGCATTCGCGTCAGCCGCTGCCAGTGGGAAACGATTCACCGTGCGATGCTCGCGGTATTGAACAAGGCGATTCAAATGGAAGGTTCCACGCTCTCCGACGGATCGTATCGCAACGCGCTCAACCAGCCGGGCGAATACCAGAATCATCACCGCGTCTACGATCGCGCGGGTGAAACCTGCCTTCGGTGCGGAAACACTTCAATTCGGCGCATCGTGCAGGCCCAGCGGTCGACGTATTATTGTCCGCGTTGCCAGAGGTAAGTCGTTGATGGTTGGGAACAGGAGGCAATGGAGGGAACGGAGTTGCCTCCTAGCTAGTCGTCGACAAAATAATCCGAATCAACGCGTTTGAGTTCGTAGAGTTGGCTACGGCTGACGCCGACGTCGTAATCAATCATGAGCTGAGCGAGACGATCGCCATCAATTAGCACGACTTTTGGATCGATCGTTGCGACGTAGGCGATCGCTTCTGGCGAGAAGCTGCTGGTTGTGAGAAACACGCCTTTCCGTGCCCGTTTGCCGTGCAATGCACCCACAAACCTCTGAATCTCCGGCCGGCCAATCGTGTTCTCCCATCGCTTGGCTTGCAGATAAATAACATCGAGGCCAAGTCGATCTTCATTGATGATCCCGTCGATCCCGCCATCCGCCCCCGCGCCTGTCATTGAAGCAGCTTTTTCACTCGAGCCGCCGTATCCCATTCTTAACATCAAATCAAGAACAAGCCTTTCGAAGAACTGGGATGTTGCCTGTCTGACATGCTGCAATAACTCTGCTGCAAGATCTTGTCGAATTCTTTGGTACGCTGCCTCCAGCGCTTCTTCTGGTGTTTCATTTTCTAAAGTGTCGGCGGCCGTTGTTTGATCAGTTTTCTTGCGAAATTCGTCAAATTGCGGATATTGTTTGAGAAATTGGATATCGATACGGGCGGGTGGATCGTTCAGCACTTGAAGGCCGCATTGAGAAATCCTGAAATGTGCGCGACGAGTTTTTAGGAGTAAACCAGCACGTTCGAGGTAGGCCTTGGCCCATGCAACCCGATTGTTGAATCGCGTTTGCTGGCCGCTTGGCAGCAATTCAGTGCGTTCGTTTTCTGTTAAATTGAATTGCAACGCAAGCTGAACGCGACAGTTGGCAAGAACAAGCTCCTCGCCATTGGCGGCAAGCTTGAGCAGCGGGAGCATAATCGTCTGGAAATCGGGTATTGGCATTGAATTATGCACTTCGCGCCCTGGACAACTTGCAACCAGAATAGCAGGGCAGACGTTAACCATCAACGTGCCAGAGGTTGCCGTGCATGAACGCGCCAGCGTCCGCTCTAGCCAGCTTATCCGACGGCGCGCGTCGGTTCGATCATCGACGAAAGATCGACGGCGGGAATTCCTTCCGACACGCGCCGCGCTGTGCGGAGCCGGATCGTAAAGGCGGTCCCCTTGCCCGGCGTGCTTTCCACGCGAATCCGTCCGCCATGCGCCTGAATGATCTGGTGACAGGCGTGAAGTCCCAGCCCCGTGCCTCCCTTGCCCGTTTCGTCCGGGCCGTTCTTGGTGCTGAAGTAGGGTTTGAAAATCTGCTGCAACTGATCGGGCGTCATTCCACGTCCGTAATCGCGAACTGTCAGTTCGACCGCATTGGATTCTGCGTCGTATGAAGTGCGAATAATCAACCGCCCCCCTTCCTTCATCGCCTGGCGTGCGTTGATGAGCAGGTTGAGGAGGACTTGCTGAATCTGGTTGCCCGCGGCGTGGATGGGCGGGACGCCGCCGAAATCGTATTCCACCGAGACGCGATATTTTTGCATTTCGCGTTCGAGCAAGACCATCGTCTCGTCAATCAGTTCCTCCAGATTGACCGGCGCGAAGTCCTGACTCCGGTTGCGGGCCATTCCGAGGACCGAGTTGGTAATTTTGGCCGCCCGTTCACCAGCAGCGAGAATCTTCGTCAGCGCCTTGTCGCGCGTCGCGTCGTCGCGGTGTCGCAGACCCATCCGCGCGTAGTTGATGATCGTCATCAGCACGTTGTTGAACTCGTGGGTCGTGGTTCCGACGAGTTCGCCGAGCGCGGAATTCTTCTGGGCCGCCAGCAAGCGTTGTTCGAGGTTCTGAACTTGTTCCTGAAGTTGCTCGATCGTCGGGTGGGTCATAGGGTCCGCCAGGTTTTTCCAGTCGATTCAGGCGTCAGGGTTTCGCGCGCCATCGGAAAGCGCCGAGTCCGCGAAAACGGCCTGCTCTTCCCGAACGTCGAGGTCGATGCCAGCAACGCAAAATGCGTCTTTTTCCGGCAATTGCGCACCTATTGGGTATCGACGAGATTCGCGTGGTTTCTAAACCGCAACCCGGTTATATTGCCGGCGACCCGGAATTGCGCCAAAACGTCGCGCGATAGTCGTTTTTCATAGTCGCCTTTCGATAGTCGCCTTTCGCTCCGCGAAAAGCGACATTTTCTCATTAAATGCTGTCAGGGAGGACAAGCCATGAACACGATTGAAAGTCTGGAGAACAAGCTCGCTCAAGTCCGCGCGCTGGGATACGAAGTGCATTACGACTGGTTCGGTGGAACGGGGGGCGGTGCCTGTCAACTGGGGGCGCGCAAGTGTCTTTTTCTGGACCTCGCGCTGGGACCGGTGGAGCATCTCGGCATGGTCGAGGAACTGCTTCGCCAGAACATGGTCCCTCGCCGCCGCGCCGCCGCGTAAACGACACGATCCCTGCTGTGCTCGTTCCGGTCGAGACGTTTCTGACCCGCGGCACGACGATCCCCAATTCAATCACCGCGCGGCTCACAATCGGCGGCGTCAGCAATGGCGGAGTCGATTATTCAATTGCGGCACACCCGCGCTTCGGTCATTCCCGCGCCGCATGAACTTACACTTCCGTCATTCCCGCGCATGCGGGAACCCAGTCGATTCGCAACGCATTGAACGGCAGCAAAGGGCGACGCATGGACAACGCACTCGATCCCCGCCTTCGCGGGGATGACGCGCTTCGCGGGACGCCGCATCGGGGAGGGCGATCCGATGCAATGGTTGTATCGAATCGCCCTCCCCGATGCACCGTGTTCCGACGTGCCGCCGCTTCGCGGCTTGCGTGGTGAACGCGGATCGGTGACATGGGGTTTCATCCGCGTTCGCGGATTGCACCCAATGCTTTACACGGCCGTGGGGCCCCTGGGGATCGCGTGACGCAAGGGCAGATCGCGGCCCAACGACTACCAGGGGCCGCGAACCGGGTAGATTCCGAACTGGCTGGTGCTCGATGGCCAATACGGCGTGTTGGCGAACTGTCCCGGACCGACCAGCCCCGGTCCTCCGGCAATCGCACCCGATTGAGTGAACTGCGGATAGATCGGGAGCGTTCGCGTCTGGGCGACCCCCCAATTGTATTCCGTCTGGAACGCTGCCGTTGGCGGAACGACCAGCGCGGTCGGCGCACCGTACTTCCAGTAATTGTAACCGCCATGCCACGAATACTGCATCGCCTGCTGGCGGTTCCAGTAATCCATTCGCGTCGCGTCCAGTCCCGCGGAACTGTAGGCGTAGAGGGGTTGCGGGCTGTAATGGTCGCGCGCCGCCAGCGCAGCGGCTTGAACCGGATTCAGATACCGTTTTCCGCCGGGACCCACCGCGCCGATGCAATCCGCACCTGGCGCGGCGTCGGGACAGGGCGTCGACGGCCGCGGTCCGCAATTGCCGTCGTTGTACCCCGCTCCGCCGTGTCCGCCGATGCAACCACCCGGACCGCAGTCCTGGGCGCTGGCGCTGTACGACAGTGAAGTCATCGCCGCGACCGCCGCAACCGTCATCAACTTGTTAAGGAGCTTCATCAAAAGGTTTCCTGTGAAAGTTTCTTGCGTGTCGATTTTTTCAAGCGGCGAGTTGAATCCAGATCGTGATTGGCCGGTCCAGGCCGCATCTGCGAAACGGCGTTGCTACTGGCAGGTTCCCGTCGGGCGTCCACCCGCGTAGCCGCCGTAGCCACCGAGACCGCCGCGGACTCCGAGTCCGCGCTGCGAGTTCAAGCCGTACTTGCGTGATTGAACTCCGTAAACGGCTTTTTGCGCCAGGTAGGAACTGAACGGCAGGTTGCCAAAGTGATATCCGGTTCCCTTCCAGATCACGGTCGTTTTGTTCAGCGCGTCTCCGCCCTGGCCATGACGCTGGTTGTCGCTGTAGAACTGGTCCGCGGTGCCGTAGTAGTTGTAGTAGTTCTTTGTATGCGTGTACAAATGCTCGTGCGGATAGAACGGCTGATACGTGTAGAGGCTGCCGCCCACCCAGTAGGGAACCGGATGCGGTGCGGGATACATCGCGGCCGTCGTCTGGCTGGCACCTTGCGGCGTGTAAAAATTCTGGAACAACTGAAAGTCCAGTTGCTGGCCGGTCGGGCCGTACAGGTCCTGGGCGGCGGCCGGACGGGCGAGACCCAGAATCGCTCCGGCAACGATCACACTCATCGCGTATTTAAGACAGTTCATCCAATCGCTCCTTCGACGGTTGCGGCAACGTTTGGTACCCGGCATCGCACCGGGACCAGTCCACCCGATTCCCTGCTGGCACGGGGCTTGGCAGGGAGGCGGTATTCGGTGTTAGTTTCGGCATTTTTGACGCTTGTGTTTCCTGCCTTTCACGCGTGCGTCGCCTTCGGGAATCTCGCGCGCGGCACAACCGTCAAAACCGCCTGTAACGAAATCGCGTCACGGGGTATAATTTCGCCCAGACCCCCCAATCGTCTGACTTTGACTTTGCGAATTGGCGGACCGCCATTCGGAAAAGGAGTCCCCGTTTGACCGCCGACAACAAGAAAGTGCGCCGCAAAAAAGCGAAAACGAGCGAACCCGCCGTTACCGAAACCGGAACCGACAACGGTGACGCGAAAGGGTCCGCGCCGCGGCGCCGTCGAGCGACGGCCGAATCGATGGCGACCGAGCAGCGAAGCATTTCCGTCAGTGAGTTCTTTACCAAGAACCGGCATCTGCTTGGCTTTGATAATCCCCGCAAGGCCCTCCTTACGACCGTCAAGGAAGCGGTCGACAACTCGCTGGACGCTTGCGAGGAAGCGGGGATCGTCCCGGAACTCTGGATTCAGCTCGAATCGATTGGCAACAACCGCTTTCGGGTCACCGTTCAGGACAACGGACCGGGGATCGTGAAGAAGCAAATCCCGCTCATCTTTGGCAAACTGCTTTACGGCTCCAAGTTCCATCGGCTGCGCATGAGTCGGGGCCAGCAAGGGATCGGCATCAGCGCCGCTGGAATGTACGGCCAGTTGACGACCGGCAAGCCGATCAAGATCGTCTCGAAGACCGGCAAGAAAAAACCCTCGCACTTTTTTGAAATCCAGATCAACACCCGAACCAACAGCCCGGAAATTCACAACGGGCGCGGCGAGGGGGAGGACCTGCCGGCCAACGAAGCAGCGGCGACGGCGTTTTGCCAAAAGAACAATCTTCTCTGGCACACGACGATTCCGCCCGGGACCGCTGATGGAACGCCGACCGAACTGGTCAGCGGCACGATGGTCGCGATCGAAATGGAAGCGGGTTACAAGCGCGGCCGGGGGAGCGTTGACGAATACCTTGAGCAAACGGCAATTGCCAACCCGCACGTCACTTTTCATTACATCGACCCCGACGGCAATTCCCGCGTGTTTTCGCGAAGCACGATGCAATTGCCGCCCGAGTCCCGCGAGATTAAACCGCATCCCTACGGCGTCGAGCTGGGGCGACTGCTGGCGATGCTCAAGGACCAGAAGCCTCCCGTCACGCTGTCGCAGTTTCTGACCAGCAATTTCTCGCGCGTCAGCGCGGCGGTCGCACGGCGCATTTGCGAACAGGCGAAACTCGGCACGCGCGCCTCGACGAAAAAAATCGGTCGCGGCGACGCCGACAAGCTTTATCACGCCATCCAGGAGACGAAAATCAGCGCGCCGGCAACCGACTGCATCTCTCCGATCGGCGAGGAGCTGTTGCTCAAGGGACTTTACCAGGTTGTTCCCGGAGAATTCTTTTCAGCGGCGACGCGGCCCCCATCGGTCTATCGCGGCAACCCGTTCCTGATCGAGGTCGGGCTGGCGTGGGGCGGCGGCGTCTCGACACGCCGCGTTTCGCGCGAGGAACTGGAACAGTTGCTTTCCGAAACCGACGCGCGGACAACGAAACAGTTCCTTGTCAACACTTTCGACGGACTGGGCGGCGAAGGTGCTGACAAGATCATCAAGGCCGCGGGGCTGGGGACGCGCCAGTCGCCGGCGCGGTTGAAGCCTCGCGAACGTGCCGCCCTTCATGAAGCAATGCGCGAGGTGAACGTCAGTGACTCGCAGTCGATGAACGTCCTTCGCTATGCCAACCGCGTCCCGCTCCAGTTCAAGATGGGTGACTGCGCGATCACGCGCACGCTCACGGCGACCAACTGGCGCAGCTACGGACTGACCCAGTCGCGCGGCTCGCTCCCCTCCGGACCGGTCACGGTCATGGTCCACATGGCCAGCGTGTGGGTCCCCTTTACAAGCGAATCGAAGGAAGCGATCGCCGCGTATCCGGAGATTGAAAAGGAGTTGCGTCTCGCGCTGCAATCGGTCGGTCGCAAGCTCGGCATGTTTCTTCGCCGCCGCAAGTCGATCAGGCAGGAAGGCGAGCGGCGGACGATTTTCCTTCGCTACCTTGGTGAAGTTGCGAACGCCGTCAGCGACATCAACAGCGTCAGCCGCAAGCAGCTTTACGACGACCTGATGAAGATCGCGCAGCGCAAGACACGCGAAGCGGACACGCAGCTTGACGACCGCGGACGTCGCCTCGACGGTGACTCGGAGCTGTACGGCGACTCGGAGCTGTACGGTGACAACGTCCTCCTCGTCGACCCCGCCAGCCCATTGACCAACGGCAAGCCAGCAAGGGTTTAACAACAGCCCAAGAGAATCCGAAGCTGGCAGCTTCGGCGTGGGGCAAGCTTCCAGCTTGCCGTACACGAGCCAAAGTTTGACAGGCTAACTTCCAGTTTTGCAAATTTGGAATGCTCCGGCCTGGCGGAGCTTTGGATTAGCCCCGGAAAACGCGATGCATTGAGACCCCTTCGGGCTGGGCGTTGCCGTCCACACCTCCAATGATTACCTGCGTTCGGCAATCCAAGGCGGTGCCAAGTCCCCGCACTCCAAGGAAAAGTGCAAAACTGGAACTAACAACAACCGAGGAAATTACTGCCCCCCCCTTCCCCGCCAATTCGTCTGGCTGACGACGAAGCACGATGAAAACAAGAGTTGTCCCGCAAGAATCACCCGAGCAAACTCTCGTTCGCTTTTTCGAACGCAACGGTTATTTGCGCACGCCGAACCCGAAGCGTCGAAAGAAAGAATCGCAAACGTACAAGATGGGTTACGAAATCCGGCTCGTCGCGTTCACCCAACGTGAACTGAGGGAACTGCGCCGCGCGATCCGGGCCGCCGGACTCAAGCCCGGCAAGCCATTCGCCAAGGTCAACCGGTGGATCCAGCCGATTTACGGACGCGACGCGATGGATCAAATGGTCGCATGGTTCGATGAATTTGGTGAAGAGGATTGAGAGTCCGGCGACGTCTGACGTGGGCTGGAAGAAACTTGAAGAACTGGACGGTGATTGCAATGACGTTGCTTTTAACGCAGTTATTGCCTTGCGGTATGCCGGGAATCCGGGGCGCGCTATAATTGAGGCTCGCTGGCGGGCTTGCGAATCACCTTCCGGTTTTGCAGAAATCGGCTAATGGAGAACCATTGTCCCAATGGTTCAGCACTTTGTTTGGATAAATGCCCAGAGCGGAACAATTGAGGACAGTTGTTCGACACTCTCAACGCGACATACTCCGCATGATCCGTTATCCCAAATCAAGACATCGAAGCCGTTATTCGACGACCGTCGCGAGCGGTTTGCTTGCCGCATTCGGGTTGCTCGCCAGTCAGGGCGGATGCGCGCCGGATGATCCGGTCAGGGTCTACGAATCGGTTCCGCCAACGCGCGAACTGGACGCGGGATTTGACTCGGAGGAAGGCGAACCGAAGTTTCGCATGATCGTCGCGATTGGCGAAGTGACCGGGGCCATGTGGTTCTTCAAGATGACCGGAACGCTTGAGCAAATCGAAGCCGTCGAGCCGGCATGGAATGAATTCCTGCAAACGGTGAAGTTTGTGGATGGAGAGCCGCAATGGACGTTGCCCGATGACTGGATGGAGGCACCCTCGCCGAGCGCGATGCGATTCGCGACCCTCATGACCGGCAAGGGGGACCGCGCCGTCGAGATTTCCGTTTCCAGTCTCCCGCCTGGCCAGCCGCTGGTTGCCAACGTCAACCGATGGCGCGGTCAATTGGGGCTGCGACCGATCGATGGGTTGCAAATGCACATGGCGTTGAGTACCTTTCCAGGTGACGGAACGACGTTTCGGGTTTACGACGCACGGGGTCCGCGACTCGAAACGGGAATGGGCGGTGCGCCCCTGGCACGTTCCATGCAACCGCCGGGCGATGAACCCGAAACGCCGTTTGCGGAGGCCGCGGCCGGGACTCCCGGCGACGAAACCGCAAAACCCGAAAGCATCGATTTTCGCGAGCCGTCGGGCTGGACTGTCGGCAAGCGGACTTCGTTTGTCGCCGGTCGCTGGACCCATGAAGCCAATGGCGAGAAGGCTGAACTATCGCTCTTGAACATGAACCCCACCGACGAATCGTGGCGCCTGAACGTCGAGGCGTGGGCGCGACAGATCGAATTGTCGCCGGAGCCAGACGTTGCGGAAATCACGGAATCGATTACCGTCGCCGGCCGACCGGCGCGGCTGGCGCGACTGGAGGGTTCCACCGACGCAGTGCTGGTTGCGATGTTCGAGGACACTCGTGGCGGGGGGTGGGTCCTCAAGCTGGCCGGTTCTCCAAAGGTGGTCAACGAGCATCGCGAGACGTTTGACTCGTTCCTCGACGGAGTCCAGTTTCGAGATGAAACAGGCGGCCAAAAATAGACACCAGACCGCGCATCGCGCGGATTTCAATTCAATGCTTCTTCCAGAATCCCGCCGCACCCTTTCGGAATCGACCGCTTTCGACTGGCGAACCGCCGCGCGCGGCGTGCTGGCGGCCGTCGGGTCCTTGCGACTGACCGTCTTTTTGCTTTCGCTGGGCCTCGTTCTCATACTGTTCGTATCCCTCCAGCAGACGCGCCATGACATTTATCAGCTCAAGCAATTGCATTTTGGATCCGCGCTCGTTTATATCCCCTTTCAGGAGTTAATTATTCCGGCATGGTTCCCCAACACCCAGTCCGTGGGGGGCGGACTGATGATGCCCAGCGGTGCGAGCATCCTGCTGGCGATGCTGGTCAACCTGGTTTGCGCGCACGTCTCGCGTTTTCGAATCCAGGTCGGCGGGCGACGACTCTTGATCGGGCTGGTAGTTCTTGCCGCGGGTGCCGTGTTTACGCTGGTGGTGATTGTCAATGGCAACAGGCCAGGGTTCCAGGAGTCACCGCTCGTTCCCTGGTTAACGCAATGGAAGATTTTGCAAGCCGGTCTCGGTCTGGCGGGCTGCGCGGGCGTGGTGGGCGCGTTTCTCGCGTCCGGAAAGACAAGAAAGGTTTTTTCCGGGATCACCGGCGCGCTCTTCATGGCGGTTTTTGTCCTTTTAATGTGGCTGGGTGATGCGTCCTATATCGGCGACGACGCCATGCG
>JBGTFW010000154.1:0-2644 GCA_041747075.1 Pirellulaceae bacterium
GGTTCCAAAGTGTCATATAAACCGTACCCCCGGAAACGGCGTCTTCGCTGTCCGTGAGCACCAAATAGGGCAGGTCGCTGCTTTGTGCGAGCGACTCGGTCTGATCATAGTCGTCCCGCGTCGTCACATCGTGTGGCAGAATGCCGTCGAGCGTGAGATTGGCCATTACCGGGCCATCCTCGGTCATGGTGACGAGCGTTACATGATCGAACTCGCCGTATCTGGCCCCGCGCAGCTCGCTGCTGCCGCCTGTCGACGCAAGGATGTAGTAGTTCGTGTTATTACGAAGCTCATGCAGGTAATTGTGCAAGTGTCCGGCGATCACCGTGTGCGGACGCCCTTCGAGCATTTGTTCGATCTTCTTAAACCCGTGCGTCGAGTCGTACAGCCACAGCGGGTGATGCAGGAACACGAACGTCCAGCGAACGTCCGGGTACTTTTCGAGCGCCTTCTTCATCAACTCGACTTGAGCGTCGGGGATGATATGACCCTTTTCACCGGTCGAATCCAAAGCAAGGAACAGAACGTTCTTGTAGACGAACGAGTAATATGGCACACCCGACCGCTCCTTCCACACGTCGCGCATCACGTCGTTGTTGATGTCGTGGTTCCCGGGCACAAAAAAGAACGGCACCTTAAGTGGCTTAAGCTCGGCGTCGAACGCAGCCCATTCTTTTTCCAGCTGCGCTCGGTTGGACGAGTTGCCTTCGATGAAATCGCCCACGCTCATGACGAATTCAGGCATGATCAGGTTCAACTTCCGCACGGCGTCGGGAAAGATGCCTGGCCGCATGCCTCCGTTGCGATCGCTCACAATTGCGAACTTGAAATTCTTGGGGTCGTTGTAGAAATTGAGGTGAGTCCACGGCTTCAACTCCGTTTCGACGTTGCTCTCAAAGTGCTCCGTCTCGACTTGGGCAATAGCGACCGGCGCCGAATACAACGTAGACACGACCGACATTGCGGCAAAAAACCAGCGACATTTAATATTCGCAGTCACGATAATGTTCCCTTAGTAGTCAATGTCTGCACTGTTCAACGTCACGCATCAAACTAAAACGCAACTATCTCACTTCGCGTCGGCAACAAGTGGCAGGTCGATGAAATAGACTTCGTTCACGTCATTCTTACCGTTCACTTCACTCGCGGCGATTTCGAGCCGGTCGCCGAGAATAGTCCGGGCGCGGATTTCTCCGCGCGAATCGGTCACAAGGAACTCGGCCGGATGAACGAAAAGGATTGGAACACCATTTTCCTTGGAGCGCGCTTGCACGATGGGATCGTTCGTCTCGGGGCCGAACATCCCGCCGGAAGGACAAATGAGAAGGTCTGCACCGCCGTCGCTCAGGCGCTTCACCAAAGCAGGATCACGGCGGTCCGCACAAATCATGATGCCGACCTTCCCAAAAGGAGTTGCGAACACCGGCGTTTCAGTTCCCGGCGTGTTGCGTTCCAGTTCATGTCCGAGTTCATGCTTGCGGTACCGGCCCAAGAGCTTGCCCTGTGGATCGATCAAGACGGCCGTGTTATAGCGCCGCTCTCCGTCAGCTTCGAGCATGCCGGCAACGAGATAGATGTCGAGTCGATCCGCCAGCTTCGCCAGACGCTGAATGTATTCGCCGGCTGGAACTTTCTCCCCAAGTGCGCGATATTGCTCAAGCGGAATCGTCTTGTCCTTGATCGCATAACCATCGAGAAAGCACTCGGTCGTGCAAACCAGCTTAGCGCCGCCGTGGGCCGCCTTGGTGATCAACTTCTCGGCGCGTGCATAGTTCGATTCCTTGTCCGCGCTCAACCATTTGAGAACTACTCCGGCCGCGCGCAACTTTAATCCGCGCTTTATAGTTTCAGCGGCATCTTCTGCGGCTTGCGCGGAAATTGCTATGGCCAATAGCATCAGCGCGTACACAGCGCTGAGGACTGGCCGAGCGGCATTCGACTTGGAATCGGTCAGACAATGCATGCGACTTCTCATGTTCTGGTGCGATGCGCTAATCGTCGACGAGCACATTTAGCATAACAACTTGGCTGAAGAAATAAACCATTCGACCCGGAAAGCGATCACGATTTTAACCGCTAATGAGCGCTCATGAACGCTAAAAAAACGAAGAGAATTAGCGTCCGTTTAGCGTTCATTGGCAGTCCTTGAATCCAGCAACAGCCAATTATTTTCTGGCGGCGAACTGTGCTGTAGAGTACACTCGATGCGATTGCTAAGGTCGCGATAGGACTCTTCAATTCTGCGACGGGGCCGTGTATTACCGGGAGAAAGTCGTGCACATGCCAAGGCGACAACTTTCGTTTATCGCTGGTCCGCTGTTGATTACAGCCGCGTACGCGTCCTGCCTCGTGGCGGACGATTCAACAAAACCGTCAGACGATCTGGCCACACTGCTCGCGCGCCCAATTCTCTCCGAAAAGCAAACTTTGGCCGAGGTGCGGAAATTCTGCGACAGCCGCATCGCAGTCATGCCGGAAGGTTTATCTTGGAGCGGATGGCAACAGGAAGCGGAGCGGATCGAGCGAAGCGTATTGGACGACGTCGTCTTTCGCGGCGTTCCCGCGGCGTGGCGCTCCGCATCGCGCCGCATTGAGTGGCTCGACACGATTCCCGGCGGACCCGGCTATAAGATTCGCAAGCTGC
>JBGTFW010000155.1:0-8298 GCA_041747075.1 Pirellulaceae bacterium
CCTCTTTTTGTTGTACTTATTGCACTATTTTGCACCGTTCACGCCTCGCGAGTCGCCTTCGATTTCCCCAAGGATTGCGGCCCACGCAACCGCCTGAGCCACTCCGCTGGGGGCAAACAACTTGATCGGATACCCGTCCAACGTTACGCAAGCATCCCCAAACGCAAATCCCAGGTCGATTTGCCGGGCCAGTTGATCGTAACGCCGCCACTTCGGGTCGGGATGGTCGCCACACAAGTGAATGACGCGAAGGTTCTTTTCCTTCCACACCTCCGCGGCGACCGGATCAAGTCCGTGGTAACCGAGGCTCAGGACCAGCGCCCCGTCGGGTACCGACTCGCGAAACCGGGCGACCTGATCGGGAAGAAACGGATGCAATTCGACCGGCACAGCCCACTTCGAATCGAAATCCTTGCCAATGTAGGTTGGCGGCATGTGGCCCTGCCAAACCACATAGACGGTTTCGCCCGCGTCAATTGCCGAACGCAATGTGTCTGCCGCCTTGGCAAGGGCCGCTGACTGGGCGCGCAAACGGTTCACCGGATAGCGGAGTTGATGGACGAACCGGCTGCCGAGATCGCCAGCAGGCACAGCCGGAACGGAAAAGTCTTCATGGAATTGCGTTTTGCCAAAGTAGCGATCACCCCACTCCCGTCCATCGTCCCACGCATAGCCCTTCCACATCGTCGGCATTTTCCCGTGTCGAGTCAGTGCCCCGACGACTTCGGCGATCAGAGTGTGGCCGGCAATGGCATTGGCGGCCGCCTTGCCGGCGCGCGAATTCAGCGAGCCGTTACCGGAATGTCCCTCGCCGGAGTCCATCGAGGGATTAAACCATTTGTCGCAGAGATCCACTACAGCCGATTGGGTGCCCGGTTGCATCGCGCCGATACCCAGCATGTAGACTTGCTGGTCTTTCAGTTCCCGCAGACGAGCCGCATCGTCCGCGTCGGGAACTGCTTCCCAGGCGACGATTGCCACGTTGTTGCGCTTTTCAAATTCAGTTTGCTCACTTTTCCAGATTCGCTCAAACCCGATGTGAATCATTCCACCGCTGCGACCCCACAAATCCTGAGCGACGGCCTGCTGGATTAACGGGAATCCTATCGCGCCGCCGGCCAGGTGCCGCTGGGCAACTGTTTCCGCGGTGGCTGTATATTCGGGGATCGCTCCAGAAATGGAGTCGCAGGCCTGGAGGGCTTCGTCAAGCACTGCTCGGGCATTTGCGCCTGCCTCCTCTTCAATTCGGACTTGGTCAGTTTTCAGCAAGGTAAACGGGTAAATGACGGTGACATATACCGTATTATCGTGAGCCACTTTCAAGGCCATGTGCGCGTGCAGCGGAGTCAGCGATCCGTCTGGCAGTCGATGAAACCCGTGCGTCCATTTCGGTGGATTCCCCTCCGCGTCCCGCTGTTCCCAGTCAAAATAATCGGGATTATCGACTCTCAGAACTCCAAGGTCTTCCATGCGTTGCGATTCGGTGACAAATCGAACCAGGTGGTGAAGGTACCCGTCGCCGAAACCCGTGTCGTTGTCAATGCGAATGACCGCGTACACGTTTCCGTCCGCACCGAGATCGAGACCGCAACGCGAATCCGGGTTGTTCCCTTCGAGCATTTTGCCGTGGTCTCTCGCCGGAGCTGCTTCACCGTTGGCAAGCAAATCAATCTCCAGCAGCCGCGTGTCGTTAAGAAGAATCAACCAGGCTCTTTTACCATCCCCGGTCAGTACCCACGTCGGTATCGCCATCTCGTTTTCCCGTTGCCACGCGGTATCGCCAACAGTAATCGGACGGACGTCCGTTTGCCGCGTTTCGGGATTGTATCTGGCAAGTTGAAAATCGGCGGTGATCGCATAGGCATTCCCGTCGGCGGCCAGTAGCGTGGTCGCATAGGGAGTCAGTATCGGGCCAAGTTCGCGGTACGGTCCGCCGGAGAGGTCACCGATCATCCAGTGCTGTTCTTCGCAAGTCACGACGAATAAAAGCTCTTTCTTTTCATCCGCAACGACATCAATCACGCCCTCGCCGGGATAGGGCATTCCGAGGCACTTCCCCTCGCCGGTGCGGGGATCGTAGACCATTACGTATCCGCCTGGGTACTCGGAAGTGTCCGAGTCGTCCATTCGGTAACCCTGCTTGCTGCCAAACCAGATTTTTCCGGAATCGGAAACGAAATTGCGCGTGTGAATTTTTGCCTGTGCCGCGTAACCCTTGGCGTCGACACCGCACAATTGATGGGTGTCCACGACAATCCGCTGCGATTCCGTGCGCGGATCAAATTTAACGAGATGCGAGTTTTCACCGTACCGGCAAGTACCCACATAGATGCTTCCGTCGAGTCCTTCGCAAAGGGAAAAATATCCCGACTGATTGTTGTGCCTTTCTGGCAGAATGTAGTATGCATGCGAGTCAACGTATTTCGGGGGTGGAACTGCAGGCGCGTCGTCTTGTGCCCGGGCGGTCAGCGAATTCGCAAACGCGCAGAGGGACAGAGCCAGCGCGATGGTCCCGAATGGATATTTCCTGTTCATGGCCGTTCCTGGAGAGCGGGGAATTGGTGGTCAACCCGGAATCCGGGCCAGCGCGTCGACGGCGCGGTCGAGCCGGGCTTCGTCATTGAAAACGTGAGTCGAAATCCGCAACGCATTATAATTCGACTGCGCATCGGGCGGGTCCGTGACAAGGAGGGTCGGCTTGGCGGGACTGGCGGTTTCGTCCTGAATCATTCGCGCCAGCGGCCACGCCGCCAGCGACCCGCATGCGCTCGACAGAAATGTTCGCCGGTGCATTCGCTGCTTTTTTTGGCGCAACAGGATCTAAAGAATTCCCAGCGCGACGAGGCTGTAGCGAACGACGAGGCTGGCCGCGACGACGCTGACGATACTCATCAGCTTGATGAGGATGTTGAGGCTTGGGCCGCTGGTGTCCTTGAACGGGTCGCCCACCGTGTCGCCGACCACCGCCGCCTTGTGGGCTTCGGAACCCTTGCCACCGCCGTGGCCCGCTTCGATGTACTTCTTGGCGTTGTCCCACGAGCCCCCGGCGTTGGCCATGAAAATCGCTACGCAAAAGCCGCACGTGAGCGTCCCGACCAGCAGGCCAAGGACACCGCCGACGCCGAGTATCAGGCCAACGACAACTGGCGTGACGATTCCCAGTAACGATGGCAGGATCATCTCCCGCTGTGCCGCGGTCGTGCTGATCGCCACGGGCCGCGCATAATCCGGCTTTACCGTCCCCTCCATGATCCCCGGATTCTCACGGAACTGGCGGCGCACTTCCTCCACCATTCCAAAGGCGGCACGGCCCACTGCCTTCATCGTCATCGCGCAGAATACAAACGTCGTCATGCAGCCAAGAAAGATACCGATCAGCACACGCGGATTAAGCACCGTCGCGTTGTAAAGTCGCGCGAAGTCCGGCATGGCCGCGACAGCGACGGGGACAATCGGACTCCCTGAGTAATCGTAATCGGCCGCTCCGAATCCCGCGGGAAAGAGGTCCTGTGGAACGACATCGCCCGATTCCAGTCCGGTCCACGCGTCGCCCCTTCTTTCCGAAAAGATGGGCATGACCAGGTAACCAGCGGGCGCGGAGTCACCCCCGGCGCGGTGGATCATGAACGTGTCGTTCACCTTGCTGTAACCGACAGGCGCGTCGTGGATGGCCGCTGCCCATTTTTCATATCCCGTCTTGACCTGCTCAACATAGGCGGCCAGCAATGCCAGCGCGGTCAGCGCGGCCGAACCGATGGCAAACCCTTTGCCCGTCGCGGCGGTCGTGTTTCCAAGACTGTCCAGTGCGTCGGTGCGCTTGCGGACTTCCGCCGGCAGACCCGCCATTTCCGCGTTGCCGCCGGCGTTGTCGGCGATTGGTCCGTAGGCGTCGGTCGCCAGCGTGATTCCCAGGGTCGAGAGCATTCCGACGGCGGCGATCCCGACTCCGTACAGGCCAAGCGTGAAGCTGCCCATGTCGTTCCAGCGGAACCCGGTCGCGAATCCGTAGGAGAGCATCATTGCGCCGCAAACGATGAGTATCGGTGCCCAGACGCTTTTCATCCCGTCCGCGATGCCGCCAATAATGACCGTAGCCGGTCCGGTTTGGGCCTGGCCGGCCAGCAATTGGGTCGGCCGGTACTCGTCGCTGGTCGCGTATTCGGTCCATTTGCCGATCCCCCAACCGGCAAGCAAGCCGACGGCGATCGAGCCTGCGACGCCCCAATATGCAAAGCCAAGAACGATCAGCGTAATCACAATCGAAAGTACGAAAACGCCGACGAGCGAAGTGTCAATGCCCTTGGCAAGCACCTTGAGCAACGCCTTTTGGCTGTCGTCCTCGCCGGACTGGACGCGATAGATACAGAAGATGGAGACACCGATCCCCGCCGCGGCGATCAACATCGGAAGAAACATCAACGCGACGGGAGCACCCCCGGTCGTCGCCAGCCCCGTGGCAAGACCGAGGGAAGCGGTCGCGACGATCGATCCGCAATACGATTCATACAGGTCCGCGCCCATGCCGGCCACGTCGCCTACGTTGTCACCCACGTTATCGGCGATCGTCGCGGGGTTGCGCGGGTCGTCTTCCGGGATCCCCTTCTCGACCTTTCCAACCAGGTCCGCCCCGACGTCGGCGGCCTTGGTGAAAATTCCGCCGCCGACGCGCGCGAAGAGTGCCTGGCTGGAAGCGCCCATCAATCCGCAAAGCATCGTTACAATCACTTCGCGCAGCTCGAGCTGGCCGATCAGGCGCAGGACAAGATACCAGAACGACATGTCGAGCGTTCCCAGTCCCACGACGGTCAGCCCCATCACCGCACCGCTGCGAAAGGCAACTTGCAATCCGTCATTGAGCGACTTTTGGGCTCCAGCAGCCGTCCGACTGCTCGCCGCCGTTGCCGTTTTCATTCCGATATAGCCTGCCAGTGCCGACCAGAACCCGGCGGTCATGAAAGCCAGAAAAACCCATTGCTCCTGCAGTCCCGCGAGATGCGCGACAAACAGCAAGAGCGCAACGACAACGATAAAGATTCCGACGACGCGGTATTGCTGTTTCAGATAGGCCGCCGCGCCCACGCGCACGTGCTCGGCGATTTCCCGCATCAGGTCATTGCCTTCGTCGCGGCCGCGCATTTCATAATAAAACTTTCTGGCGAAATAAAGTGCCGAAAGCGAGCCGGCTAGAAGCAACAGCCAGAACAGCCATTCAATGGCCGAAACCGCCGGTGAACCCGTAACGGCAACCATCGTTTCCTCGGCCTGGGCAAACGCCCTTTGACAGGGGACGCACGCAAGAATACCCGCAACCAGGCCGATTGCGGCCAATCGCAGCCAGTTTGGAGGGAATCCCGATGCATGGGCAACGGAACGAACAACGCAATGTCTGGCGATTCGGGAAAACAACTGGGTCATTGTTTACGCAATACCTGTTTTTCGATGGGATGCATCGCAAAAGTCTAGCCGGGCCAGTTTGATATTGTCAACCAGAGCCAACCTGAACCCGATTGAGGCGGGCACCGATCCCGGAAGCGTCGCCCGTTTCGCGCCCGGACCAGTTCCCTCTCCTCGCCGGAGCATCGCCCGTTCCGCGCCGTGAGAGCAGTGCCCTTTTGGCGGCCGTTCGTCGGTTGTACGCTGCCTGCTCAGGGCTCCCCATCGGTGGGAGTACTGGTTCACAACGACGGAGAAACCAAAACGTGGGTGGAAAGAAGAACTCATTCGGCAGCCTGGACACTGAATTCCAGGCGTTTTTTCAACGCTCGGCGCTCGGCCCCGACACAATCGAGGCAAGGAGGCGGGAGATTGCCGCGCACATTATTGGCGCGAGTCGAAACCTGACCGAGCCGGATTTTACCGCCTTTGCCCGCGAGGACCTGTTTGAACTCCTCCGGGGTTACGACGAGTTGTTCTTTGGCAAGCAACTGAGTCGGCGTTTCCCCTCGGCCTCTAGCGGATTGCAGTTGCGGCTGTCGCGGCGAATGACGAGCACCGGCGGTACGACCACGATGCGAAAGCATCCCGGTGCGAGACCCGAGGAGGTGAAGTTCGAGATCGCCGTGTCGGCGACGCTCCTTTTCAACTCGGAATTCGGCGCCAAGTCCATTCGCGTGGCGGGTGTCGATACGCCAACCCGGCTGGACGCCCTGCAGCGAATCTTTGAACATGAACTCGTGCATTTACTGGAAATGCTCGCCTGGCGCGATTCGAGTTGCGCGCGAAGCCGGTTTCGCCGCGCCGCCGCCGACTGGTTCGGTCATCGCGAATCGCGACACCAGCTCATGACGCCCGCCGAAGCCGTGCGCGACGAATTCTCGCTTCAGGCCGGCGATACCGTTTCATTCACGTTCAAGGGACGTCGCCTCACCGGTTGCATCAATCGCGTCAATCGACGGGCAACGATCCTTGTGAAACACTCCGCTGGCGAACTCTTCACTGACGGCAATCGCTACGTCCGCTATTACGTACCACCGAAACAATTGGTGAAGGAGACATGAGTCGCCTGGCTGAATAGCGCGCCGTACCTTGGGGGAAATGAAAAAACCCGGGCCATGACGACCCGGGTCTTCCGAATTTCCAGTTCACGAAATCTCGCGCGGACTAACGCGGCGAGATAGGGGGCGGAGGAATTACCGGCGGAATGATGATCGGCGGAACAACCACTGGCTGACGAATCACGCCATCGTCGTCGCCAAGCTGATCGATGACTTCCGAAAGGATCAGTGCGCCAATCGCGGCACCGATCAGACCGCCGAAATCGCCACCAAAGCCAAAACCACCACCGCCGCCGCCGCCGCCGCAGCAGGCACCGAAATCGCCACCGCCGTAACCGGCGTTGCAACCAGCCGCCGCGCCATAGCCAATGTCACTGGCGATTGGCAGCGGTTCCTCGTAAACGATTTCTTCTTCGACGATCAACACCTCTTCGACACAGCATTCCTGCGCGTAGTAAATCTGCTCATAAACGACGCCGCAATCGACCGGCGGCGCGAGGCAGCAATCGAGGTGGCGATGGAACCCGAGGGCAGTCGACGTATAACTCGCGTTCGTCGCGGGAACTTCGCCGGCATCCGCCGCAACCACTTCAAAACTGATCGCGGCAAAACCCTGATCACCGGCGGCGACCAGATCGTAAATCCCCGGCTCAACGTGCTCAACAACAAACGAACCGTCCGCGTCAACGCTGACATCGGCGATCGTTTCGTTGCCCCGCAACAACCGGGCGCTCATGCTTGAGTAGTCTCGTTCTTCGTTGACGCGCGCGTTCAGACTTACCAGACGCCCCTCAACGTGACCCTCCTGGTTCAAGAGAATCCGGTTGCTTCCATCGATCTTCGAAAGTTCAAGTTCATTCGCGGGGGCAACGTCAAGGACTTCACCCTCGGGAACGGCGTGATCGGTAATAAATTCGACGACGGTTCCAAATTCGGGTCCGACCGCCGCCGTTTGAATGGACATCGATTGCTCGGTCATTTCAGCCGCGTCGGTTGTGATGTATACGCCATGCGCGACCAGACCGTTGGCCCCGGCTGCAACCAGTGAGTAGGGACCGGCAACAAGGCCTTCAACAGAAAATGTGCCATCGGCGTCCGTTACGGTCGATTGTTCAATTTGACCGTTGTTGACAAAATAGACTTTGAGATTCGATGCGGACTCGCCCGCTAGCGAAACGATGCGGCCATGCAGGTTGCCGTTAACATCCGCCGCCAGCACGTGGGCGCGTAAATGATCAACCGTTGCCGATGGAACCATCTCAAGGTTTTCGACGACCGGTTCGTCGAGTTGGCTCATCCAGTTGTGGGCTGCCGCGACCGCAGTCGCCAGCAACGGAAGCGCACAAACGTAGCACGCAATTCGAAAGACTTTCAATTGTTTTTTCATGACGCAACTCGTGGAAATTCGGTAAACCAGTCAACGGTGGCTGGGGGGAGTGGGATACTACTTGCAATCATTGTAGTTCGACAACCCCGCCTTGCAATCGTTCACCCTGTGAAATTCGGAAGGAAATCCGGCCCGAGGACCCCCGGGATGTTCTCTTATCTTGGCAGCGCCATCGGGACACGTCAACACGGAAACCGCCTATTTTGCCAAACTCGCCCGTTTTTACATGCTGCGGGCAAAGAATCGGTCAAAAGTCGTGGTTTTTGCTGCAAATCGTTCATTCGCTTGGCGGTTTAGGCATTTATTACCATCGTGTTGTCGGTTCGACAGGCGATTCGCAACCCCCTTGTACGGCCACAAACGTTGACGAGCGGCTCAAGGCTCTCGATCCCCGCCTTCGCGGGGATGACGCGCGGC
>JBGTFW010000156.1:0-25771 GCA_041747075.1 Pirellulaceae bacterium
ATTCTGATCTTTCTGTCATTCATCTTTCTGTCAAAATCATCGTCCAGGACGGCCCGTGCGTTGGACAGCAGAAAGGCCGCCTGGCGGGACCGCCGCATGACAGGCGTCAGCGTCAACGGCCACGGCTTGATGTTATTCGCTTTAGACTTTGCAAAACTTGGCGGGACAGCGCCACCTTGGGGACAAATCTGTGTGTTTTGCGGGTTCATCGTTGCCGCGGCTTGCAGCCGCAGTTTCCATGCTGAATCCTGCGGCCGGAAGCCGCAGCCACGTTCAAAGTGGCGCTGTCCAGTTAGGACTTGGCTGAGATCGTGCTCCCGGACGAGGTTCAGGCTCATGAATACGAAAGTTAGTCAATACGTGATGGTGGCGGAAGCGGCAAGAATTCTTGGCGTCTCGCAGGGGACAGTGAGAACCTGGGCTGAAGTCGGAAAGATGATGGGATTCTGTCGAACCAATCTCTTCAAGCGTCTCGAAAGTTCAGGTCACTCCTTCATTCTTTCGCTCGAACGACACATTCTCCGCAATTTCATTTTTATCCACGCCATCGAAAACGACCTGCCAGTCCCCATTGGAACGCAAGATGTCGGATTGCTGGATACATCCGCTAACGACCAGAACATCGCCGAAGGAAGCCGCGCCTCGGGAACTTGCCCCAATTGCAGCCAACCGATGACCCTGCCGAACCGCCCGCAAGGGTGCAAAACCCGGCTCCCAATTCCGGGGTTGTCAAAATTACCCCGATTGCCGGGGACACGTCCACATTCAGAGAGTCCTGCCAATCCTTGAGAATTGACCGGCGTTGAAGAACCAGCTCAAGATTTGGCAACGATGCGGCAAGACGGCAGTCGCGCGGAAGAATTAGTTGCCCGACTTCGACGACGAATCCGCTGCTTTTTGCCTGGAAAGTCCGGAAATTCGCATGGCAAGGCGAGTCCGGATTTTGCTATTCTCCGCGATTCGCTGCGCCCCGGATCGACCGCGCTTCTTCGTATTCCGTACCCGCCGAACACGTCCATGCCTGGACACATCCCCAATTCAAATCGAAAGGCACGCGTCCGGTGGGGCACGCTCGCCCGCGCGGCTGCAGGATTGTGCCTGGTTATTTTTCCGGTCGAACTTGTTGCACAGCAGGGATCGTCCTTCGACTCGCGCCAGATCAACCGATTGCGCGGCGAAAACCCGGCATGGCACCTGCAAAATCGCCTGTACGCGCGGCAGGAAACCGACGTCGATCAGGCAACCGTCGATGACCTGGCCGGGCGGCTGGAACAGGCCACGGACCTGGACACCGGGAAAAGGGAGACTTTGACGGCATCGATCGCGGGCTTGCGGGAATTGCTCGACCGGCAGGAGCAACTGCGGAGCAAGACCGCGGAGTGGGAGCAATCGGCCGCGTTGGCTGAACAAAATGCCGCCCAGTTGCGCGCCCAAAACGAACAGGTGTCCCGTCCTGATCCCGCTTCACTCGGCGGGATGAACTCGATTCAACTCGATGCACTCATCGCCGAACTGACAGCGCGCGAGAGTGAACTGGCCGGACAATTGGCAAGGGCCAACGAAGAACCCGCTCGAGAGGACCGGCGAAAAAGCGAAATTGCCGCGCGGCAGGCCGAACTGGAACAACTGATTGCCGCCGCGCCGGCCCCCGTCGATCCGGCATCTCTTGACGAACTGGACTTGTCGATTGCGGCGGCCGCCACGTCGCTGGAACGACAGATTCGCCTTGTCGAACAATCGATGCTGCGAAACGAACTGGCGGCCATCGAGGCCGAGTCGGCGGCGCAGCTCCTGATTGCCCGCCGCGACCTGTTGGGACGTCAACATGCGTTTGCCAGCGACTATCTGCAACAGGCGCAACAGGAACTGGTGGCGAGACGCCGGGAGGAAGCGCGGGCGGCGCTCGAAAACGCCCGTGAGGAGGCGATGGAGGCGCTGCCGCTCCTTCAAGCCATCGCCGGGCAAAATGCCGAGTTGGCCGAAAAGGCACAACGACTGGTCGAGGTGACCGCCCAGGCGCAGGCACTGCTCAAACAGCGCGAACAGCAACTCAATGATCTCGAAGCCCATTTTCGGACGAGTTCCGTCCGCGTCGCCGAGATTGGACTGACCGACTCGGTCGGTGCGTTGCTTCGCGAGCAAAAGTCACTGTTGCCCGAGGAAGGCTGGCTCGGACGCGGCAGTGCCACCTTTCCGCTCACGGTCGGAGAGGTTCAGTTCGAGTTGTATGAACTTCGCGACCGCCGGACCGCCGCCATTACTGACGACGCGATTATCGGGGACGCACTCCGCCAGATGCGCACATTACCCGACGACGAGCAGGAACGTTACCGGCAGGCTGCCGAGACGATCGCGCAGCGGCATCGCGAATACCTTGAACAGGCGATCCTCACCCACATGGCCTATCGCGATGTTCTCGTGCACCTGGAAAAAATCGACCGCCGCCGTGGTGAAGTCGTCAACCAGTTTCGCAACTACATTAACCAGCGAATTCTCTGGATTCGCAGCAACAAGCCGCTGTATCAGTCACTCGTGATTGATGGTAGCGACCGGCGGCTGCTGGACGCCCGATTGTGGTTGCAGTCGCTGGTGCTGCTGCGCAACGATTTTATGGGTGACCTGTTGCTCTGGTTGCTGGTCGCGGGACTGGTGGCTGGCTTGTTCGCCGTTCGCGGCCGGTTGCGAAAAAAAGTCGATGAAATGGGGGAAATTGCCGCGCGTGGAAGTTGCTGCCAGTACTGGCCCACTGGTCGCGCCCTGTTCCTCACGCTCTTTCTTGCGATGCCCGCGCCATTACTGGCGCTCTTTGCCGGGTGGCGGATGGTCAGCGCCGAACCGTTGCTCAATGGAATGCAGGAAACCCGTGAACTCGTCCAGGCACTGGGAATGGCCCTGCTCAACGTGGGCCGGTTCCTCCTGCCCGCCTCGTTTCTGCGTGTCGCCTCCCGGGAAAAAGGGCTGGCAGCCAGTCATCTCGGCTGGAAAGCGGCGGGATTGATGTACCTGCGGCGGCAACTCCTCTGGGCGATCCCGCTGGGATCCCTCCTGACGTTCGCGATTTCGCTGGTGTACCACTTTGACATCACCCATCGCAACGACCTGATCGAGCGCTGCCTCATGATCGTGGCCATGGTCGCGCTGGCGTTCTTTTTCAGCCGGATTTTCCATCCGCAGTCTGGCCCGGTCGCCAACGCTTTCTCCCGTCGCCAGTCGAAGTGGATCACTCAAACCAGTTTCCTCTGGTATCGAATACTCGTCGCATTGCCTCTGTTGTTCGGTCTGTTCACCCTGATCGGTTACTACTACACGTCGCTAATTCTCGTCACGCGGGCATCGGCGACGATCGTGTGGTTGCTCGCGCTGGTGCTGCTGCATGGTCTGGCCGCGCGGCTGATCCTTGTTCGCCGCCGTAACGTGCTGATCGAGCAGGCGCGGCAAAGGCGCGAACAGGCCCGCGCCGCGGCGCAGCGCGAGGAGGAACCCGCGCTGGGACCCGAACAAATCACCGCCGCCCTCAACCAGACCCTCAGTCAACTGGACGTCGATGAAAATGCGTTGCAAGGCAATCGGCTGTTGTCACTCGCCGCCGTGTTGATCGCGGTGATCGGGACATGGCTGATCTGGGTGGAAGTGCTGCCGGCGGTGCGGATGATTGACGAGTACGAAGTCTGGCCCGCCACGCAACCGGCCGCCGCGGCGGAAGCCCCCGCGGCGACAACGCGCAGCGAGGCGCAGTCCTCGTCCGCGGGCGCGCAACAGGGCACCGCACCCGACACTCAAGGCTTGCCAGGCGCGCCTGGCGCACCGGAATCGACGACCGCCGAGGTGCCCGTCATTCGCGCCATCTCACCGCCGCCCGTGATTGAGCGAACCACCAATGCGATTCCTGGAGCGGAACGGGAGTCGCGCGCGGTGACGGTCCGCGATGTGTTGCTCGCGTTCATCTTTGCCGTTATCACGGTCGTGACGGCGCGCAACCTGCCGAGTCTTCTTGAAATTCTCTTTCTCAAGCAGTTGCCGGTGGACCAGTCGGTGCGACACGCCTTCAAGGCCCTGACAAGCTATTTCATCGTGCTCGTCGGAGTGGTGCTGACGTTCCGCGCGATCTCCATCGGATGGACCCAGGTGCAATGGCTGGCGACCGCGCTGACGTTCGGCCTTGCGTTTGGCTTGCAGGAAATCTTCGCGAACTTCGTCGCCGGGATCATTTTGCTTTTTGAACGCCCGGTGCGAATTGGCGATGTGATCACGGTCGACGATATTACGGGCGTCGTTTCAAGAATCCGCACGCGGGCCACGACGCTCGTCTCGTGGGATCACCGCGAGTACGTGATCCCGAACAAGGAATTCATCACGGGGCGGACACTCAACTGGACGCTGACCAACAAGATCACGCGGCTGAAGATCGACGTGGGAGTCGCCTACGGGAGCGATGTCGACCGGGCCAAGCAAATCATTCTTGAGATTTGCCGTGAGAACCCGCTGGTCGTCGACGATCCCCCGTCGATGGTGACGTTTGAGGGGTTTGGCGACAGCGCGTTGAACCTTGTCTTGCGAACCTTTATTCGCGATATCGATTCGCGGTGGCCGGCGATCGATCAGTTGCACACACAAATCAATACGGCCTTTCGCAACGCGGGAATTGAAATTGCGTTTCCACAACGCGATGTGCACGTGCGGAGCGTCGACGCCACGCTGCTCCCGCGGGTGGGCGGCTCCGAACGCACCCCGAAGGAGGAATCATGAGCAAGAGCAGGAAAAATCATCGCCGCAAGGCGACCCGGCGTTCCTTCAAGCGGATTCCGAAGCCGGGAACGCCACCCGGTGTGATGGTCGTCGAATCGGGTCAGCCACGACCGAGGGTCCACATTCTCGCATGGACCCGCGACGCGATCGAGGAAACCAGCTATCAGCCATTCAGCCCGGAAACACTAGACACCGCGCGGCGGCTGGCGGAATCGCACGAGGGTGTCTGGATTGACGTCGATGGACTGGGGGACGGGGACCTGCTTGTGGCCTTTGAGCAGGAATTTCAACTCCATCCCCTGGCGATGGAGGACGTGGTCAACGTCCACCAGCGCGCCAAGGCGGAGGATTATGGCGACCACCTGTACGTCGTCTGCCGCATGTTGCATAACGGCAACCGGCTGGAGACCGAGCAAGTCAGCCTCTTTCTTCGTGACAAGTTCGTCCTTACCTTCCAGGAACGCCCCGGCGACTGCTTCGAGCCGTTGCGCCAGCGAATCCGGCAAAAGGGGACCCGAATCCGCGAGCGACAGGCTGATTTTCTCGTCTACTGCATCGTCGATACGATCATCGATCACTATTTTCCCATTGTGGACCGGTGCGAGGAATCGCTTGACCGGATCGACGAGGAATTGACTGGCAACCGGCAAACAACGGGAGTTCACGACATTCACCAAATGCGAAGCGACCTGTTGTTCATGCACCGGGCGCTGCGGCCGCATCGTGAGATGGTCAATCAGATGCTTCGCGACCCGAACGACTATTTCCGCCCGGAAACCGAAATGTTTCTCCGCGACTGTTACGATCACATCTTCCAGTTAAGCGAGGCGATCGAGACGAATCGGCAGATTTGTTCGGACCTTCGTGACTTTCACCTGACATCGCTGAGCAACCGGACCAACGAGGTGATGAAGACGCTGACGATCATCTCAACGATCTTTATTCCGTTGGGTTTTATCGCCGGGCTGTACGGAATGAACTTCGCGTACATGCCGGAACTGCAGTGGCGCGGAGGGTACTTCGCGATCCTTGCCGTGATGGCCGTGATCGCCATCAGCCTGCTCGGTTGGTTCTGGAAACGCGGCTGGTTCTCAAAAACAGGGTAGTATTCATTAGTGCCGCCTGGTTGGGGGCTGCGCGTCAGGGTTACAACCAGCGCGAATCGGAAGTACGCGGCATCAGTGAAGTTGATAGTGAAAGCGATCCTCCGCCCGACCTGGCCATTGAAGTCGAACACACGTCGTCCGCCGTTCGCAAGATGCCGATTTACGCGGCTCTGGGCGTGCCCGAAGTCTGGCGATGGAACAATGAATCGTTGACCGTGCATCGCCTGCAGAAAGACGAGTATGTTGAATGCGCGGAAAGCGAAGCGTTACCCGGCTTTCCTTTCGATCAGTTACGAGCCGCGCTTGCCCGTCGAAACGAAACAAGTGAAACGGCGCTGGTCGCCGAATTTCGCAAATGGCTCAATGATACCCGTTAGGCGCAAACACAGCTTTGAGCACCCCCGAATTGGTCGTGTGCCAGGCTGGTACCGCGGTCGTTTCGCGGGAAAACACTGCGGCTGGAAGCCGCAGCCACGTTGCATGGCATGCGCCTAATTGCGCAGGAAGGAAGAGTTGGCAGTAGAAGGAGGGCCGGAGGCCAATCGGCGAAATCGGCGAAAACTGCGGACCCACTGACTTTCGTAAAACTCCCTTACCGGATAATCTCTTCGCCGCAGAACTCCGCGCAATTCACCGGCGGGATCGCCGCACGGCGCTGAGGCGGGCCACATGCGGGACAGGGACGATCCGCCCCGCCGAAATTGCCAAACGTCTCCTTCAAGTCATCACAAAACGTCATCGTCGCGACGAATACCCGGTCGCCAGGACGGATTTGATAATTCGTCGATGTGTCGCCAAGCTGCACGATCTGGCGATAACAGACCGGCAAAACGATCCGCGCGCCGCACGGGTCGGTCGGGCGACTGATGATGATTTTGTTGTAATTGGCCCGGTTGGTCAGGTCGCCCGCCTGGACAATCGCATCGAGCACCGTTTCGTTTCCGTTAAGCTGGAACCGGCCTGGAGAGTTCACCTCCCCCAGCACGTAATAGCCCTTGCTCTCCCAACTGACAAGCCGCGCCACGATCGGTCCGACTTCCGGCTGGCGCTGAGGTGACTCGCCGATGAAACCGTCCAGTTCATTTTCCACGCCGGGCTGTTCTGCGTCGCGCCGCGATTGTTCCTCCGCCTGCGTTCGCTCCCATTCGTTTCGCTCGTAGTTTTCCACCATCGACTGGACCTCCGCCTGAACCAGGCCAATCGTCTTGCCGGCAATCATCAGTTCGCCGTACTTGCCCAGGTTGATCGTTCCGTCGGGCTTGATCGTCTGGTCGCCCGGAAAACGAGCGGGCGAGTCGAAACGGGCGGCCTCGACCAACACGCTGTCACCCGGCTCAAGGATGTAATCGGCAAGGACCTGTTTGGACAACTCGGCGGGAATGTCGGCGGGAAAGATATTCGACTGGGAAATCTCCTCCGCCGACTTGAGCATGCGATGCGAGCCGCCGAACGGCAGACCAAGACTTGACAATGTCGAACAGCCCGCGCTTGTCGCGATGAGGAACGCACTGAGGACAAGGAAAATCGAACTGCGGAATATTCGATTCATGGCGAAGGCAATCGGTTCGTACGGAGGGGACGCGCGAGTCGATAACGGTCCTTGGCAAGCGCATTAACGCCTGTATCGATTATTTCGGCAGCTCAACGACCGTTTTGTAGCGGAAACGCGCTGTTGAACGAATTATTGATAAAGAAAAGCACAATTTCCTGCCGCAGTTGCCGCCGTGAATCAATCCGGACAATCGGTCGGCGAAGTGTGCCCGAAACACGAAGAAAAATGAGCCGGTCCGCCAGCAATTGATTTGCTTCCGCTAGCAGTCCGATTGGCAGCACTCCGCCTGTGACTGGCACAAGGCCAATGTCGATCAGGCCAACCAATCGCTCGTTAAATTCCGCTCGCCCAACGTGGACGATGACGCTCAGGTCGAGGCGTTGCCGCTTGTCGACCGTTCCATCGATCGACAATTGCGCGAGGTCGCCGACGAGATTCAGTTGCCGAACGTTGACGATGCCCCGGTTCAACGTCAGTTCGAACTTGTCGGAATTGTACAGGCGATTTCCGATTTGTTGCGGCGTGGCCAGCCGCGCGACATCTTCCAGAACAGGCAAACGCAAAGCCTGGGATTGCACCAGTTGTCCGTTGAACGAGCCGCGAAGGTCGTCAAAGGCGCGATAGCTGTCGGACTTGATCTCCAGAGTCCCGTGCAGGGTACCGCGCGTCAACCCGGACGATTCGCCAAAGGCGTCAAGCAGTTGATCCGTTTCAACGCCGAGCAATTCCGCCGTCATGTTGATTGCGGTGCGCGACCCCCACTCCCAGGTCAACTGCGTCTTGATCCGCCCATCGCCGACTCCGATGACGAGGTCGCGTGTTTCCAGCTTGCCGCTTCCGGAAGCGGGACGGTAGCGAAACTGGATACCCCCGCGCGCTGACCGCAGGTCGAAGTCCGCAATCGACGATCGATCGATTGAAATCTGTCCCCGTCCGTCGATGACATTGCCAATCGTTCCACCAATTTGCATGCTTGCAATGCCACGAATCTTTTCGTGGACGTCTGTGAGAAAACAAAGACAGATATTGAGGTTGGCATCGTCCAGTCGAAGTGAAAACCGTCCCGGTTGTCGCCGTTGCAAATCGTACTGAATCTCGCCGCTGGCCCGTCCCCGGCGAAGTGTCGCGTCACGGATTGTTGCGTAGACAATGTCATTGTGAATGGCGGTCCGCGCGACGAGGCGGTCCGCCAGCGGCACGTTGTTCCATGTAAGGTCCCGGAGGGCAACGGTGCCGTCGGAACTGAGGGGTTCGCCGGCCTCGCTTCCGTCGAGTTGCATATCAACATCCGCGAATCCCGTCAGCGGTGACAGACCCGCCCATGCACGCGACTCGACCGAGAGCCGTCTCAGGTCAACGTTGCGAACTTCCAGCTTTCCGTTAAGTCCGGCGAGGCGATTTGTCCTCCCGGACGGAGTGGCGGCCGTGAGCGAAAACGATCCGTCAAGTAACTTGCCGGACGCGTTGAGTCGGGTTTCTTCCTCGGCGACCGTAATTCGTCCATCAATTTCCGACAATCGAACTTCGCTAACGACTGCGTTCCCGCCGGACAACGAGATTTCTGTCGTGCCCGCGGCGCGCTTGAGCGAATCGAGCACGACGCGCCCGTTGCCTCGACCACGCACCGGCACTTCAAGGTCAAGAAACTCGCTGGCTTGCTGAAAATCAATTTGCTTGAGGTCGACGACAAGGCGCTGATCGACGTCACTCTCCTCGGAAAGCGGCGTCTGAAAGTCGGCGACCGCCACGCCATCGAAGACCGGCAAGCGCACATCGGTGACTTCGAGAATGTTTCCATCGCTCCGCCACGCGAAGGGGACGTTCTGAAACGCGAAGGCCCGCCATCGAATCGAACCCGCATCGCCCGCACCTGAGGCCGAGAGGCTGGAATCCGCGAGATTGCCCGTAACGGTTCCATTCACGGTGACCGGACCTTCCCAATTCAGGTCTTCAACGTCCAGGTTGGCGGTTTCCAAAAGCGGTTCGGTTTCGATGTCGCCCGAATTGAAATCGAATGAAAAAGGCCACGGTTCGAGCGTCGAAAGCTTGCCGTCGCCCCGCACGGAGAACCGCGGCGCGTTCCACTCAAGATTCTCAAGGACGACGATCTCGTCGCCAAGCCGCATGTCGGCGTCCGCGGAACCCAGCATTTCCCCTTGCCACGCAAGGTCGGCAGCGCGGACATGTCCGTCGACGGTCCAGTTCGCGGCATCGACCGGTATATCGGCGATTCCCGCAATCCGCAATTCCGCGTCGACGACGCCGTCAAGTCGCGGCGATTCGTTTCGCACAAGTTCTTCAATTTGTGCGGCCGACAAGCCGCGCAACTTCGCATTTCCCGCAAGTCTTCGGTCACCGGCCAGTTCAATTCGCGCCGTTGCCGTTGCCCGGCCATCGAGGAGTCGCGCGTCGAAACGGGTCAGGTCGAGGACTCCCGCGCCGAGGTCTCCGTTGGAAACAACGTCGCGTAACACGACCTCATTGACCGTCAGCGCATTGCTCTGAAGTTCTCCATGGGCCGCCCACGTTGTCCAGTCGTCGATCGTTGCGAGCGGGAATTCCAATTTGACCAAACCGCCAACCCTTCCGTCGACGTCTGGCAACTCGGCAACCGCGCTTCCGGTCGTCGCGGCGATCTGGCTTATCAGCGACTGGATGTCGCGATCCACCAGTGGGACGTCGAGCGTTAACAGTCCGTCCGCGCGCGTTGCGTTCTGGCCAATATCAAGTTCGCGGAGATCGATTGCCACTTCCGCCAACTCCGCGCGGATTCCCTCCACATCGAGGTCCCTTGCGGTGCCCGTTGCGGTGGCCGTGAGCGTCGTGGAATCTTCGGTGATCCGGAGGCCCAGTTCGCCGCTTGCCGTCAAGCGCCCGGTGATGAATTCGGGAAACTGCCACAGCGGAGGAAACTTGCGGGTATCGACGTCGGAGACGGAGATCGAGAGCTGGCCCACAAGGGGAGACCCAGCGAAAGAAAAATCGCCGTCGATCGTGGCGCGGCCGTCGGCCCACCGCGCGGTCGCATTTCGCGTCTTGATAACGCTATCCTCAATGATCAGTTCGCCCTCGTATTCGTCAAATTCGACTCCCGCGATCGGGATTGCCAGCTCCATCGACCGCGATGGCGGATGCAGTGCAACCTTGTAATGAAACCCGTCCTGGCCACTGTCGAGCGTCACGCGGACCGGCGACGTCCCGTTGAAGCGGACATATTCGTCGGGGACTTGCGGGATAAGCGGCAACGCCCAAAGCGAATCCGCGTCCGTTGTCGCCGAGGGAGTCTGGAAGTCGAGCGACCAGCGGCCGTTGACCTTGTCAAACTCGCCGGTCGCGGTCCACTCGGAATCGAGCAGCCGGGCGCTGCCGGTCAACATGAGCGCGCCTCCGGGCTCGGCTTCCCGAAGCGTTGCGTCGACGTCGTCAAGGGTTGTTGTCGTGCGGCCGGGCTGTTCAAGCGTGACACGGCTGCCAATGATCGTGATCTCGGGGGCTGGAAGGCCCTTTCGCGCGTCGGGCATCCCGTCCTGATCGCCGACCCGCGTCAGCCAGGTGCCTTGCTCGTCGAGCCGCATCTGGATATCGGCACCGCGTATTTCCAGTCGCGTGATTTCCGGAGTCCCGCTCAACAACGTGTCGGTGCGAAGTCCGACGATCATTTCATCGATCGAGGCCCACGGGCTTCCCGGGCCTTCCTTGTCAAAAAGCCGAATTCCCCTTGCACGAAGTTCTCCCAGTCCGAATTCGACTTCGTCAATCTCGACCGGTCCCGGATTGATCGCGTTCAGTTGCCTTTCGAGTTCGCTCGCGGCGTGCCGCGTGATTCGGGGACGGACCTGGGTGACGAGCCACCAGCCGACAGGCACCAGCAGCACGACGAGAACCAGCAAGAGGAAAAGCCACTTGCGGGACTTGCGCGGCGAGGTGCGCTGCGGTTCGGACGGGCCGGACATGGTTTCGCGACGTTGTTAAATCGGGATGAATACGCGGACCATTGTAGTGGGTTTCCACAATGGAATTCTCGAGTTACCGGTCGTGCGATTTAAACGGGTTGATGACGGCACACGGAGTGTGCCTGCTGTTTTGGACCGCCCCACCGTGAACGTTTTTGCAACTGCGAGCATCGTCCCTTTTAGATCGGCAGCGCGAGGGCCCGATTCCTGGTTTTTCCTTCAGGATCGTTTCAACAAGAATAACCTGGCAGTCTTGTCGATGCCTTCGTAGCAGCGTCACTCCGTGACGCTGTCTGGAAATTCGGGTCTCGGAGAGACCCGGCTACATTCGGCGACACTTCGACAAAAAAAACAAGCCGAAGAAATCCCGCGATCTCTTCGGCGTTGTACTTCGGCTGGTTATTCGCGCGTCGTCCCGCAGTTGAAACCGCAAGGGGTCGCGCGATTCCCGGGCTACCGATTGGATTTTTCAAAGCCCTTTTCAAAGGACTGGTTGCTAAAGACCATGTCGGTCCGCGCGTCATCGTCGTCGGCACCTTCGACCTTCGCCTGGCACTTGGCACAGCAGAAACCGACTTCCGTCTCACCGATCGTTGCCGAAACGGAATCGGCGACGGGATGACCCGAGAAGGGACATGCGGTTTGAGTGTACTGGCCCGTTTCGACAAGCTGGCGATTGGCCTTGGCGGCATAGGCGTCAGGGTCGTCGTTGTACTTGGCCATGCAGCGCTTGCAACAGAAGTAAAGTTTGCCATCCTGGTGTTCCAGGAAATTGTCCGGGGAGACTTTCATGTCCATCATGATGCACTGGACACCCGTCAGGTTGTCTTCTGATTCGGCTGGCTCAAATCCCTTTTCAAAGGCCTTCTTGTTGAATACAAGTTCCGCCTTGGCGGCAAGGTCCTCGGCGTCGTTGACCTTCGCCTGGCATTTGGCGCAACAGAGTCCGACTTCTTTCGATCCGACTTCGGCCGTCACACCGTCGGCCAGTTCCTTACCGGTGATCGGACATGCCTTTTGCACGTACTGACCCGTCACGAACAATTGATGATTGGCCATCGCGGCGTGCGATTCCGGGGCATCCTGAAATTCCGCCATGCACTCGTCGCAGCAGAAATACAATTTGGCGTCCATGTACTCGATCGATTTTTCGGCGTTCACGTCATTGTCGCATTGCATGACGCACTTGACGCCTTCAAGGTCCGGGGTTTCCTGCGCGGAAACCGGGAGCGCTAACAGGGCTGGCAGAACCAGCGCAAGAAGAAGAGTTCTCATCGAAGTGACTTTCTGAAAAAGACTTGCGAAATGTGTCGCTGCCGCGGTCCACTCGCAAGACTTACACCGCAGCTCCCCGATTGTAGAAAATCCAGACCGGCTTGTGCAGTATTAACAAGCGTCGCGGGCAGGAATTTTGCCTCAAAAAACGTCCAGACCGGCGAATTCACGAATTCTGTGATCCATGACGCGGTTCCTCGAGAAAGAATGTAAGCAACCATGCAATCAAAAGACAACCCGCGACCATCCCAAAAACGACGTCCGGTCCCAGATAGTCGAACGTCCAACCGAATAGGACCGAAGTCAAAACGACCGGCAAGGCCATCGCAAACGTCTGCGCCGTCAGATACCGCGCGTGCTCGGCGGGTTCCGCGAACTCAAGCGAGAAATTCGATAACACCCGCATCGTGACCGGAGTCAGTCCAAGGAGAAAAAACAGGGCCGTAAATCCGCTCCGCCCAAACGCCGGTTGCTGGGAAAAGTACACCGCAAGGACCGGTACAATCGCAAGGAAAATCAAAACAATGCGTAGCACCAGGCGGTTACCCAGCCGGTCCGCCACCCAGCCCGCCGGGACGCTAAAGACCGCGACGCCCGCATTCTGCGCGATCAGCCATGGCAACAAATCCGCGAAACCAGCACCCAGTTGGACGCGAGCGAGGGTTTGATAGTGAGGAAACAACGTCATTGACATGCCGAAGAGCCCCGAGATCACAGCCACATGGCGATACCGCCGGTCATGCATCCAGATTTGCCACACGCCGAGAAAAATCTCGCGCTTGCGAAAGCGACCGGACGCCGCGGCGGATGGTTCGGGTGGTTCCTTCAGGAATGTGCTGATCAGCGAAGCGACAAGAAAGCAGCCGGCCGCGACTCCAAAGATCGCTGCGAACTCGGCGGTGCTCTCGTGCAGCCATTGCCCCAGCAGAATCCACGCCCCGACGATCGAAATGGCGGCACCGCGCGTACTGGACATGAGCATCAGCAGTCCGCGGCGACGAACCAGGACCAGTTTTCCTATCAACGTCGAGAGTACAAGCTGGTTAAGTCCGACGGCACAAAAGAAGACCGCGTACAATCCAAGGAAAATCCATTGTGTCGCGCCTTCCCAGTAAACGTGAAAGCCGCCGATCCAAACGGCGGCCAGCATTGCGAAGGACCCGGCCATCGTGATCGTACTGGCGACCAGCCACGGTCCCAGCCGTTCCGCGCGCTTGACGGACGGCCACGCCAGCAACGGCGGGACGCTTTGCCCAAACCGCCCAAGCACGGGCAGAAAGCCGCGAACCAGACCGCTGGCACCGAGCGAATCGAGCGCCGCCGGAACGATTACCGATTCCGTTTTGAAAATCCAGCCGACGCGCAGCAGAATCTGATACCACGAAATGACGGAAAAATTGTGTCGATGACGGGGCGACTCGTCGTCGGCGAGGTCCGGCCCGTCGTCGGGAATGACCGCGACATCCGGCTGAATTCCCAACGGAGCGATGGTGTCGTGTCGCGAGGAAGCGTGCGGTTTCGGCGAGCCAGATTGCAATTTCATCTCCGCAACCTACCCGGCCGATTGCAACCTGTGCAACCACACTCCACGGAGTTTTCCTGATCTCCAATTCGTGCTCGTGCTCGTGCCCGTACTTGTACCCGTACTCGTGCTCGCAAGGCTCGTTGACGTGTCATGACGTTGCGCTGATTGTTATTCCCTTGCGAACCGTTCATCCAGGAGAACCCGGGGCGTCGCGTGCGGCGACCGCCGCATCGCTTGCCTTGTGCAGTTTTGGTGCCGCCCCGTTGGGCTCGTTGGGGCTGCTGCACTTATTTGCGGACTTTCGCCGCTCGGGCGTTATCGGCGCGGCTTCGGGACGTTATCCTGTGGGTGTGGCTTGCGCGGCCGTGGCGTTGCGCGCCAACCTTTTTTTGCGTGCCCGTGAACTGCGCGGGTCGAGTTGCGCCGCACCTTTTGGCTTCATTTGCAATTGCTGGCAATGTCCCGACATCCGCAAATTTCCGAAGCACTCCGGAATTCGACAGGCGTCTCGTTGTCGTTGCTCCTGATTTTCCTTGCGGCGGGCTGCACGCCCGCACCGGAGTTTCGACTTAACGCCGTTCACAGGCGGACGGTCGAACTGGAGTCCCTCGACGGTCAGCCGATCTCCGACGAGCACCTTCGGCAAGCGGGCGACGTTCTGATTGCCCTTTTCGGAACGCCCGGCCATCCAGTCTTTCCAGAAGTCGAATCGGATTGGGCCTCGATTGTCGACCTGGAGAATCTGAAACTCGCTGCCGGACCGGTGGCGAGCGACCGATCAGGACGACACAGCGGACTGTTCCGCGAACATTGCGCCCATTGTCATGGAGTAAGTGGCGACGGGGCAGGACCGACGGCGGCCTTTCTCAATCCCTATCCGCGCGACTTTCGGCTGGGAAAGTTCAAGTTCAAATCGACGCGAATGTATCGACCGCCCACCGACGGGGATTTGCTGCGAATCCTCGAAGAGGGAATTCCGGGAACGGCGATGCCTTCGTTTCGCTTGCTCGACCGCGACGAACTGGTCGCCCTCGTTGATTACGTCAAGTACCTGACCATCCGCGGCCAGGTCGAGCGGGCTTTACTGGAGGAGATCTCGCAGCTCAACGACAAAGAACCATTGCTTGCTTCCAGGGCGGGTCTCCCCGACGACGAATTCGACGAACAGTTATCCCTCGTTATTGACGACGTCGTCACGCCGGTGATCAACAAATGGCTGGAACGGGAGAACAACGTGACCGAAGTGCCCGCCGTTCCCGAGGACCTCTTCTCAAGTCGTTTCCAGTGGGCTGCGCGGGGCCGACAGCTCTTCTTTGGCCGGGCCAACTGCGCCCAGTGCCACGGCGAGACCGGTCGCGGCGACGGCCAAACACAAAACCATGACGACTGGACAAACGAGTGGCTGATGCGCGCCAAGGTTGATGAGAACAATCGCGCCGAGGTCGCCGAGTTTGTCCGTCTTGGCGCGCTGCGGCCGCGCAAGTTGCGGCCGCGCAACCTGGAGCATCGGGTCTTTCGCGGTGGCGGAACTCCCATGGACTTGTACCGGCGGATCGCCGATGGAATTGAAGGGACGACGATGCCCGCCGCCAGCGGACTTTCCGAGGAGGACGTATGGAGCCTTGTCATGTTCGTCAAGGAACCTGGATTTCCCGAGAACGACGAGGGTCACCAGCATTGAACCGGTTGTGGAGTCTGCTGTTTTTGGCCGTTCCGGTACTTGGCATCGTCATCGTGCTGGGGGCATCAGGCGTCGGCGGGTTTGTCACGGATCGCTGGCTGCCGGAAGCGATTGGCCCGCGGACAACTTCGGTCGACGGGTTATTCAATCTGATTCACGCGATCGCCGGCGTGGTATTTTTTCTGACGGCGACAATTCTCGGAGTCTCGCTGTGGTGTTTTTCCGCCGACCGCGCCGGGTCGGCGCGGTTTTGGCACGGCAACGTCGTTCTCGAACTGCTGTGGACGGCGATTCCCGCCGGGGTCCTCGTGTGGCTGGCTTTCTATCAACTTCCCTTCTGGAATTTGAACAAGGTCGATGCTCCCCGAATGTATTTTGATCCGGAGCAGCGAGAGGAGTCGCTCACGCCGCCAATCGCGCGCGTCGTGGCGCGACAATTCGACTGGTCGTTCGTCTATCCGGGCAGCGACGGCGAATTCGACACCATTGACGATGTCGTCTCGAGCGGCGTCCTCGTCCTTCCGCGCGACGAGATGAACGTTCTCGAACTGGCCAGCGAGGATGTGATTCACGGCTTCGCGATCAATGCGCTGCGGCTCAAGCAGGACATTGTGCCCGGTCTGGCCTCGCGCGTCTGGTTCGCGGTGAGCGGCGAGGGGGAATGGGAGATCCATTGCACGGAATTGTGCGGTTGGGGACATTATCGAATGGCGGCGAAACTCCGCGTTGTCTCACGTGTCGAGTATGATCAATGGCTGCGTTCCACACTTCTCGCGCAACAGGGTCACGACCGTTAGAACAGCGCGGCGCGGTCCGGGGGAAATAGTTCGTTGATCCAGCTTGTCAGTCAATACGAGTCCGGGAGCGCGCCCGCCGGCGCGCCGCCGCGCGGCTGGCTGACGCGATACGTCTTCGCGACCGACCACAAGATCATTGGGGCGCAGTTCCTCTTTTCGTCGCTGGCGTGGATGGCGATTGGCGGATTCCTCGCAATGGCCATTCGCTGGCAACTGGCGTGGCCGTGGAGCGACATGCCGGTCTTCGGGCCGTGGCTGTTTTTGGCTGAAGGGGGCCAGATATCGCCTGAGTTTTACACGATGCTCTTTACGATGCACGGAACGATCATGATTTTCTTCGTGGTCATTCCGATTCTTCTCGGCGCGTTTGGAAACTTTCTCATTCCGTTGATGATCGGCGCGCGCGACATGGCCTTTCCGCGGCTGAACATGGCGAGTTACTGGTTGATGTGGCCGGGATTCACGTGTCTGATTGCCGCCTTTTTTTCGCCAGGATACGGACCGGCCGCGGGATGGACCTCCTACGCTCCGCTGGCGTCGGCACCGGAAGCGGCACCTGGCAGCGGCCTCGGCCAGTCGCTTTGGCTGGCAAGCCTGCTCTTCGTCGGCGCGTCGTCGATACTCGGCTCGGTGAATTACATTACGACGATCCTCTTTCTTCGCGTTCGCGGGATGACGCTTTTCCGGATGCCGATGACGGTGTGGGGCCTGCTCGTCACGGCGATTCTCCAGGCGCTCGCGCTGCCGGTCCTCACCGCGGCGCTCGTGATGCAACTGGCCGATCGGCACCTTGGCACCGGATTTTTTATGCCTCACGACCTGGTCATCAACAATTCGGCGGTTGGGGGCGGCGCGGGACAACCGCTGCTCTGGCAACACTTGTTCTGGTTTTATTCGCATCCGGCCGTTTACATCATGATCCTTCCGGCGATGGGCATGGTCTCCGACATGATCTCGTGCTTTTCCCGCAAGCCGCTATTTGGCTACCGACCGATGGTCTACGCGACGTGCGCAATTGCCGCGATGGGTTTTCTCGTGTGGGGCCATCACATGTTCGTTTCCGGCCTGAATCCGCTGGCCGGGTCGGTCTTCATGGTATCGACGATGCTGATCGCCTTGCCAAGCGGCGTCAAGGTCTTTAACTGGCTGGCGACGCTGTGGGGAGGAAGGATTCAATTCACGACGCCGATGCTCTTCAGTGTCGCGTTCGTATCGATGTTCATCATTGGCGGACTTTCGGGAATTCTCATGGCGGCCAACACGGTCGATGAATATGTCCACGATACGTACTACATCGTGGCTCATTTTCATTACGTGCTTTTCGCGGGGTCGATCATGGCGGTCTTTGGCGGAATCTGTTACTGGTTCCCGAAAATGTTCGGGCGGAAAATGAATGAAACGCTCGGCAAGCTCCATTTCCTGCTGACGTTTGTCTTGCTCAACGCGACGTTCTTTCCCATGCACATCCTTGGCTGGCGGGGTTTTCCGCGGCGGTACGCCGATCCGTACCACCTGGAACAGTTCCAGGACCTTTTGCCGCTGAACCAGTTCATTACCTTCGCCGCGCTGGCACTGGGAGCGTCGCAACTGATCTTTGTCGTGAATTTCCTTTACAGTTTGTTCGCCGGCCCCCGCGCCGCGGACAATGTGTGGCAGGCGAACACGCTGGAATGGGCGACAGCGTCGCCGCCGCCGCACGGGAATTTTTTCCGCGAGCCGGTCGTCGAGCGCGGTCCCTACGAGTACAGCGACCCGCGGTCCCTGCTCGATTACCAGCCTCAAACGAGCTTCCCGAACGGGTCCGGCGCCGAGCGGCAAACGGGCGAGGAGGCACCGGCGTGAAAGGGGACAACTTGCATCGCTGGGCGACGGTCCTCGTGCTCGTCGTCTTTCCAGTAATCGGAGTCGGTGGCCTGGTCTCGACATCCGACGCGGGGATGGCCGTACCCGATTGGCCCACTACGTATGGGTACAACCTGTTTCTTTATCCCCTCTACGACTGGTTCTTCGGCCCGTGGGACTTGTTTGTCGAGCACGGACACCGACTGCTTGCGTCGCTGGCCGGATTGCTCACGATCGTGGTTTGTGTTCTTGCCTGGAGATCGCCGCGCCCGGAACTCCGCTGGCTGGCCGGCGGCGCGCTGGTGCTGGTCGTGGTGCAAGGCGTCCTCGGCGGACTGCGTGTGGTGCTGGACGAACGAACGCTCGCTCTCATTCACGGATGCGTTGGACCGTTGTACTTCATCGTTACCCTGATGCTCTGGTGTGTTTCCTCGCGCTGGTGGACGGAACGCGCCCCGTTGCTGGCGGCGACCCGCATGACACGCGGAAGGAATTTTTTGCGACTGACGCTATTTGTCCTCTTCGCGGCCGCGATTCAACTGGCGATCGGCGCGGGTTTGCGGCATGTATCGGCGACGGCTGCCCCGTCGTACTATTGCGGGCTTGTTGTCGTACATGTCCTGAACGCGCTGGTCGTACTCGTGGGAAGCGGGCAGCTGGCGTGGGTGAGCCGACATCGTGCTTACCGCGACGTGCGATTGGGCAAGTACGCTGCGATGTTGATAGTGTGTATTGCGGGACAATTCGCACTGGGCGTGGCGAGTTGGACCGTCAAGTTCGGCTGGCCGTGGTTTCTCGGCGACTACCGCTTTGCCAGCCAATACGTGATCGCCGAAAAGGGCTTTTGGCAAACGACCGTCGTGACGGCTCACGGCGCGCTGGGATCATTGATTTTGGGTATCCTGACGGTCATGGCCTGTCGGTCGTACCAGGCCTGGCGGATCGTCAATCGCCCGCCCCTTTCCAGTGGAAATCTGGCGGGCGAGTTTCGACAATACGGTTTTGACTCATGAATGCTCCGTTCGCTATTGCCGCCGACCACCGGGAATCCCGCGTGATTCGTGATTTCATTATCCTCGCCAAGCCGCGCATCTCGGTGATGGTGCTGTTGACCGTTGCCGTCGCCGGACTGATCTCCGTCGATCAGTGGGCTCTCCCCCTTTCGATGGTTCACGCGATGATCGGATTGTTTCTGGTCTCGGCCAGCGGTTGCGCGGTTAACCAGTACCTGGAGCGGTACGTCGACTGGATGATGCCGCGGACGTCGCGACGCCCGTTGCCTGACCAGCGACTCACGGCGCGAAGCGTCGCGGTTTTCGGCGCGGTCACGCTCGGTGCCGGTCTCGCGTGGCTGGTGACGCTGGTGAACTGGCAGGCGATGGCGATCGCGCTTGCCAACTGGCTCATCTACGTCTGGATTTACACGCCGATGAAGCCGCGGACGTGGCTCAATACGTTTGTTGGTGCCGTGGCGGGGGCGATGCCGATCCTTGTAGGTGCCGCGGCCGCTGGTGAGGGCGGCATTGGCGGGCCGGCGTGGTTGTTGTTCGCGGTACTGTATCTGTGGCAGTTCCCGCATTTCATGGCCATTGCATGGCTCTACCAGGACGATTACCGACGGGGGAATTTGCGGATGGCGTCGACCGAGCCGGACGGAGCGCGGTTGTCGGGAAGGATCGCGACAGGGTTCGCGGCTGCCTTGTTGCCAGTCACGATCGTTGCGGTTTGGCCGGGAAATCCCGTCGAGGCGGCGTTGTGGGCTTTGGGCAGCGGGCTGGGACTCTGGTATCTCGTCGCTTCGGTTCGGTTTCAGGCCAGTCCGGATAATGAAACCGCACGATACCTCTTTCGTGTTTCGCTCGTATATCTGCCTGCCTGGCTTGGGGTCCTTACACTTTCCGAATTGACGTCCCGGTTATGAGCAAGGAACCGAGGGTTCACGCTTTACACAATGAAGCGGTGCCACTGACCGTGGGGCAGCTCGGGATGTGGGTGTTTCTGTCGACCGAGGCGATGTTCTTCGTGGCATTGATTGCCGCGACGCTGGTCTTGCGGCTCGCAGTCGTTGAAACGGCTTGGCCCACGCCGGCGGCGATGGGTGTTTCCCTGGGGCTGGGCCTGCTCAACACGGTCCTTCTACTGGCGTCGGGCCTGGCGGCATACACAGCCTGCGCCGCGGCGCGGCGAGACAGGCCGCTTTCCGCAAAATTCTTTCTCGTGCTCGCGATGTCGCTCGGTTGCGTGTTTCTCACGCTCAAGTTCGGCGAATATCGCGAGACGTACCGGTTGGGCCTCTTTCCGTCACCTGCCGGTCGGCAGATTTTCGAGAAGCCCGATCTTGAATACGTATCACAAGTCGATCAGCGACTGGCGGAAATGATTGCCGTCATGGAGCGACAGCGCGTCGCCAATCCGCGGCAGTTCGACGCGGAACGGCTGGACCGACTCTACGAACTGAAATCGTATCTCAGCGGCCATACGGCCATGTTCGCGGGACGCGGTGGCGATCCCTACCGGACTGAAGGAATGATCAGGCTGATGGCGAGGCAGATTTTTCCTCACGCCGATACGACGCGCGGAGAAGAGGAAGTCCTCGAACTGGAACTGTACGAACTTCATGCGTTGCGCGGGCGGATCGAAGGTCGCTTGCAGGTGATCCGCCAGCGAATTCCTTTTGTCGAGGAGCAAATTGAGTCGATGTCCCGCGCCATCGAGGAAGCTTCGAATCTGGGAATCGTCAGCCGCCAATCAGCCGACCCTGATATCGAAACCGCCGATTGGCTGGCGGTGAAAGAAAAACAACTGACACAACTGAATGTAGAGAAAGAACGGCTCGAACTCGGCCTCAAGCCAATTACCGGACGGATTCGCATGCTGGAGTATCTCGCCGACCTGAAATTCGTTGGCTTCAATCATAATTTCGGACTGCGCTTGCCCGTCGTCGTTGCCAACGGCCATGCGTGGATGAGCATTTTCCTGCTGCTGACGGGGATGCACGCCCTGCACCTGATCGCGGGATTGCTGGCATTTCTGCGGTTCATTCCCGTTCGCCTTGACAGCCGCCGTGCGGGATCGCTGTATGTCACTTCGCTGTACTGGCAATTCGTCGACATCGCGTGGCTGGCGATTTTCTGGATCGTCTATTTCTGACCGACCAACTCCTCGTACCCGTATTTTTCCAGGTAGTCGGCGGTATCCAGTCAGGCGGGAACCTTGCAACGGAGGGTCGAGGTATTCCTCCAGGCAGTCAAAAAGAAAATACTCGCGCACGCCCAGCCGCGCGTACAATTCGGACTTGTCCTTCGTGTCCTTGCGCCGCGTTTTTCGCGACGTCGTTTCAATGACGACGTCATCCCCTTTGCTCCAGCTACCTTGCCGAAATGCCACTTTCAACACCGGAAGCAATCCCCAATCCCCGCGAGGCGGAGAAAATTCGCAAGCAGGCGATACCCGCCAGTCGTGAGGATCGATTCGGGATGAAACTGGACTCCAATTACCGGGAGTCGACGGTGCGCGACCGCCATCACCTCGCAATCGGATTCGCCGGTTTCGGATGTCTCGGTGATCGCGATCACTTCCAGCTCGCGAGGCACCGACTCCGGCAGGGCAACCAGCGAATGGTATCGACCGGCCGCGAAAGGGGACGGAATTCCGTCGAACAGCGGATGACCGAAGTGGCGCGTCGGCGTCGCGCGTCCGTGGACAGGCGTTGCACGGCCGATCGCCCCGCCAAGGGCCTGACAAATCGCCTGATGACCCAGGCAAACGCCGAGCATCGGCACGGTGCGATGCAAGCCTTCGACAACTTCGAGGCAGATTCCCGCCCGGTCCGGCGCGCACGGTCCCGGCGACATGACAATCGCCGCGGGCTGCAATTCCCGCACGCCCGCGAGATCGATTTGGTCATTGCGAACGACCATCACGCGCTCCCCCAATTGTCTCAGGTACCGCGCGAGGTTGTGGGCGAAGCTGTCGTAGTTGTCGACCAGAAGTATGGGATTGGACAATGGATTCGGACCCGTCGTCGTATTCAAGTTGTCATTATCTCAATTCAAGGGGACCGTTCCCGGCCTGTTGATCAGGCCGGAGCGCAAAATTGACATGTCGATCCTGCACGGCACGGAGCATGGCGGAGGCCTTCGTCCACGTTTCCTCGTACTCCGCCGACGGGTCGCTGCCGATCACGATCCCGCCTCCCGCCGGGATTCGCCACCAACCGTCACTGCACGCAATCGTGCGAATAAGAATGTTCAAATCTGTACCGCCATCGAGTCCGAAATAACCGAGCGAACCGCACCACGGGCCGCGCGGCACTTGCTCCAGTTCGGAAATGATTTCCATCGCGCGGATTTTCGGCGCGCCGGTTACCGAACCGCCTGGAAAGAGGGCCCGCAACAAATCACTCGCTCGCACGTCCTCCCGCAATCGACCCTCGACCGCCGAAACGAGATGCAATACCGACGAGTATGTCTCAAGTCCCAGCAACTGGGTCACCCGCACCGAATCGTCGGTACAGACTCGCGACAGATCGTTGCGCATCAGATCGACGATCATCACATTCTCGGCCCGGTCCTTTTCGCTCGATTGCAACTCGCGCGCCACGTCGAGGTCAACCTCCGGACGCAAGGTGCGCGGCCGCGTTCCCTTGATCGGCCGGGTTTCCACAACGCGATCGCGCACCGACACCAGCCGTTCCGGCGAAGCGCTGACGACCGTCACCTGGCCAGCGTCCAGATACGCCGCGAATGGTGCCGGGTTGTGCGTTCGCAACCGCTCGAACAGCAGCAGCGGGTGATCGACCGCCGGATGCAACAGTCTCTGCGCCAAGTTGACCTGGAAGACATCCCCGGCACGAATGTATTCCAGTACGCCTTGCACGGCGCGCTGGTACTGGTCCGGGCCAAAGTTGCTGACCAGGTCCGGCAGTCCCGGCCAGTTCACTGGCTGCATGAAACGCGACTCCAGCGGCTTTCGCGGAGCGGCGTCAAATTCCAGGATCGGCGAATCGATCTGCAACAGGTCCGCGAACATCCCGGCGCGTTGCCCTGCGAATCTCTTCCGCTCGGCGGGTTCGTTGACCGGCACACCTTGCGAGACGAGCCAGCAGCCTTTCGCCTGGTGGTCCCAGGCAATCACAACGTCATACAGTCCGAGTGAAACGGGCGGGACAGGCAAGTCATTACAAGTCAGCGCGGGAATCCTTTCAAAAACCCTACCGAATTCATAGGCGAACAATCCCGCCACGCCCCCCTGGAAGGGGGGCAACTCCGGATGGCAGGCGGTCGCGAATTCTGCAAGCGTTTCGTCCAGCCAATCGAGCGCCGTGTGGGCATTCGTTTCGTCAGGCTGGCACCACTGCACGGGGTCGGCGGCGAGAAAGGAGTAACGGCCCAGTTGTGCGTGCCTCATCGCGCTATCGAGCAACAATAGATGCGGAAGTCTCGCCAGTCGCCGCGCCGCCATCATCGGAGATAGTCCGTAGTCCAGTTCGCGCACCACCGGCGCGGGAGACAGCGACGTGGGACGGGGCGCGTTGACGGGGTTCGCGGGGAGATTCACGTTGGCCGCCCGCTGCGTCGTGATCGTTTGCGCCCTAGCCGACAATGGCTGACTTCGTCAACGGTCAGGTGTCCCCACCGCAGCGCTTCGTCCTGCTCGTATTGTTTGCCCAGTTGCCGGGCGATCGTGGCCTTGCACATTTCATAGCCCAGATAAAAGGCGTGGGAGGCGTCCATGTTTTTCCCGCCGTCCTTCAGCAAACTTTCGAACAACGCGAAAGCATCCTTGTCGCTCCAGCGTTCACCGCCGCCGAGCAAATGCAACTGGCCTCCCGAGACGGCAATCCGGTAATTGTGATCGCGAATCTCGCGGGCGAGTTCCGCCAGTTCCTCCTCGCTGAATTCAACCAGCCGCGGGTCGCGCAAACAGACGAGCCGATCATCGAGGTTTTTCGGCGGGGTCTTGCCGTGAACCGCGGCGCGAACCAGTCGCCTGGCAATGTCGCATTCGCGAACGCTGGTTCGCGCCCAGTTGATGACCTCGGTCGTCAGGACACTGCCAATCCGCAGTTCCTCGCAGATGGCCAGCAAGAGAAAATTGACGCCCGCCGAGTCGACGTCGCTCAGTTCCGTCAGGTTGCCGATCCCCATCATCATCGGCGCGTCGGGCCAGACGCGGCGGGCTTCCATGTAGCGAGCCAGACTGGCGGCGAATCCGAACCCCACCGGTTCAAGGATCGGATCGATTCGAAGCGATACGCCCCGCGCAGCAAGGTACTCGACGGTTTCGGACATTTGCAGCCAGTTGTCCGGCATGTCGGGAATCACGACGACTTCGCAATTCCAATCGGCGGCAGCGCGGCGGTTGGACGCGTTGACGCTGAGCACCAGCTCCGCGCCCGCCTCGACGGCAGGTCGGATTTCGGCGGGTTGCAGGCTGTCGATGGAAACGCGGAAGCCTCGCGAGACGAGTTCGCCCACCGCCGTTGCCACTTCATTCCAAACCGCGCCAGGCAGGCATCCGACATCGATCACGTCCGCCCCGTCGCCACGGTACTTTTCGGCAAGGCGAATGATCGTGTCAATTTCCAGCCGTGGCGCTTCGTTGATCTCGGCGATGATTTCGATCGACCAGTCGTCGAGCGGCACCGGTTCGGACTCGCCGCCAAACAATTCCGGCAATCGGCGCAGATCACGCGGACCGGCCACCACGGGAACGGGCGCGATGGCGCGGAGCGGACTGAGATCGCCGTCGCAATAGCCGGGAATGATGACGCGATCGCAATGGTCGGGGACGTCCAGGTGCCGGGCGATCCATTCGGGAGTCATCAGCGCGGCGACGGAGATGGGAAGTACCTGGATCGCCGTGGTAACGCCAAAGTCCTTTTCCAGCGTCCGGGCAATCCGGCGCAGCGCCGGTTCGGCCAGCCGTCCCGTCACGAAAAGGACCCTTTCTCCCTGGAATGGCGACTGGTTCAACGCAACGACCTCACTTCACCAGCGGCCGCTGCGAACGAGAATTTCTTGCGACGTCCATTCGGTTGATTTATTCTGATGTTCATGAAAACGACGAAGACGCTTCGCTATGCCAAACGATTGATCGGTTTCGAGTCCGCCAGCCATCTGAGCAACGGGATGATCAGCAAGTACTTGCAACTGAAGCTGGAAGGCGAAGGCAAAAATACTTCTGGCCTCGGTGCAAAAGTGACCTTATATACGGATGGCAAAAAGCAATACCAGGAGCAAATGCCCTCCCGCGGATTTCAGTCGAGTGTATCGCCCATTTTGCATTTCGG